>CASGHD010000106.1 GCA_949319575.1 uncultured Anaerolineales bacterium | reverse complement strand
CAAACTCGTAAACGAACCGGGTCCGATGGCAACGCCCACAGCGGAGATATTTTCCATTTTCAAATTATTGGAAGCCAACAAATCTTGAATCGCCGGCGCAAGTTCAATCGTGTGATGTTGACTGCTCCGCCACGCGCGTTCACCGACGACTTGTTTGCCGTCGTAGATCGCCAGCCCCATCCATTCATTGGACGTGTCCACAGCCAGCAGCATCACTTACCTCCCTGAATCATTTCGAGCAAGGCTTCATAGCGCTTGCCGCGCGCGTTGAATTTCAGTTCGCGTTCTTCTTCACCTGATTGAACGAACTCCACCCATAAGCGTTCGTTCGAAATGAGACTTTGCATCCGCTCGGGCCACTCGACGATCAACGCGCCCTCGGCGAGCATCGAGTCGAGGTCGAGCTCCTCAGCCTCCCCCGTCGAGTCGAGGCGATAAGCGTCCATGTGAAAGAGTAGGGACGGGGTCACCCCGTCCCTACTCTGATCCGTGCGGCGATAAACATTGACAAGAATAAACGTCGGGCTGGAAACCGAATCGAGCGAACCCCAGCCCTGCGCGATGCCCTGCACAAAAGTTGTCTTGCCCGCGCCGAGCTCGCCTTGCAAACAGAGCACATCGCCGGTTTGCAACACTCCGCCTAAACGCATCCCAAGTTGGCGCGTCTGTTCAGGGCTACGGCTTTTCAATTCGATTGAGTGTGAATCAAAAACTAACATCGAGGGGATTATACCGTGTGGAAAGTAGACAAGTACACACGTAGACAGGTACACACGTGTTTCCCTGTTTACGTGTTTACTTGTTTACGTGTTTCCCTGTTTACGTATTTACCTGTTTACCTTCTCCATCCTCAACATCTTCCCAATCGTTTTCGCAATCGTACGCGCGGCTTCGGGTCTTCCGGCGCGGCGGCAGTTTTCGACTACCCTCTTTTTTTCCTCTGGGCGCATGATCCAACGCGTCAACGCGCGAACGACATCCTGCGGTTTCGGCGCCCACACGCCCGCGCCTTCCTCTTCCACAAATGTGACGTTGCCATCCTCCTGCCCCGGGAGTTTGGAATATAAAATGATCGGCAATTCCGCGTTGAGCGCTTCGGCGATGGAGCCGGGACCAGCCTTCGTCACAATGAAATCGGAGGCGCGCATAAAGTCCGGCATGTTGTGAGTGAAGCCGTAAATGAATGTTGGGTTCTCCCACGTCTCCGCTTCGAGAGTCGCTTTCAGGCGTTGATTCCGCCCGCACACGACGACCAGCCCCACGTCCAGACCGGAAGCGTCTATCGCGCGCGCGGTCTTCGCAAGCGGTCCCATCCCCTCCCCGCCGCCGACGAGAAGCACGATGGGCTTGTCGAGAGTCCAGCCGAGTTTTTTTCGCAATGTGCTTTTCCGTCCGAGCGGCTTGCAATATTTATCCGCGACGGGCAAACCCACCACGCGAACTTTTTCGGGCGGCATGTTGAATCGAATCGCATTGTCGCGCGCCTGTTTGGTTGGGACAAGAATGAGGTCGGCGCGTTTATCGAACCACAGCGCGTGTGTGGTGACCATGTCTGTCACAACATTGATGAACGGTGGGCGATCCTTGCCGAGCGCGCGCAAGGCGAACGTGTTTGCAAACGGATGGACGGTGACGATCAAATCGGCGGGATGTTGGCGAACAAGCGCCTTGGCGCCGCGACTGGCAATGGGCCACGTGGTGGCGGTGATCATGCGCGCCTGTGCGCGTCCATCGGTGGCATAAAAACTCGCGCGCCACAAACGCGGCGCTTTGACCATGTAGGGGTACATCGCGCCGACGTGGTTAAACGGCAGAGGCGCGTACTCTTTGAAAAAATCCACCATTTCTGTGGTCACGTTGTTTTTGTATGCGATATGAACCGCTTCGATGATGGCTTCTGCGGCAGAACGATGTCCGCCGCCCGTGTCGGAAAAATAAAATACGATATGAGGTTTTCTAGTTGTCATTTTTTTCGGTGTCATCATGTTTTGTCAAATTGGTTTTGAGTCTCTTTGCCAGTTCGCGCCGCGTGAGCATGACTCTCCGTCCGCACCCTTTACATTCCAAGCCGATGTCCGCGCCGAGGCGTGTTACCGTCCATTCGTAGGAGCCACAGGGATGTTGTTTGCGGAGGCGCAGGTGGTCGTTGAGGTGGAGGTTGGGGAGCATGGGAGGGAAGAGGTAAGTCGTAATTGGTAATTGAGTGAGGAGAGGATTGGAGAATTAGAGAATTGAGATTGGAGACTAGTGACTGGAGACTAGGGATTGGCGAGGCTCATTGGGAATCGCCGTGATTAAACCTTTTTGGCACACGGAAATCACGGAAAACGCGGAGAAAGAAGAATATTTGAAGGTTTTTCCGTGAAATCCGCGTGATCCGTGTACAAGAATCACGATAACTCCCGGAGAGCCATTGGCGATTGGTGAATATTATAAATGAATCGTGATAAACTACGGCTGAAATTTGACTGTGGAGAATGACATGACGAAACATGAGACATATGCAGTTGAGATTGCGGGATTAAAACGCGAGTTACCCTTGTTCGAGATCAAGCCGGGGTTGAAGATCGCGATCCTCAACATTCTTGGGGATACCGAATTGGCGCAGGCTTCTGCGAAAGAACTGGCAATGAAATTAGCAGACAAATCATTCGATGTGTTGGTAACCGCAGAGGCGAAGTCTATTCCGCTGGCGTATGCGCTTTCAGTGGAAACAAAAAAGCCTTACGTGGTGCTACGCAAGGCGTATAAACTCTACATGGGCGATGCGCTCAAAGCAGAGACGTTATCCATCACCACCGGTCAACCGCAGACGTTGATCCTCGATGAGAAAGACCGCGAGACAATCAAGGGGAAGAAGGTTGTCATTGTGGATGATGTGATCAGCACAGGGTCCACGCTTCAAGGAATGCGAATGATCCTCGATAAAGCGGAATCAACTGTGGTTGCCGAAGCGGCGATCCTTACCGAAGGCGACCGCGCCGAGTGGATGCACATCATTTCGCTGGGGCATTTGCCGTTGTTCACGGAATAACGTACACAGGTATACAAGTAGACAAGTAAACAAGGCTGGAGGTCGTGAGACTCTCCAGCCTTGTTTTTTCGTGTGTACGTGTTTACTTGTTTCCTTGTCTACGTTTTTTCGTCACACCATTGATCAACTGCATTTTCCCATCCCTCTTCATCCTCTTGATCGCGCGTTCGCGTCTCATCGCCGCGTTTCGATTCGGTTGTTCTTCCACGTACACCAATTTCACAGGGAGCCGCATCCGTGTATATTTCGCGCCGCGTCCTTTGTTGTGGACGACAACGCGCTTTTCCGGGTCCATTGCCCAGCCTGTGTAATAGGTTCCGTCGGCGCATTCGACGATATAGCAGAAACAAACGCTCACTTTTTCTTTTTATTACGCCCAAATAAATTGCCAAGGAGCAGTTGATTCATGCGCGCGCCAAGTGTGACCGAATCCATATCGGATGGTTGCGCGCCCTGCCAGTCTGCGCGCGCGCGTTCATCGATCCACCGGTTTCGCGCCTTGACGGCGTCTTCAAGATAGGAGGAAAGCGCCGCTTCATTCCCATCCCCGATCTGGTCGCGCAACTTCTGCAAAGACGCCATGTACGCGTCCAACATGCGGACGGTGTTCTCGCGGTTTGCCAGCGCGGCATCTCGCAGCGATTTCGCCTCATCGTGGTAGGCAATGCCCGAGGTAACCGAGGCGTATGGGCGCGCGGCTACCTTGCGCGCTTCTGTCCAGCCGGGTTGGCTCACCGTGGCGTTCAAAAGCGCCGCCGCCGCCAATTGCGGCAACACATGGGTCGCCGCCAGTAACCCATCCGCTTCCACCGAATCGGTGAACATCACTTGCGCGCCCATCAGGTTGATAAGATTGCTTGCCAGATCCAACGCTTCGCTGGGCGTGCCGGCAGGCGCGTTGACGAGGAACAGCCCATCCTTGAACAGGTCGGCGCGGGCAGAAGCCACACCGAGATCGTTGCCATGCAGGTAGTTCGCCCCCGCCGCAGGTGAAAGCCCCACGTAATAACGCTCCTGAGGGATCAACCTTCCCACCCACGAGGCAACCTCCCCCTTGGCGGGAGCCGTGTCGAGGATCACCGTCCCTTCCTGGAGGTCCTGGGCAATGTATCCGAGCGTGTCATAGATTTCATGGAGGGGCATGCTGAGAATAACGATATTCGCATTACTAACCGAAGAGGGCAGGTTGATCTTGATCTCGTCCACCGCGCCGGCCTTTTGTGAAAGCCTCGCAACTTCGTAATCTTTGTCGTGCCCGACTCGTTTGATGTTTTTCTGGCTGGCAAGCGCAAGCCCGATCGAACTCCCCACTTGCCCCAAACCGAGAATGGTGATTTGAACTGTCATCTTGACCTCTTGGATTAAATTCGCCCGGGTATTATAACGGCAGTTCCCTCAACCTGCCCTTTAAAGTACGAGAACCGCGGACGCCGACCGCGGTTCCCTACGAAAGGAGGAGAAGAGAAATCACCTTACGGGGTCTAATTTATCATAGTCGACTCAATCGTGCTTGACGCCAAACCTACGATTACCCTACGACTTCCCGACGCCTAACAAGATCGAAAGAGGTAGTGTGCGCTATAATTCGAGCGAGAATCAGATGAAGAAAACGAGTCAGGATGCGTCCCCCATATACATCGGAGAGCTCAACGGGACCTGCCTGGGAAACTTTCGCATCGCCGCCTCCGACTTCGGCCTGGTTGCCGTTGAGTGGGCGGAGTCGCAGGGGGAGTTTGATTCCTACCTAGCGCGACTCAAGCGTCCCGTCGTGGAAGATGCGAAGCGCATCAAGCCATACGCGAAGGAACTCGCCGAATACATCGAGGGGAAACGTCGCGCCTTCACCATCTCCATTGATTGGACTCGCCTCACCCCGTTCCAGCGCGAGGCGTTGCAAGCCGTGTTCCGCATCCCGTACGGCGAAACACGGACGTATCTCGACATTGCCCAGCAGATCAACCGTCCGCGCGCGTATCGCGCAGTGGGCGGCGCGAACGCCATGAACCCGATACCGCTGGTAATTCCGTGTCACCGCGTCATCGGCATGGACGGCAAACTGCACGGCTACGGCGGCGGGCAGGGATTGAAAACGAAAGAGTGGCTGTTGCAAATGGAAGGCGCGGTGATCGCGTAAGATTGTCTCCCTGAATTTTGATACAATCGTTTTTCGTAGCGCGCACAACACAATCACGAGGCAATCATGGCAAAACCAACCTTCAAATGGGACGACCCCTTCCTGCTCAACGATCAACTCACCGACGAAGAGCGCATGATCCGCGACACGGCGCGCAAGTATTGTCAGGATAAGTTACAGCCGCGCATTCTTGAAGCGAACCGCAAAGAAATCTTCCACCGCGAGATCATGGATGAAATGGGAAACATGGGATTTCTGGGGTCAACCATCCCTGAGGAGTATGGCGGCGCGGGGTTGAATCATGTCGCGTATGGATTGATCGCCCGCGAAGTCGAACGCGTGGATAGCGGATACCGTTCGGCGATGTCGGTGCAGAGTTCGCTGGTGATGTATCCGATTTACACGTATGGCACGGAAGAGCAAAAGAAAAAGTATCTCCCCAATCTAGCAAGTGGAAAGTGGATCGGTTGTTTCGGGCTGACCGAACCAAATCATGGAAGCGACCCCGCCAGCATGGAAACCCGCGCCAAAAAAGTGGATGGCGGATTCGTTTTGCAAGGCAACAAGATGTGGATCACCAACTCACCGATAGCGGATGTGTTCGTTGTGTGGGCAAAACTCGATGGCGAGATTCGCGGGTTCATTCTCGAAAAGGGAATGAAGGGACTGTCCGCGCCGAAGATCGAGGGGAAGTTTAGTTTACGAGCCAGTTCCACAGGCGAGATCGTGATGAACGAAGTATTTGCGCCTGAGGAAAATATTTTCCCGAACGTGAAGGGCTTGGGTGGTCCGTTCGGGTGTTTGAACAAGGCGCGGTATGGAATTGCGTGGGGCGCATTGGGCGCGGCGGAGTTCTGCTGGCACGCGGCGCGGGGATACACGCTGGACCGTCCGCAGTTTGGGCGTCCGTTGGCGGCGAACCAGATTATCCAATTGAAGTTGGCAAACATGATGACAGAGATCACGCTGGGGTTGCAAGGCGCGTTGCGCGTGGGACGTTTGATAGACGAGGGCAAGTCCACGCCTGAGATGATCTCGCTGATTAAACGCAACTCGTGCGGCAAGGCGTTGGACATTGCAAGAATGTCGCGCGATATGCACGGTGGCAACGGCGTCTCGGATGAGTTCCACGTGATTCGACATTCAATGAATTTGGAAGCAGTCAACACCTATGAGGGGACTCACGACATCCACGCATTGATTTTGGGGCGGGCACAGACGGGTATTCAGGCGTTTTCTTGATTGGACGGTAGACGATGGACGATAGACCATTGACCATCGTCTATGGTCTACCGTCCACGGTCTGTTTTCACTGCCGCAAAGCCCAGACCGTTCGCCCCCAGATGTGTGCCAATCACCGCAGTGACGTTGACAAATAAAATATCGCGCGGGACGAATTTGTGTTGACGATCCATCACGCTGTCCAACAATTGTTTTGCGCGCGCAGGGGCGTTGGTGTGCAGGATCGCCAGCCGTTCCATTTCACCCACGTCCAACAATAAGTTCAACATGCGTTCATCGGATTGTTTTGTGGTGCGCGTGGCGCCGATGGGTTTGACGCTTCCCTCTTTGATTTCGACCACTGGTTTGATGGATAACAAGCCTCCCAATTGCGCGACCACGCCGGGGACGCGTCCGCTGCGTTTGAGATTCTCCATCGTATCCAGCGCGGCAAAAACGGATGATCGCCTGCGCGTCGATTCGATTGCCTCCATTGCGGCTTGTAATCCCAACTCAGCCGCTTCCGCCGCCGCGAGAACTTGAAAGCCGAGTCCCAGCGAGAGCGAGCCGCTGTCTATGATTGTTATCTTGTTCGGGAAATCGTTTGCCGCCTGCCGCGCAGAGTTGATGATGGCGGTTAACGTCCCTGCGGCGTGGAGGGAGAGGATGTGATCACAACCGCGCGAGAGGAGGGAGTCGTAACGGGACGCGAAATCGCCGATCGAAGGCGCGGCAGTTGTCGGATAGGGGTGAAGCGAGGCGAGTCGTTTGTAGAAGTCTTCGCGCGAGAGCCCGGTTCCGTCCGCGTATTCTTTTCCATCCAGAATCAGAATCGAAGGGACAACTTCGAGTTCGTGTCCTTCAATGAGATTGTTGGGGAGGTCGCAGGTTGAATCAGTGACGATGCCGAGTTTCATTAGAGTCCCCGATATTGGCGGTTCCAATCCATGAGAAAGCGATAGGCGATCACCAGTCCGCAGGCGATGGCGATCCAAAACTCCGCGCCGCGCAGGTTGAGTAACCAATATAGCGGGGCAAGCGCCAAACCGGCGACGAGGCTGGCGCGCGCGCGGTGACGGAGGATCGCCAGCATGGCTATCAGCAAGCCGATGCCGGAAAAGAAGGCGAGCGCATGCAACGCAAGGACTGCGCCGCCGAAGGTTGCCAGCCCCATGCCGCCGCGGAATTGCGCAAAGAGGGGCCAGCAGTGACCGATGACCGCCAGCGCGCCGGTCAGGGCGATCACCCACGTTTCACCGGAATATCGATATGCCAATAACGTCGGGATGAATCCTTTGGCGATGTCGAGAATTAATACGAGCGCGCCCCAGCCGAAGCCTGCCTGCCGCGCCGTATTTGTCGTCCCCGCATGACCTGAGCCGCCGTCGCGCACGTCCACACCTTTGGCGAAGCGGGTGACCCACACGGCAAATGGGAGCGAACCGCAGAGATAGCCAAGAAGGGGGAAGAGAATCGAAAGGATGGTCATTTGCGCGAGTATAGCACACGCATTTTGTTATCCGGGAGCTTGGAGCCGGCCAACCATGGCTTTCTCAAGAAAAGACTTGATCGTATTTGAATTCAAGGATTTCACGGAACAAGCGGATTTTTTCGTTTGTTATAAGACCTCTTGCAAAAGTCTCTTCGCCACAGAGAGCGCAGAGAAAAGATTTCTCAAGGGTCTCTGTGGATTCTGCGGCTGGACAAATTCAGCGCTTGAACAATGATGATTTCACTCCGCAAAGTTTGGCGGGTTGGGAGGCAGGGTCGCCATGCTCCAGGTTGTGAAGTGGGTGGGACCATCCTCCGTGTAGGAGAACAAAAGAATCCATCCGCCGTTTTGCAACTGTCCCCACACATCTGAAGCGGAGGGTTGATACGTGACAATGGTTGCCGGTCTACCTTCCTCAAGACGGGTATTCGTCAGGTCGCCATCCGCTTTCGGTTCTTTTCGGATATCTTGTGTAATCACCGCGCTCACATTCATCGGCAGGATGGGGAACGGTTCAAGGCGATCCATCTGCACCCACACATCGTTGCGCGCAACGAACGGATAAAAGATATCGCCTTTTGGGGTGTTGGGCCAGATGGTGGTCTTATTCTTGGTGTTCCAGGATACCAACACAAATTTATGCACGAGATCGGGGCGGGTAAAATAATTTTCGATGCCGGCATTACCGGGGGAGCTAAAGTCCATGGTGTGAACCTTGCCCCAGCCGTTGGAGATCGCCTCCAGGGTAATGATGTTCCCGCCCATCGTCAGGCTTTCCATTTGAGGGAAGCCCGCGCCATTGAACAAGGCCGTGCCAGAGGATTTGAGGTACTTCAGTTTGCCGCTATTGTTTCCGTTCAACTCGTCGATAAATCGCTCCCATGCGCCGCTCACCGGGGTGCGGATCGTGCCCGTGCCTTCCTTGGGAATCGGAAACATCGGCAAAATTTCAGGGGTCTGTTTGGTATATCCCCAATCGGGGCTTACGGTGCGCGAGCGGAAGTTGTACAGCGCGATTTGGTGATCGTGCTTGATGCGGAAATATTGCACGCGTTGTGAACGCGTAGGCGCGGCAAAAACAATGGCGCCAACCGGCGTGAGCGTCGGCACGAGCGTGAATGTGGGAGGCGGCGTCGGCGTGAGCGTCAATGTCGGCGGCACGGTGGGAATCGACGCTTGCGTCTGGGTGAACGCCGCGGCGGCGGTTTGTTGCATGTACAGTTGGATCGCGTTCGAGTCAGCCGGGACGACCACCGGTGTCGCCAACCCGGCCGGCGCGCACGCCAGCATCACGCCCAGCGCGAGAGTTCCAAATAGAATCTTTGTCTTCATTCCAAAATGATTTCCTTGACGCGCCCAACCTCCCCGCTCTGCAAGCGGACTTTGATGCCATGCGGATGGTTCGGCGATTTGGTGAGGATATCTTTGACGATGCCCTTGGTTAACTTACTTGTGCGCTGGTCTTGTTTCTGGACGACAAGCACGGTCATCCCGACCTTGAGGCTGGTTCGGGTATTCCCGTTCATTTTTTCCACTCGTTCAGGAAGACCGTGAAATCAAGTTCGCCCGGAGATTGACCATACTCCGTGAGGATCGCCGCGGCTTCACTACGGTGTTGCGTGCCGTGATTCATCAGGTGGATGTGGCAATGCCACATGATTCTATCGCGGCGCGCGCCTTCGGTGGTTGTATATTTCAAATGACTGTCCATATCTTCATCGCTCAGGCGATTGAGATAGGCTCGCATCAGTTCTTCCTCTTCGCGGAATTTCTTTTCAAGTGATTCGAAAGTTTGGAAGTCTTCTGCTTTCAAGTCTTGGTCTTCGGTGACGATTTGGGTTTCGAATAACACGCGCCAAATCCGTTCTGCATCTACGAGGTGGACTAACGTTCCACGCAACCCGCCGAAGGGAAACGATGCAGGCGCGAGGAACTGCTCGTGAGTCACGCCCGCGCTCGCGGCGAGGATCTTCTTGTTCGCCCAGTAGTTGTATTCGTAGAGGAAGTGGATATCGCATATGTGCATAATTATCTCTATACCTTCAAAGAGCATATGACCCCGAAGGGGTCACATGATTATAGACTGCAAAACGCAATTTGTTCAACCCCGAAGGGGTGATAAAGCTCGCCGAATTTATATCATCCCTTCGGGATTTGAATTTCTTCACG
>CASGHD010000105.1 GCA_949319575.1 uncultured Anaerolineales bacterium | reverse complement strand
ATCATCGGTCACAACATACATCCATGTACAAAAATCATTGAAGTCGTTTATCACGGGAGCGTCCTCTGGTGTGTTTGGTTTCTTTCAGCAGAAACTCCAATATCACGCTTGAGGACGTTTTGTCAACTAGCATAAGACCCTAGTAGCTAATATAAAATCGGGGTATGAAATTTTTTTACTTGTCACTTTTTGTATTATTTACGCTATTATTTCCTATAACTGTAAATGCTCAACTATGTTGCTCTAATGCAGATTGCGGCGGGCAAACTTGCTTAAATCCACCTAACCCTTGTGGAGGAATAAATGATAGTGGCACCTGCTCAGGCGGTGGCGCGGAGTGTGGAATCGGAGTAGGCGCTGGTTGCCCTGCGGGATACTCTTGTGTAAGTGGTAATTGCGTAGCTCCTGGTCCAACGCCTCCTGGCGGGGGGTCTTGCCCATGTGGGCTAAATAACCAAGGAGGGTGCGCATCCTGTGGTGGACCTACATGTAATCTTAGTACCATTGATTGTCCTGTTGGAACAGTTCGTGGGTCAACTATTGTTGGTAGCCAGTGTACAAGTTATCAATGTCAAAACTACACAGGCTCGGCTCAGCAAATTGGGGACTGTTGCAACTGGAGAACTTTTCCTCAAGAATGTGGTGAATGGTATTCCTGCCCTACCAAAAATAAACCCAGTAAACTCTGTAGAGATTGCACAGAAGAACCTCCATTCTGCGCGCAGTATAACTACGATCAATATAACTGCGTATCAATCTGCTCAAACACTGCCCCAACCAATATCGTCGTTACGCCTTTATCCCTGACAAGCGCGCAGGCGACTTGGATTCTCGCTTTGAGACGGATATTTTTCTCCCCTTTGGCGCGAAATCAATCCTAAGCAGGCACAGCAGTATCCGGCATCTCCTCCGATTCCAGTTGACACAAAAAATCGGGGGCAAAGTCGGCGCCATCCTGTTCAAATTGAGCGTCAACGCGCTTAATTACAGCGCCTGTTTCGCAGGGACTCCCGCCTTGCGCGGATATTTCGGGGGTGTCGCCGCAATTTTATCTACCAGCACGAGGAAACGATCATCTTCCACCCCCGGCAAGTTAACCTGAATCAATTCTCTTAATTCTCCTCCCAACAATTTCATCGCCTTCTTCGCCGACTCCGCTTCGGCGCGCGCCGTTTCGCCTTTTTGCGCGAGCGCCGTCCCACCCACTTTCACCAGCGGCAACAGATATTCGCTGAGGATGTTTAAGTTCGCCACCGCGCGCGCCACTGCCCAATCATAATTTTCACGGTGGTTTTTGTTCTGTCCTAAATCTTCCGCGCGCGCTTGAATTACATTCACATCATTCAACCCCAGCGCGCCGACGATGTGCTGGCAGAACATCGCTTTCTTGCCCACCGAATCGACAACGGTCAACTTCAAATTCGGGTAAAGGATTTTCAGCGCCAGCCCGGGGAAGCCCGCGCCAGCCCCCACGTCAATGAGAGAAGCGGGCGGGTTTGCTTTCCACGCGAGGACGCACGAGAACGAATCCAAAAAATGTTTCGCGCGGATGGATTCCGAGTCGCGGATGGCGGTCAGGTTGAATTTCTGATTCCACGCCAGCAATTCTTTTTCGTACGTCATCAACGACATCACTTGTCTCCCTGTGATATGTACGTTGAACAATTCCCGCGCCTCGCGGACGAGTTTTTCCATGAACGGATTATATAACAAAAGACCTGACAGATTTCGCGGAGCGAATCTGTCAGGTCTTGTTTTAAGTTTGTCACCCTCCCGAAGGACATCGGGACGATGTAAGCGTTAGCGAAGGGTCTCTACGACTGGATGAGAGATTCTTCGCCGCAAAGAGCAAGAGCGCGGCTCAGCATGACATATCGCAATCTACTTCTTCGCTTCCTCTTTCACTTCCACAGCCGCTTTCGATTTGCCGAATTTGCGATACAACCTGCTCCCGCCGAGGAACAAAAGAGAAAGCGGGATGGCAACCAGAATAAGCGAGGGAAGCGTGAACAGCGCGAAGGTGATGATGAACTTGACGAAGCCTTGCGTGAAGTAGATCAATTTCTGGATCGCTTCGTTGGCTGTGCCTTCCAGTTTCCAACCGCCGATCTCCACAGGTTGGACGGTTTCCTCGGCGATCAAGCGCGCGCTGACGGCGGAAAGCGCAACCGACTCGTCGTAGTATTTGATCTGTCCTTTCAACACTTCGATCTCGCTTTGGATGATCTGCAATTGGGTATAGACCGCAAGCACATCCTCGGTCTCATCGGCGGCGTCGAGGATCTCCAGCAGTTTTTTCTCGGCGGCTTGCTTGGCTTTGAGTTGCGATTGCAAGTCCACATAGACGCTGGTTATGTCATCGCTAGCGCGATTCTCGTAATTCACTTTCACCGCGCCATCTTTGATCGCCTTGAGCGCCTCATCCAGTTTTTCTTGCGGGACGCGGATGGTGATGGTGGCTTCCGGCGCTTCCGCGCTGTTGGCTCCGTAATAGGTTGTGTACAAATTGGACGAGACGACGAATCCGCCCATTGCTTTCGCCATGTCCGCGATCTCGCTCATGCGCGTCTTTGGGTCAGCGACGACGATGGCAAGGTCTGCATTTTGGATGACCATGCGCTCTTGCAGCGCCTGCGCCTTGGAAGGATCCATTCCTTCCATTTGCGCGCTAATCTGGTCGCTTACTGGGATCGGAGCGGAAGCAAACAATTCTTGCGGGGCTCCAAACTCAGGCGCCCCGCCGCCGTAACCGGGCAATTCGGTTGAAACATAACTGAACGTCTGTCCAACTCGCAAGCCGAACAAATTCATCAACAACGATCCAACGAGGACAAAAGCAACCACCACCGATAGAATGATCAAAACTGGGCGTTTCATGTTTTCTTCTCCTTGATAAGGCAAAGTGATTTCACTCTACCGACGAAGCATCTCTTAAAATGTTCCACCACCCTCAAACAATCTCCAATCTCCAGTCTCTAATCTCCCCTCGTAATCCTCTAATTCTCCAATTATCAATTACCCCACCACCACCCCTACCACCCCTCCATCAACCTCATCGCGTGCTTCTCCGGCAACTTCGCCTCGCGGATGCGCTTCTGCACTGCGCGGATGTCATACGTCACGCGGCGCGGCTCCCATTTTTTCTCTTCGGTATCGTAAATGGCATAGGCGGCGCGCGGATCGCGGTCGCGCGGCTGACCCACCGAGCCGGGGTTCATGATCAAGCGCGGCTTCAATATCATCGCCTCATTCACCTTCAGCGATTCAAGAGTCACGCGCTCGTTTTCCGGGTGCAAGCGGAACATGCACTGCAAATGCGAATGACCCACCATACACCATGGCGTGGTGAAATGCGCAAAATTGAGACGCGCCGAAAGCGCGTTCAAAATGTACTCCCAGATCGAATCGCGCGGGCTTCCATGCACGAGGCTGGCATCCCCTTTCACCGTCAGGCTCGATGGCAAGGAAAGCAGGAAGTCCATGTTTTCCTTCGTCAGCGCTTTTTCGTGATACTCAAGCGCGCGCCGCGCGTCCCCGTTGAACGATTCAAAGGGAATCTTGCCGATCGCCGCCACGTCGTGGTTGCCGAGCAGGCAGGTGAGGTTGGGCAAACCCCGCACCCTCTCCACCACCTCGTTCGGGTCGGGACCGTAGCCCACCAGGTCGCCGAGGCACCACGTTTCATCCACAGCGCCGGCGTCTGCCAGCACCGTTTCAAGGGCGGTAAAGTTCGCGTGAATATCCGAGATCACCAAGACGCGCATATCACCCCAGCAATCCCGCGACGCGCTCGATCAAAATTTCAGCCGCATCTATTTTACTCATCAACGATAACGATTCCTCACGCCCGTCTGCGAACAATAAAGTTATACGATTGGTCTCCACGGCAAACCCGGCATCCCCTGCCGAAATATCGTTTGCCGCGATCACATCCAGTTTTTTGGATTCTAACTTATTTGCCGCGTTTTCCAATAGATTTCTGGATTCTGCCGCAAACCCGACGACCACCTTCGGGCGCGTCTTTCCGCCATTGTGGCTTGATACGGCTTTCAGGATGTCATCCGTCGCTTCGAGTTCGATCTGCGGCGCGCCGCCTTCCTTCTTGATCTTATCCTTCGCCAAATGTTTCGGGCGGAAGTCTGCCACCGCCGCCGCCATGATGAGCGCGTCGCTCCCGGCGGACTCCTGCAAAACGGCATCGAGCATTTGTCGCGCCGTCTGCGCCTGCATGACGCGCGCGCCAACGGGAGGTTTCAACGCGGTAGGCGCGGTGATCAAGGTGACTTGGGCGCCGGCATCCAAGGCGGCTTGGGCAATGGCGTAGCCCTGCTTGCCGGAGGAATGATTCGTTAGCACGCGCGCCGGGTCGAGCGGTTCTTGAGTGCCGCCGGCGGTGACGATCACTTTCCGATTGGCGAGCCAGCCGTCCCGTCCTAAGATGAGGCGGATGTTCCCAATGAGTTCGGGCGTTTCAGGCAGTCGCCCTGTGCCGGCGAGCCCCGAGGCGAGGCGCCCATCCGCTGGCTCGATGATGTGAGCGCCGCGTTTGCGCAGGGTATCCAAATTTTCTTGTGTGGCGGGGTGGTCATACATGCCGCCGTCCATGGCGGGCGCGAGGAGGAGCGGGCAGGTTGCGGCGAGGGCGGTCACTGTCAACAAGGTGTCTGCCTGACCGTATGCAAGTTTGGCGATGGTGTTCGCGGTGCAGGGAGCGATCATGAGTAGGTTAGCCGTATGCCCCAAGCCAACATGCAGGACATGCGCTTCATTGCCCCACAGGTCAGAGTCAGTATGGGCGCGCCGCCCGGTGACCGATTGGAAGGTGAGCGGTGTGACAAACTTTTGCGCGGCTTCGGTGAGGATCACATCCACCAATGCGCCGGCTTGCGTGAGTTTGGAGGCGAGGTCGGCGGCTTTGTAGGCGGCAATGGAGCCGGTCACGCCGAGGAGAATGCGTTTGTTGGAAAAGACAGCCATAATCAAGATTATACATCCATGAAAAAAGCGACGCGGGGATGTGCATCGCTATTATCACGAATTATTCGCGGACTGGGACAAGCCCGCAATGGGTCATGGGTACGGCTTTCGTTGTTGGGTTTCGGATTCATTAGACTTTATTGGTAATAAGCGAAGAACATTTTTTGGACGCTGAAAAACGCTGATTTTCGCTGATTCAAAAAAGAAAAATCTGTGTTTCACCTGCCCTGGCGGGAAGCGCAAGGGTCTGCGCGAATCAGCGTCCCGTTTTATTTCGGATAGAGTCAGTTATTTACTGAACACGCCGATCAGTTCGCCTTGCGCAAGGATGTGACCTTCCATGGCTTTGAGCAGTTCGCCCTTGTTTGCGCCCGGCAACAAGCCGAGCAGTTCGTCGAGCGCATAGAGTCTGAAGAAGTACCGATGCGCGCCGCTCGGCGGGCATGGACCTCCGTAGCCGATATCGCCCCACGAATTTTTACCGGTAAACGGGCTGCCCTGTCCTTCCGGCACATTCTTGCCGGTGACCGCCAGGTCTTCGGGCAAACCGCGCGCCTCGGCGGGAATATTGTACAACACCCAATGCGCCCAACCGCCGGGCGCATCGGGATCGTCCATAAGGAGGGCGAACGATTGCGTTCCTGTGGGCGGCTCGCCCCACGCGAGCGCGGGGGAAACGTCTCTGCCATTGCATGAATATTTCACCGGGATCGAGCCTCCATTGGCAAACGCCTCGCTGGTGAGTGTGAGTTGGTTCGGCACAACAGCCTCCATTGACTCCGCCGGGGATGAACAAGCGGTAACCAAAATGATGATAGTGAAAACAAGCGAGCAGATTCGCATGATGGCAAGTATATCTCCTGCATTGTCTGTTGGTAAGAAACGTCTCCCCCGTTACGCTGACCCTGCCGCTTACAACTTTTTTATGAAGTGGACCAGCCGCCCCGTCTCATAGTAGCCGGTTTTGACATGCGCCTGAATACTGACTTCGTTCTCGAGCCAGGTATCAGACCCCATCTCGGCGCATCCATTTTCGCGCGCCCATCCCTCGGCAACACGGATCATCTCGCGCCCCAGTTTTTGACCGCGAACATTTTCATCCACGAACCACGCTTCGATGTAGCCGACCGGGCTGGATTCGCACCCCTCTGCCACATCGCGCAGGCGGGTTTCAATGAAGGCGACCAGGCTTCCCTCGGCGCGGGATGCGACGAAGACTGCCTGCCTCCTGCTCTCCAAAATTTCGTCCAGGTCCCAATCTAAATATTCGATGGGGGCTTCGGGCCACAGCAATTGCCGCATTCTCAGCCATTCGGGTTTGTCGGCCGCGGTTGCGCGGCGGATCTCATACGTCACGGTCTCACCATAGGATCAAGTAGAATCGTTGCGAGCCAGATTATAGTCAATATCCAAAGACTGGCAATGATTCTCGTCTTACAAGCCCAGCCCCGCGAAAGGAATTCTCCTGACCGGAAGTCATCCCCGGGCAGGTTGATTTTTTTGTCTTTGATGAACGCGCCCAGTTGAATCGATACGACGCCCGGCGCCTCCATGTGAGACTGGAAAAGTTCGAATGCTGGTTTATGCTTTTTGCGATCACCTCCCCACCAGCGGACCATTCAAGTTAATGAGCGACTGCAATTCGCTGTATGGCACAACAACGGTTTGCGGTCCCGCCGCGTACGGCGCGACTTGATACTCGTCAAAGGTAATCAAGATGCCGTCGCGCGTGATGTTCCAATTGCGATAGTTCTCTTCCACCGGCGCCGCGCCCTGCTCGAACCCGCCATAAAACCCGATGTCACGCCGGCTGAGTTCGGCAATGCAAAAACTCGAAATGGTTTTCAGGTACGCGGTGTCGGCGGCGAACAGGTCATCCAGCGAAAGCGTCTTTCCTTGTTCGAGATCGTAGTTGAGCGTCAGACTGTAATGAAAGGGATGCGCCGCCCCATCGGCGTAGCCGGAAAAGGTGAACTTCAACGCCCATATTCCGTTGTTTTGGTACACGAGCGCGTATTGGGCATCGAAGGAACTGCCCGACGTGATGGGCGTGGAGGTCATGTGGGCAAGCACGTTCTCGCGGAAATATTGAATTTCCTCCTGCATCATCTTTTCCGCTTTGTTGTTGAAGTCTGCGACGCGATCATCTTCACTGCCAGCCAGCCGGGGAAGCTGACCTGTGATGATGTACTTCGGCGACGCTCCCTCCTCCCGCATCGAGACCGCAGTGAGGCTGACTCGGCTACTCAACGGAGTCGCGTCTTGTGTGGGCTTGGCTTTGGCTGTGGCGGTGGGCGCGGGCGTAACAGGGATGCACGAGCCCAGAATTACAATGGCAAGGCCAAAAACCATACCGGTGATCCTCGAAAAAGTGTCCATCGCATCCTCCTTTTTCACTTTTTAACGATGCCCGCCATCTGTGAGTTCCAGCCAGAATTTATCGCGTTCGTTTTTATGGTTC
The DNA here is from genome assembly GCA_949319575.1 of uncultured Anaerolineales bacterium. Classification (GTDB taxonomy): domain Bacteria; phylum Chloroflexota; class Anaerolineae; order Anaerolineales; family Villigracilaceae; genus Defluviilinea. The sequence goes on along the minus strand of CASGHD010000105.1, from coordinate 16,587 downwards.
GCTGACCTCCACGCGTTCGAATCCCACAACCACCGGGAAATTTTCATACGAAGCGACTGTGACCCCAACCTTGCCTGTGCCAAGTTCGAAGCGCGACACATCCATGCGGCGGAGAACGGTCTCGTTGACAAGCAGGGTGAGCGTATCGCCGGAACACTCCAACCCAATCGTTTGACTTGCGCCGCTGGGTTGCGCATTTTTGATCGCGCCATCGGCAATGGGGGCATATTCGGCGACTCCCAAAGCGAGCCATTTTCCATAGAGGATGTTATACAGCCCATCGGTGGAGAGGTTGAATTCAAGCCAGCCATCTGTCTCGCTGTAGCGACAGACCAAGCCCGCCGAGGCCGGTGTGCCAGCCCGGTTTTGATACTGCGCTTCGATGCGCGCATCGGCGTAGTCTTCCGGTCCGTACAGGGCGTACAGCCAGGTGAAAGGCGAATCAATCTGAAGGAGGAGAGAGCCGTTCGCCACATTGACCGCCGGAACGGAATTGTTGCCAGCCTGTAAGATCACCCAGCCGGCGATGGAATCGTTAAAATCCTGAACGAAGTATCGCGGGAGCGCGGTAGGCGAAGGCTCGAAGGTCGGCGTAGCGGCAGGTTCGGGGGTTGGCGAGGCAGGCAGAAGGGTGGGAAGATGCGTTGAGGTTGGGAAGAGAGAAGTTTCGGGCGCGGGAGTCGCAGTGGCGCTTTTGCAGGCGGTGATGAGGAGCAGGCATCCAAGAAAAAGTTTTTTCATCGGCATCTTATAACACAGAGTTTGGTCTGCGATTCAACTGCTTAAACGATCATCCAGCAGTTCAACTGCTGGATGATCGTTGTGGAGATGCCGGGAATTGAACCCGGGTCCGAAAGACTCGACCCTCGGAAATCTACGAGCGTAGCCTGCCGAAAAGTTTCATCACAGAGATCTCGGCGGGCAGGTAACCCTGTGACCATCTGCTGGTCTTTCGCGCATTTAGCAGAGTCATACGCGGCGCTCACACCATTGTTTCGCCCGGTCCGTCACCGGGTGGAGGACGGCTCCGGCGGACGTGGCATCCTAAGACGCCAACTGTTATGGTCTCATCGCATTAAGCGGCGAGGGGCATAGCAGCGTAGGAAGTGCGATTGGCACTTGATTGTTTGCGCTGAGTTTACGAGTTCGGCGCCGCTCGGCTCGCATTCCGGAACCAGCCTCTCCCGTCGAAGCCTGTCATCCCCGCAAGTAGGAAGTGATCCCGTTTTGCAAAATCATTATAGCATACTTGCAAGGATGACAACTGGCTTGCCCTTGCGCCTTCTTTATGCTAGACTGTTGCAATACTTTTGTAAGGGATGCCGCGCATGAGCGAAAAAATTCTTATCATCGATGACGATCTTGATACCCTGCGCCTCGTGGGGCTGATGCTTCAACGCCAGGGATATCAAATCAGCGCGGCAACCAACGGTCAACAGGGTTTGGATAAAGCGTTCGACGAAGACCCCGACTTAATCTTGCTGGACATTATGATGCCGGATATGGACGGCTACGAAGTCACCCGCCGCTTGCGGGCGAATCCATCCACCACCGAAACGCCCATCTTGATGTTCACCGCCAAAACTCAATTAGACGATAAAGTGATCGGCTTTGAAGTGGGGGCGAACGACTACCTGACCAAACCCACGCATCCATCCGAATTGCAAGCGCGCGTCAAAGCATTGCTGGCGCGCGCCAATGATAAGAAAGGTGAAAGCGTATCCGCCGTCCCGGTCAGCGCCGGGCAGGAAGGATACGTTGTCGGCGTGATCAGCGCGCGCGGCGGGTTAGGCGCAACCACCGTAGCTTTGAACGTTGCCGCCGGCTTGCACACCCGCGCCAAAGGGCATGTCATCCTTGCGGAGATGCTCCCCGGGCATGGCGCATTATCGCTGGAACTGGGACTGAAAGCGTCCACCGGGCTGGTGGATATGTTAAGCGCCACAAAATTATCGGATATTACCTCGGATAGCGTTCGTTCCTCCCTCACGCGTCACGCGTCCGGCTTGAACATCCTGCTTGCCTCCGACCGCCCGCGTGATATGCACTTGATCGGTCAGAACGCCAACTACGGCGCGTTCATCTCGAAGCTCGTATCGCTCGGACGGTATATTGTCCTTGATCTCGGCGCGGGACTGCAACCGTTTACGCAGGTGGTGCTTCCTCGTTGTAATGAGATCTTCGTAGTGCTCGAGGGCAACCCGAACACGATCATCAACACCAAGGCGCTCATCGAGGATTTGAATTCGTTCGGCGTCAATTTGAAAAATATTCACCCGGTGCTCAACAACCGCGTACGGTCGGATACGCAGTTGCCCTCCAGCCAGGTGCAATCCAAGTTGGGATATGAGATCCTCACCACCCTTACCCCCGCGCCGGAACTTTTCACGCAAGCCACCCGCACGCAGACCCCCGCCGTGATCTGCCAGCCAGACAGCCTCACCACTCGCCAGATCGTCAAACTCGTTGACTACATCGCCGAGCAAGAGGCGCTGCCTCGATGAGTCTTCCCTCCGCCACTGCAACAGCGCTTGACGCTTTGCGTGCGGCAGAGTTATTCCGCAAAGCCGGGCGCGTTGTTGTCCTAACAGGAGCCGGCATCTCCACCCCCTCGGGGATTCCAGACTTTCGCTCAGAGGGGACCGGCTTATGGTCTCACAATGAGCCTCTCGAAGCCGCGTCGCTCACCACGTTCCGCACATCTCCCGAAAAATTCTTCCAATGGTTCCGCCCGCTTGCCGGGCAAATTTTTTACGCGCAACCCAACGCCGCGCACCTCGCGCTTGCCGATCTTGAGAAGCACGGCGCCGCCGTCACCATCGCAACCCAAAACATAGACGGGCTTCATCAAAAGGCAGGCTCTAAAAAAGTTCTCGAATTGCATGGCACGATCCGCACGCTCTCCTGCGCGCAATGCTTCAAAAAATACGAGTCGCCGTTGTTCTTGCAACCGTATATCGAGAATGGAACCATCCCCACCTGCCCAAGCTGCAACGGAATCCTCAAGCCCGATGTGATATTGTTCGGGGAACAGCTGCCACATGCGGCGTGGGATGAAGCGCAACGCGAAGCGCGTCAAGCCGACTTGATGCTGGTCGCCGGTTCCTCGCTCGAAGTCCTGCCTGTGGCGGGGCTTCCCATGCAAGTGCTTGATCGCGGCGCGCACCTTATCATCATCAACAACACACCTACCTATATCAACGTCCGCGCAGATTTGGTTTTCACAGACAACGTGGAAACCATCCTGCCGGAAATCATCAAAAGGGCGATCCATGGCTGAAATCAAAACCCAAACCCTCGGAAGTTACCTGCGCCTGATCGAAATCTCGCGCGACCTTGCCTCCACCCTCGACCTCGACATCCTGTTGGACGACATCGTGCGCGCTTCGGCAGATATCACGCACGCCGAAGCCGCCTCGATCTTGCTATACGACGATACAGCGCGGCAACTGTATTTTCAAGTCGCCACGAATATAGACGATGCCACGATGCGCGGGCTTGTCGTCCCGCTCGATAAAAGCATCGCCGGCTGGATCGTGCTGAACCGAAAATCGTTGCGGATCGACGATGCCGAAAAGGACGAGCGCATCTTCAGCGAAGTGGATCAGACCATCGGGTACTCCACCAAATCCCTGCTCGGCATCCCGCTCGTCACCAAGAATAAAGTAGTGGGGGTGCTTGAAGTAGTAAACAAAAAGCGCGGCAAGTTCACCGACGCGGACGAATCGATGCTCAGCGTGTTGGGAGCGCAGGCGGCGGTTGCTATCGAGAACGCGCGTTTGTTCCAACAATCGGACTTAATTCAAGAGTTCGTGCACGAACTCCGCACGCCTCTGGCTTCGCTCAGCACAGCCACCTACCTCCTGCTCCGCCCTGAAATGTCGCGCGAACAACGCGACCAGATCGTCAACAACATCCACAACGAGACATTGCGGCTCAATTCGCTTGCGTCGTCCTTCCTCGACCTGGCGCGGCTGGAATCGGGGCGCGTGCAATTCCGCAAGACGCGTTTCAGCGCGGCAGACCTGCTCTACGAAGCGCGCGATGTGATGATGAGCAAGGCGCAGGAAACGAACATTCAGATCCGCGTGGACGTTCCCAACGATATGCCGCTCATGGAAGCCGACCGCGACAAGATCAAACAAGTACTGCTCAACCTGACGAGCAACGCCATCAAATACAACCGACCAAACGGCTCGATTCTGATCGCGGGGAATTACACCGACAACGACCTCGCCATCCTTGTGCAGGATAGCGGCCTGGGGATCCCGGAAGAATCCATCCCGCATTTATTCGAAAAGTTTTACCGCGTGCGCGACCACGAAGGCAAAGCGACCGGCACCGGGCTTGGGCTTTCGATCTGCAAGCAGATCATCCAGGGGCACAATGGGCGTATCGAAGTTAAAAGCCAGGTAGGCATCGGCACTTCGATCACGTTTTATATCCCGCGCGTCCAACGCACGATACCAAGAGAATAAAAAAAAATGGCGACCGGGGGGTCGCCATTTTTTTATAGATTCACCACCACTTTGAGCGCGCCGGGTTGCGCCGCGCGCTCGAATGCTTTTATCACCTCTGCCAGCGGATATTCCGCATCGATCAACACCGTGGGGTCCACCCGGCGTTCTTCCATCAGTCGCAACGCCGGCTCAAATGGACCGCATCGCGAGCCGATGATGTTGATCTCGTCCACCACGATGGAGGAAAAATCGACGCTCATCTCGCCTTTGTAGGTGGACTTCAACACCAGCGTCCCTCGCGGACGAATTGCCCGCCTCGCCAGCGCAAACCCGCTAGGCGAGCCGGTCGCTTCCACCACCACATCCCAGCGCCATTTCTGCACATCCGCTTCGTTAATGAGGCGGATGCCGCGCGCGGTCAACAGATCCTGCTGACGTGGATGACGGGCGACCACGCGCAGGTCGCAACCGGTCAACGCCAATGTCTGGGCGATGAGTTGCCCCAGCCGCCCCGCGCCGACGAGAAGAACTCGGTTGCCCGGTTTGATGCTGATCTGCTCTTGAATCTCAAGCGCAGCGGCGAGAGGTTCAGTGAACACAGCCATCCCGTCCGGCACCGAAGCGGGGACACGGTGTAAATTCGCAATTGGCAATTGAGTAAATTCAGCAAACACTCCATCGCGGTTGACGATTCCCAGCACAGTTCGATGCTCGCAATGTGTGGGACGCTCGTTCAGGCATTGCTCGCATCCGCCGCACACCGCGTTGATCTCGCCCACCACGCGTTGACCGATCCACGAAGCGTCGTCTGCCTTGACCACTTCACCCACGAACTCATGACCCAAAATACCGGTATAAGGGTAATATCCCTTCACCAATTCAAGGTCGGTACTGCAAATGCCGGCCTTGCGGATTTTCACCAACGCCTCTTTCGGCTTTTGCGGTTGGGGCACATCGCGCACGTCGATCTTGTTATTTTCGAGCCACAGCGTCTTCATCTATTCCTCCGTCGCCATCCAGCGATTCCGCCCGCCGTTCTTTGCCGCGTACATGGCGGTATCGGCGCGATGCAGGAACTGCTCCCAGTCCTCCTGCCCGTTCTTGAATTGCGCCACGCCGATGCTCACGGTCATTAAGATGGTTTTTTGTTTAGTCGCTTCCACTTGCAGGTTGTGAATGTGATTACAAAGCCGAGCGGCCTGTTCTTTTGCGGCATTCAATTCGCTGTTGGGAAGCACGATCAAAAATTCTTCGCCGCCGTAGCGACCAATGGTATCCGGGTGGCGGATCTGCTCGCGCAGTCGCGCCGCGATCGTGCGCAGGGCTTCGTCGCCCGCGGCATGGCCATACGTGTCGTTGACTTGTTTGAAATGGTCAATATCCACCATCGAGATGGACAACGGCGTATTATAACGCGCGGCGCGGATAACCTCCTCTTGCAAATCCACAATGATCTTGCGGCGGTTCGGCAGGAAGGTAAGCACATCGGTGTTGCTGATCTCGTGCGATTGCGCCAGCACCGCCTTGAGTTCGATCTCTTTGATCTCCAGGGTGCGTCGAATCCGCCTGACTTCCTCTTCCAGAGACTTGAAGTCTTCGACCAGGTGGTTATATTTTTCGTTGAGGGTATCGTTATCTGGCACCGCGCCTCCCAAATTGACGTTCGAGCAAATCTACAGAAAGATGAATCATCGTCGGCCTGCCATGCGGACACGTGCGCGGCGAATCGCAGGCTTCGAGGTCGGTGAGCAGCGCGCGCTGTTCGTCTGCGGAGAGCGACATGCCCGCTCGTACCGCCATACGTTTGCATACGCGGGCGGCGAGTTTTTTCTCCACTTCGTCTTTCAGCGGCGCCTCGTCCTCCTCGAAATCCTCCACCAGCGCCCGCAATGCCGAGGAGGGATCGCTCCCCGCGAACAAGGCTGGCATCGCTCGCACTTGGAACGTGTTCGGACCAAACTCTTCCACGTCGAAGCCAAAGTGATTCAAAACAGGTAATTGAGTAATTAGTAATTGGGTGGTTTGAGGAGGAAGAGTCACAACCGCAGGCGTCAGCAGGGATTGAGATGGAATCTTTTTCAATTCGTGTTGCGCCATGAGTTTTTCGAACAACACGCGCTCGTGCGCGGCGTGCTGGTCAATGAGATAAAGTCCGTCGGGGCCCTCCGCCGCCAAATACGTCGCGCCGATCTGACCGATGAGTCTCAACAAGGGAATACGTTCGAATGTGGTTTGTTCGTTGCTGCTGCCTACTGCGCTCTGCGCGCTGCGTACTGATAACTGATCTCTATTCTCTAGTCTCTGTTCTCTAGTCTCTGGTGTTTCATCATGCCCAATTGCCCAATCCAACCCCACCGAATTTGATTCAACTGGCGCCGCCCGCCCTCCCCACAGACTCGGCGCAACGTTCGGGACGGGTGAATACGCCAGCAGAGCCTTCCGCGCGGATCGTTGCACAAAACTGAAAATCTTGTCTTGATTCCTGAATCGCGCCTCCGCTTTGGCGGGATGCACGTTCACGTCCACCTCGCGCGGGTCAATCTCAAGAAACAACGCGGTGAGCGGATACCGTCCCACCATCAACAGCGTGTGATACGCCTGCAACAACGCGGTGTTCAGGGAAACAGATTGCACCCAACGTCCATTAATGAAGAAAGTAATTTCCTTGCGATTGGAACGCGTAAGAGAAGTTGGGCTGATAAAGCCTGATAATTTGTATCCTTCTTCTTCCGCCATGACCTCAAGCATCTGCTTCGCCACATCCACACCATAGAGCGCGGCAAGGATGGCGCGTCGGTCACCATCGCCCGATGTTTGCAAAACCACGTTCTTTCCATCGGTGAGTTTGAATCGTTTCCCGGGGTATGCCAGCGCGTAGCGCGTGACGAGCGCGTCAATCGCGCGACGTTCGGTCACGTCCGCTTTGAGAAATTTCAACCGCGCAGGGACGTTGTAAAACAAATCCTCCACGCGGACAACTGTTCCAACAGGACTGCCGACTTGAGTCGGCTTCTTCGCTTTCCCGCCTTCAACGATTAACCGCGCCCCTTCTTTTTCGCCCTCCACCCGCGAAGTGATCGTCATGCGCGAAACGGAGCCGATGGAAGCCAGCGCTTCGCCGCGGAATCCCAGCGTCACGATGGAAAAAAGATCGTCGGAGCGAACCAGCTTGGAGGTCGCGTGACGCGAGGCGGCTAACTCCAATTCGGCGGAGGGAATCCCCAGCCCGTCATCCGCAATTTCGATTAATTGTTTCCCCGCCTCTTCCACCGAAATTGAAATTGTTCTCGCGCCCGCGTCTAGTGAGTTTTCGAGCACTTCTTTTACCACCGACGCGGGGCGTTCGATCACCTCGCCCGCGGCGATTTGCGAGGCAACTTCCGGCGAAAGCAGGCGGATGGGCATGGCGCGATTATACCCGCCCTTGCCTGCCCAATTTTCCCGCGCAGAAAAACGGGCGAGTATTTTATAATCGCCTGATGCGATTCTCCACCCTCTTCTTCGACCTCGACGATACGCTCTACCCGAACTCCAACGGTTTATGGCAAGCCATCCGCGGGCGCATCCAACAATATATGATCGAGCGCCTCGGCGTCCCTGAAAAAGACGCGCCCGCCTTGCGCGAGCAGTATTTCAAAATGTACGGCACCACGTTGCGAGGTTTGCAGGCGCGGCACACGATCGATACTGAGGATTTCCTCGCCTTCGTACACGACCTGCCCCTCGGCGATTTCATCACCCCCAACCCGATTCAACGGGACGTGATCGCTTCGCTTCCCAGCCGTAAACTGGTCTTCACCAACGCCGACGCCAACCACGCCCGACGCGTTCTCGCCGCGCTCAACCTCAGCGACCTCTTCACCGGCATTGTGGATATCAACGCGGTCGCTCCCTATTGCAAGCCCATGCCCGAGTCGTTCGCCATCGCGCAGGAACTCGCCGATGAACCCGACCCAGGCAAATGCGTAATGATTGACGACCTGCCGCGCACCACCCGCGCCGCGCTGGAAGTTGGCATGGCGAGCATTTTATACGGCACAGAAGAACCCGCCTCCGAAGCGAGCGGCGTGTTCGTGAACTGGAAGGATTTGCCGATTCTGTTGGGGTAGGGTTTTACGCCGCGCTTCGTATTGCGTATTCCGCATGAGTACTTTCCTTCAACATCCTTTATTCGACAAGGTCAAGAATCTTTTTGGACGCTGAAAAACGCTGATTCAAAAATAAAATATCCGCGTTTCCACACCCCATTTTCTATCGGTCAGCCGCGCGGCTCAAACAGATTTGTTACAATCGTTTCAGCAAACGTTAATCCCCGCATAGTATCTTTCAGGGCAATTACCAACGGAGGTATTCGTGAATAAATCCATCAAACTCATTCTCGGCTTGATCGTCGGGGTCATTCTTCTGGCGGCAACTTTTTCGGCGGGGATTCTCGTCGGGCATTTCATGCCAGCCGGCGCTCAAGTACCGATCGTCAACGACTTTTTACCGGTTCAGCCCTCCGCCGCGCCGGAGCAACTCGCTTCCACGCCCGAAGATATGCAGACCCTGTTCGCCCCATTCTGGGAGGCGTGGAATATCGTCCACAGCGAATTTGTGGACCAACCGCTGGACGATGTGACGCTGATGCGCGGCGCGATCCGCGGCATGATGGAGGCGGTCGGCGACAAACAAACCTTTTACATGGACCCCGTAGTCTATGAAGCCGAAACCTCGACGCTTTCCGGTGAATATGAAGGCATCGGCGCGTTTGTGGATACGACCGGAGATTACCTCTCCATTATCAGCCCCATCGAAGGCTCGCCCGCCGAAGCGGCAGGGTTGAAACCCGGAGACCTGATCGTCGCCATCGACGGCGTGGATATGACCGGCACGCCGCCCGAAGAAGCGCGTCAGAAGGTCATCGGTCCCGCAGGCACAACCGTCACCTTGACTGTGGCGCGCGAAGGTCAGGAAGAACCGCTTGACTTCATCATCACGCGCGCGAAGATCACCATCCCAAGCGTGACCGGCAAAATGCTCGAAAACGACATCGCCTACATTGACATTAACCAGTTCGGCGATAAAACGACCAGCGAACTCAACACGACGCTGGAAGAACTCCTCCCCCAAAACCCGAAGGGAATCATCATCGACCTGCGCAACAACGGCGGCGGGTATTTGCAAACGTCCATCGAAGTGGCGTCTGAATTCATCGACAAAGGCGTGATCCTCTACGAACAATATGGCGACGGGAGCCGCGACACGTATAACGCCCTGGGCGGCGGTCGCGCCATCGATCTTCCCATCGTTGTGCTGGTAAATGAAGGCTCGGCTTCCGCCTCTGAAATTCTTGCGGGCGCCTTGCAGGATTACGGACGCGCGCAACTCGTCGGCATGGTCACCTACGGCAAAGGCTCGGTGCAACAATGGATTCCGCTCTCCGACGAAAACGGCGCGGCGCGCGTGACCATTGCCCGCTGGCTCACCCCAAACGAACGCCTCATCGACGGCGTCGGCTTGACTCCCGATTTCACCGTTGAGCTCACTGAGGAGGATGTCACCGCCGAACGCGACCCGCAACTCGATAAAGCCGTAGAAGTGTTAATAGGATTGATCGCGGGAAAGTAAACGATACCAAACCTCGCAGGTTTTAAAAACCTGCGAGGTTTACAAGGAGAACACCATGTTTTTCGACCCAACCTATTTAATCTGCGTAGCGCTCCCATCGATGCTCTTGATGGGCATTGCCTCATGGTATGTAAAACACGCCTATAACAAATGGAGCCAGGTCCGCGCAAGCAGTGGGCTCACCGGCGCCGAAGCCGCAAAACAACTCATCTCGCGCTCTGCTTTTGTTGGCGAAGCCGGCGTTCCCGACCTGCGAAACGTGCGCGTGCTGGGCATAGGCGGCAACCTCACCGACAACTATAACCCGCAGGATAAGACCCTCTATCTTTCGCCGAGTGTGGCGAACAGCCCGTCGGTTGCGGCGGTGGCGGTTGCCGCGCATGAGCTTGGTCACGCCATGCAAGACGCGGAAGGATATCTCCCCATGAAATTCCGCTCCGCGCTCGTTCCAATGGTCAACATCGGCTCGAACCTCGGCTGGATTCTCATCCTCGCCGGGCTGATCTTCCGCGTCACCGAACTCGCCTGGGTCGGCGTGTTCTTCTTCGCGGGAGGCGCTCTCTTCGCGCTTGCCACCCTCCCTGTGGAGCTCAACGCCTCGGCGCGCGCAAAACGACTGGTGGCTGAAGCGGGCATCATCCGCACGGAGGAAGAACAGCGCGGCGTAAATCAAGTGTTAAACGCCGCCGCGCTCACCTACGTTGCGGGCCTGCTCACCGCCGTGATGCAACTGCTGTATTACGTGTTTCTTGTGTTCGGCATGGGCAGGCGAGACGATTAAGAACTGACGTTCCGCGCCGTCCCAAAGGGCGCATCTGCTCAACAACATGTTTCAAGGAAACCTTCGGGACGTTTCGCATAAAACAGAAACATCGGAAACCATCTCCGGTGTTTTTGTTTTGCTTGTGTATAATCTTTCATCATGCGGAAGTTCATCATCATCCTGCTCGCTTTTCTAGGCGCGGGATTCGTCTACCTCAGTTTCGGCGAAATCGAAAGCATCCTCCAAACCATCCGTCGCGGAAACCTCTGGTTCATCCTGCTCGCCCTGCTCATCGAAAGCGGATGGATCGTGGTGGCTGGCGCGACCGTTCTTGCCCTCTATCGAATCCTCGGCTTGGAGGAAACGCTCTACCGCCTCTCGCTACTTTTCACGGCGGGGAATTTTATCTCCACAGTGATGCCCAGCGCGGGCATGGGAGCCGTGGCGGTCTTCATCAGCGAAGCAAACCGCAGGGGGCAACCCACCGGCAAAGTGACGATCGCCAGCATGCTATACATCTTCCTCGACTACATCGCCTTCCTCTGCGTGCTCGCGCTCGGATTGATTGTGCTCTTTCGCCGCAACCACTTAGACGGCGCCGAACTGACCGCCTCCGGCATCATGTTCTCGATCGCGGCATTGCTCGGGTTCCTCTTCTATCTCGGCTCAAAATCGGAAGATCGGCTGGGCAACGCCCTCACGCGCATTGCCCGCCTCCTCAACCGCCTCGCCCGCCCGTTTATCCACCGCCAGTACCTCAGCGAATCGACAATGCGCGAATACGCCCGCGAACTGGCGACCGACCTTCAAACCCTTCCCCAAAACTATCGGAAATTCCTCAAGCCCATGCTGTTTGCCCTCCTCAACAAAGCCATGTTGATGTGCGTCATGGCGGCGATCTTCCTCGCTTTCCAGGTCCCTTTTTCCGCCGGCACCATCATCGGCGGATTCTCGATCGCCTATTTATTCCTGGTGATTTCTCCCACGCCGGCGGGCATCGGTATTGTGGAGGGCATCATGCCGCTCGTCCTTTCCTCCCTCAACGTGCCCTGGAGTCAGGCGATCATCGTCACGCTGGCGTATCGCGGCGTCACGTTCTGGTTTCCCCTGGGAGTCGGCGCGTGGGCGCTGCGCATGTTACACATGACCCCGAACCAACAGGAAAGCCCAGCCTGATCCGATATGACACTCGTCTCACTATTGGATTTCTGGAAGCGGGACCCCGACACCGCCCCCAACATCTCCGCCTGGCAGACGTTCCCGCCGCGCCCCGCCCAAACGCATCCTTTTCCGACGGGCCTGCCTGCCCCACTTTCCCAAGCCCTCATCGCCAGTGGAATCCACTCGCTCTACTCGCACCAACTCGAAGCATGGACAGCGACTCGGCAAAATCAAAACATCATCCTCTCCACGGGAACCGCCTCCGGGAAAACACTGGCGTACAACCTGCCGGTCTTTTCAGAATTGATCGCCAACCCAAATTCGCGCGCCCTGTATCTCTTCCCCACCAAAGCCCTCGCACAAGATCAGTTATCAGTTATCAGTCATCAGTTATCAGTCCTTCAACCACTGATCACTGCTAACTGGTCACTGGCTACTTCTATTTACGACGGCGACACACCCGCATCTGCCCGTTCCTCCATCCGCAAGACCGCCCGCATCCTCCTCACCAACCCAGATATGCTTCACACCGGCATCCTGCCGCATCACACCAACTGGGCAGACTTTTTCGCCCACCTCACATTTGTGGTCATCGACGAGGCGCACACCTATCGCGGCGTCTTCGGCTCGCATGTGGCAAATGTGATCCGCAGACTCAAACGGGTTGCAAAGTTTTACGGCAGTGCGCCACAATTCATCCTGGCATCCGCCACCATCGGCAATCCGGCGGAACTCGCCGAAACACTTATCGAACAGCCCGTCACGCTGATCGACAACGACGGCTCCGCCCGCGGACCGCGCCACTTCCTGCTCTACAACCCTCCGCTTGTAGATGAATCCCTCGGCTTGCGAAAATCAGCCCTGCTCGAAGGCGTGCGGCTCGCAAAGGAATTGATCAACAGCAGCGTTCAAACGGTGGTATTTGCGCGATCCAGACGAAGCGTTGAAATCATCCTGAGCTATTTACAAGGCGAACTCACCTCAGACTCCAGCATTGAAGCGCCGCTGATCCCCTTCGAGTCACTGCCCACCCCTCGCTCGTTCGCGCGCGGGTATCGCAGTGGATACTTGCCAAGCCAACGTAGAGAGATCGAAAAGGGACTCCGTGACGGCACGATCAAAACTGTCGTTGCCACAAACGCGCTCGAACTCGGCATCGACATCGGCGGGCTTGGCGCGGCAGTCCTCGTTGGGTATCCGGGCACGGTCGCATCGGCAAGACAACAGGCAGGTCGCGCGGGACGCGGGCTGGAATCCGCTGTCAGTGTGCTGGTGGCGTCTGCCAGTCCCATCGACCAGTTCCTAGCGCGTCACCCGGAATATTTTTTCGAGCGTTCGCCCGAACGCGCGCTGGTCAACCCCGATCATCTGTTGATCCTGCTCGAGCATTTGCGTTGCGCCATGTTCGAAGTGCCGTTTCAAAAAAACGAAGGCTTTGGCGCGACCCCCTCGCAGACCATTGAAGAGTATTTGAATTTTCTCGTTGAGAATCACGAGGCGCACTTCTCGAACGAAAAATATTTCTGGATGGCAGACGCGTATCCCGCCGCGAAGATCTCGTTGCGTTCCGCGTCGCCGCAAAGTTTTATACTGCAAATGACGATGAACGATAGACCATTGACAATTGGAACAGTGGATGGCGAAAGCGCGGTGTGGATGACTCACCCCGGCGCGATCTACCTGCACGAAGCGCAATCCTATTTTGTTGAAGAGTTGAATCTCGAAGAACACATCGCGCGCCTCAAACCGTTCGTCAGCGACTACTACACTGAGCCCTTGCAACAAACCGAAGTGGAGTTGTTATCCGTAAACGAAACACAAGATACGCGGTTGGCAATACGCAATACGAAAACATGGGGCGAACTCAAAATCACCACGCAAGTAACCGGCTTCCGCAAACGACGCTGGCACACCCATGAAAACCTCGGCGAGGAACCGCTGGATTTACCACCCTCCGAAATGCAGACGACCGGCTACTGGCTGACTCTGTCCGAAGAAACGATCGCGCGTCTACGCGACCTTGGGGCTTGGTCCAACGACCCCAACGACTACGGCCCCGGTTGGGACAAGATTCGAGAACGTGTCCGCTCGCGAGACAAGTTCACCTGTCAGGTATGCGGCGCGGTGGAATCAAGTCGCCGGCATGATGTGCATCACAAAGTCCCGTTTAGGGCATTCACTTCACGAGACGAAGCCAATCGTATGGAAAACCTCGCCACGCTGTGCCCCTCCTGCCATCATAAAGTGGAACAGAACGTCCGCATGAGGAGCGGGCTGGCGGGGCTTGCATACGCGCTAGGGAATCTCGCGCCGTTATTTCTGATGTGCGACTCGGCGGATTTAGGAACGCACATCGAGCCGGTGGAAAATAAAACCTTCGGCGCGCCAACCGTCGTGTTATACGACTCCATCCCGGCGGGAATCGGCTTCAGCCAGAAATTGTTCGAACTGCACGATGAACTCCTCGCCCGCGCGTTGGAGTTGGTCGGCGCGTGCGCCTGCGCGGATGGTTGCCCTTCCTGTGTCGGTCCCGGCGGCGAGAATGGATACGGCGGCAAACAAGAGGCGCTTGAGATGCTCAAAGTTCTGGCGCGATCGTCAGACTAAATTTCTACATTGCGTTAATAGTTTTCTTGCGTAGGACGATTAACATAGGGACATTGAAAGTAGCAAGTGACAGTCATCTCACAGATGACTGTCACTTGCAAACATTGCAAGGAGACTCACATGAGCAAAATTATTGGCATTGACTTAGGCACAACCAACTCTGTCGTTTCAGTTATGGAAGGCGGCTCGCCGACCGTGATCTCGACCGCGGAGGGCGGGCGACTCGCGCCGTCGGTTGTAGCGTTTAACAAAAATAGCGAACGACTCGTCGGTCAGACGGCGAAGCGGCAGGCGGTGATCAACCCTGAAAATACGATCTACTCCATCAAACGATTCATCGGGCGTCACTTCGACGAAGTTGAATCGGAACGCAAGATGGTCCCGTATGAAGTTGTAAAAGGACCGACAGGCGACGTGCGCGTGAAAGTGCCGATCACCAACCGCGAATACTCCCCGCAGGAAATTTCGGCGATGATCTTGGGCAAGTTGAAGTCCGATGCTGAAGCGTATTTGGGATCGCCCGTTACGCAGGCGGTCATCACTGTCCCCGCGTATTTCAACGACAGCCAGCGTCAAGCCACAAAAGACGCGGGCAAGATCGCGGGTCTCGAAGTGATGCGGATCATCAACGAACCGACCGCTTCCGCGCTTGCGTATGGACTCGATAAAAAGAAGGATGAAACGATTCTCGTCTTCGACCTCGGCGGCGGCACGTTCGACGTGTCGGTGCTGGAAGTCGGCGAAGGCGTGATCGAAGTCAAAGCCACGAACGGCGACACACACCTCGGCGGCGACGACTGGGATCAGAAGATCGTCAACTGGGCGGCGGATGAGTTCAAGAAAGAGCAAGGCATTGACTTGCGCAAGGATCGCCCTGCGTTACAGCGTCTGCGTGAAGCCGCGGAAAAAGCAAAGATCGAACTTTCCACGGTGATGGAAACGGAACTTAATCTGCCCTACATCACGGCGGACGCTTCCGGTCCGAAACATTTGCAGTTGAAACTCTCGCGCGCCAAATTCGAGCAAATGACCGACGACTTGCTTGCGCGTTGCCGTCATCCATTTGAAGCCGCGTTGAAAGACGCCGGCATGGATGCGAGCAAACTCAATGAAGTGGTTCTTGTCGGCGGTTCGACGCGTATGCCAATGGTCGCGGATCTTGTCCGCAAATTGACGAACGGCAAAGAGCCGAACAAAGGCGTCAACCCCGATGAAGTGGTTGCCATTGGCGCGGCAGTTCAAGGCGGCGTGCTTGGCGGCGAAGTCAAGGATATTCTTCTGCTCGACGTTACTCCGCTCTCTTTGGGCGTCGAAACGATGGGCAGTGTGATGACGAAGATGATCGAGCGCAACACAACCATCCCTGTCCGCAAAACGGAAACGTATTCAACCGCGGCAGATAGCCAGACCGCTGTGGACATCCACGTTTTACAAGGCGAACGCCCAATGGCTGGCGATAACATGTCGCTTGGACGATTCCGACTCGACGGCATCCCGCCTGCGCCGCGCGGCATCCCGCAAGTGGAAGTGACGTTCGATATTGACGCGAACGGCATCTTGAATGTGACCGCGAAAGATAAAGCCACAGGCAAGGAACAGAAGGTCACGATCACCGCGTCAACCAACCTGAACAAGAGCGATATTGACCGCATGATGAACGAGGCGCGCTCGCACGAAGCGGACGACCGCAAACGCCGCGAGTTGATTGACGCCAAGAATACGGCAGACAATCTCGTGTATCAAACCGAAAAAGCCTTGCGCGACCTCGGCGATAAAGTCCCCTCAGCGGAACGCGGCGAGATCGAAACGAAGATCAACGACCTCAAGTCTGCCGCGCAGAGCGATGACATCAACAGCATCAAGCAGGCGTCTGAAAAAGTGGAGCAAACCTTCCACGCGCTGAGTCAGCAACTCAATGCGCAAGGTCAGCCGCAACCTGAAGCGGCGGGCGGACCCGCAACGCCTCCGCCAACCGACGGCGATGTG
>CASGHD010000104.1 GCA_949319575.1 uncultured Anaerolineales bacterium | reverse complement strand
CCTCGATGCCGCCGAAAAGTTTTACGGACCCCATTTGAGTTGCTGACCGAACGGCGCGAGCGTGAGGAAGCCCGCTTCGGCGTGCGTGTAAAAGAGTTCGAGCGCGCCGCCCGCGTAGACCGCGTCTGTTGGGGCAATCGCGGCGATGACGAAACTAGCATCGGGCGCCCAGAGGGCTTCGTTCATCAGTTGGAATGTTTCGGGCAGTAAGACCGTTCTGCCTGTCACGCCGTCGGGAGCCGAACGGACAATTTGCAATGGAGGGCGGCTGACGAACTCCTCGGTTGCAGGCAAATTGGCAAAGAAGAAATACAGTTGACCATCCGGCGCGAGATAAGGCTCGGAGGCGAGATTGTAGTTACCGCCCGATTCTGTCGGCAGAAGGGTGGTCATATCCCCGTTCGACGCGTCCACCCGCCACAGACCGGAGCCAAACATCCCCACAGACGAGATGCCCGCATATAACGCCGAGCTATCCCAAGCCCAGCCTTGTTCGCCGCAGCAGACTGCCGCGCCGTCCTCGCCATTGACAGGAAGGAGCAAGCCTGCGGCGGGATAATAGATCCCAGAGGAGACGCCGTCACTGTTGGGAATGGCAACCGTGATGAGGATTTTCGTTCCATCGGGTGAGTATCGTTGCGGGACGTACATCAGGCCGGGTCCAAGTCCGCCGCCGAGGTCGCCGATCACGTTTTCCACCACTGTATTGGAAACTCCCGTTGAAACTGCGTATAAAACCAAACCTCTATGCCCGAAGGCGATCGTCTGGCCGTCGGGTGAAAAGGTAGGATTATTGATTCCCTCGGCGAATTGGTAATCGGGGTCCACGGGTCCGCCGTCCACAAGCGCGCGCCGCCCCGAACCATCCGCATTGATGAGCAGTAATTGGTTGTTCGATACATACACGACGCTGCCATCTATTTGAGAAACGTCATACCGTCCGACAGCGCTTGGCTCGAATGTGATCTGTGTTGTCGTTTTTCCATCGGCGTCGAGTCGAAAGATTTGCGCGATGCCCGCGCTGTCGTTGTTGACGAAATAAAGTGAATGGGGAAGTATGCCCGCTGGTTGTGGGGTTGGAGAATCGGGAGAATTGGGAGTCAGCGCCTGCATCGTGGACGCGACTACCGTGGCAACCTGATCGCCCGATGAAGGCGGTTCTGTCGCGGACGTGGGGCTGTCTCCGCCGCCTGAGGGCAGTCCGCACGCTGTGAGGGAGAATGCAAAGATAATGAATAGAATGAAAACACGAAAGAGTTTATTCACGGATATCCTCGAAATTAATCTGCCGCAGAGACACAGAGTCACAGAGAATCTCTTTTCTCAGCGCCTTTGCGTCTTTGTGGCTAGGCATGAATTCTTATACCTGCTCAAATCTCTCCACAGGGACAACGAACATCGTGGCGCGTTTTTCATTCGACGCGGTTTTGCCGATCTTCTCGCGGATCAGCCCGATGGCAGAGTCGACGCGATCATCGTCTACGCCGAGGAGCAGGGTGACGACTCCACTGCGGAGGAATCCGCCTGTGGAGGCGACGCGCGTCACGCGGTAATCTGCCGAGGTGAGGGCTTGCGTCACATGGTCCGAGTCGCTGTCTTTGATGATGAGAATGATCATTTTCATGGTGAAAACTCCTGAAAATCTTTTTAACCGCGAAGCGCGCGAAGACCGCTAAGAAAACCCTTTTAAAATCTTAGCGTCCTTAGCGGACTTAGCGGTAAATCTTTTCTTTTTCCGCGTCATTTTTAAATCTCTTCAAATCGTTCAACGGGCAATGCAAAGATCGTCGCGCCGCCGACGGTGACAGGGACAGGCGCGGGCATCGGCAGAGGCGAACCTTCGAGGGGAAGCGTGAGATATTCGATCCGCTGGCGGCAGGATTCTTCGAGCGCTTTGATCGCCTCTTCTTCGCGTCCCTCGCGCAGACCGATCAACAGCGTCGCGTTGCGCCGACCGAGGAATCCTCCCGCGCTGGCGAAGAAGGTAATAGGCACGTCCAGTTTCTCGAGCGCTTGGGTAGCGGACTCGTGATCTTGTTCCTGCACGACGGCGAGCATAAGATGTTTGATGTCATTCATGGGAACCTCACTGTATCAACAGTATACAGGATAGTTGGGAGATGGCAAGGCGAACACTCAAGGAAGTGGCTCTTCAATGGCTCTCAATATTTCATTGGCGCGAAACAGGCGATTGCGTGATTTGCCCGTGATCTCGGTTAATATTTTTGCATCCTGCAATTTTGCGATATATCTCTGGGCGGTTTTGAAATCTTTGACCTTCAAAGCGATCTGCACTTGTGAGATATTGACAATGGGATGCCCGAGGAGAAAATCCACCAATTGTTGGAGTTGGGAGGCTTTGCGTTCAGCCGCGAATTTTAAATAATATTTTTCCCGCAAAGTCTGTAGTTTCTGAACACGTATGGTCGCATCACGCGACTGGTCGCGCACGCCAACCAGAAAAAACGTCAGCCATTCTTCCCATTTGCCCTGCTGACTGATCGCAAGCAGGCGGGCGTAATACTCGCTTCTGTGTCTCTCGAAGTAATGGCTCAAGTACAACAAAGGCTGAGGCAACAACTCCCATTGACATAAAAGCAGGACGATAAGCAGCCGTCCCACGCGCCCATTTCCATCCAGGAAGGGATGAATCGCTTCGAATTGATAGTGGATTAATCCGACTCGTGCGATGGGCGGAATATCCGAAGGCGCGTGGATGTATCGTTCCAGTTGATTAAGCGACTCGAGCATCTCATCCACAGGAGGCGGAACGTAAGGAGCAGTTTCAAGCGTGCTTCCCGCAGGACCAATCCAATTTTGCGAGCGACGGAATTCGCCTGGCGTCCACAGATCGCCGCGCACGCCCTTCATCAAATGCTCATGCAATTCACGGATCAATCGCAGGCTGACAGGCAATGTACTCAATCGCAATAATCCATGATCGAGCGCGGAAACATAATTGTGGACTTCTTTTGCATCAGACTTTGGTTGTGTAAAAGTTACCCCCGCTTCGTATTGATAGATTTCCTCCAACGTGGCTTGTGTCCCCTCGATGCGCGAGGACATGACCGCTTCCTGCCTGATGAATGAACTGGTCAACACGTGCGGCGCGGGGAAGGACTTGCCAACTGTGGAAAGTTCCGCCAGCGCGCGCTCCGCTTCGCCAGCCAGCGAGACGAGTTGCGCCGTCCAATTCAAGGCGGGAGGCAAAGACGCGGGGATGAATTCCCAATATCCCTTGGGGCTTCGGATTGCCTGACCAGCGGTGGGAGAGACGAAATCCTGTGGATTCATAGGGTGAATGCCAGTAATCGGCTTTCTTATTGGCATTATAAGCCCAAAATGCCAATAAGCGAGATTCTTATTGGCATTTTGAGGGGATTTGTCCAATTATTCCTACACCTCCACCACTGCCGACTCTCCCTCCTCTACCGTCACTGATTTGCCATTTGCA
>CASGHD010000103.1 GCA_949319575.1 uncultured Anaerolineales bacterium | reverse complement strand
GCGCGCACCGCGTAAATCGTTGTGACGACAAACAAGGGATTGTCACTCAAACACTCGTGACATGCCGAGAATAAATCAGGCAAAGACTTATACACTTCCCACACTTCGCCCTTAGGTCCGCGCCCGAATTTCGGCGGATCTAAAACGATGCCGTCATATTTCACTCCGCGCCGCGCTTCGCGTTGGACGAACTTCAACGCGTCGTCCACGATCCAGCGGATGGGCATGTCGCCCAAGCCAGATAGCTCCTGATTCTCACGCGCCCAACTCACAGACTTTTTTGAAGCATCCACATGGGTCACTTTGGCTCCAGCCGACGCGGCGGCGAGAGAAGCCAGTCCTGTGTAGCCAAAAAGATTTAAAACGTTTACTTCTTTGCGTTCTTGGCGCGCTTCGCGGTTAATTAAGTTTGCAAACCAATCCCAGTGCGAAGCAACTTCGGGGAAAACGCCAAGATGACGACCGGGAGTTGTCATCACTTTGAAAGTCAGTCCGTTTTTTGAATGGGGGAGTGGGTAGTGCATCTCCCACCTCTCCTCCACCTTCTTCTTAAAATCCCAATGCCCCCCGCTTTCCTCGCCCGATGGCACAAACACCGCGTCCGCGTTCTTCCACTCGGAGGTCAACGCGCGTTTCCACATCGCCTGCGACTCGGGTCGCACAAAAACATATTTGCCGAAGCGTTCCAACTTCAAGCCATCGCCGCTATCCAGCAGGGCGTAGTCTTTCCACTTTGTTGCTTCAAGCAGAGTAAATAAATTCTCCAATTCTCAAATCCTCCAATTACAAATTATCGCGCAGCATCTCTGTGGGACCAATTACTTTACGCAGTGATAGCAGTAACGCGAGACTGCGAAGCGTCTCGCTTTTTAGGTTGTACTAAGGCAAGAGCGACATGAATGCTTGTCCAGAGTTTATCGAAGGGTCGTGATACAGCAACCCAATTCAAGCAGTATAAATGAATTCGTCAATTCTCTAATTCTCCAATCCTCTTTTCCCAAACCGAGACAGTCTCAAGTCTCCAGTCTCCAAAATTACGAATTACCACTTACCAATTACCCCGATAGGACAACAGAGGGACTGCCCAAACAAGTTACAAAACCTTGATTTTTCGCTCAAACGGCATATAATGTGGGGGAAAGTGGTACAAAGTGGTAGGAACGCCGGCGTCCCCGGCGTTCACCTGTTAAAAGGATAAGTAGCACAAATGTTCTTGGGTCAGTTCCAGCACAATCTCGATGACAAAGGTCGCCTGATGATCCCGGCGCGTTATCGCGACTTGCTTGCCGCTGGCGCGTTCATCACACAAGGCTTTGATAAATGCCTGATGGTGATGACCGATGCCTACTTCAAAGAAGTGTACGAACGCATCAACAACATGAACATGGCAGACGCCTCCGCCCGTATGTTGCGCCGACTCATCCTCTCGAACGCGTATTCTGTCGAAGTGGATAAAGTCGGGCGCATCCTCGTTCCTCAAAACCTGCGCGAGTTCCTCGGCATCGCCAGCGGCGAACTCACTGTGGCGGGGCAGGGCGATTACTTTGAAGTGTGGACTCCTGCCGATTGGAAATCGCAGATGGATAATTTGCAGGATGTGGAAGCAAACCAACAACGCTTCGCCACGCTTGATCTTTCAAAAACGGTTTCATCGTAGGGATGGGGCTTGCCCCTGTCCAATTTGGATAACCGCAAGGATTATCCCTACGTTATGAACACACCGCATCAACCTGTACTTTACAAAGAGATTATACACTCGTTGCAACCTCGTCGCGGAGGGCGCTATGTGGATGGGACACTCGGCGCGGGCGGTCACGCTCGCGGAATTTTGGAGGCATCTGCGCCAGATGGGCGCCTGTTGGGTCTTGATGTTGACCCGCAGGCGTTGGCGATCGCTCGTGAGACCTTGGCTCCTTACGAACATCGCATCCATCTGGCGCAAGCCTCCTACACGACTCTCTCGGCGCAGTTGACGAATCTCAAATGGGATTCGGTGGACGGCATCCTCCTCGACCTCGGCGCCTCCTCAATGCAATTCGATACAGCTGAGCGCGGCTTCTCGTTTCAACATGACGCTCCGCTCGACATGCGATTTGGTCCGAGCGCGTTGCAGACTGCGGCAGATATCGTCAACACATATTCCGAAAGCGAGCTTGCGGACGTGCTGTACGAATATGGCGAAGAACGCGACTCTCGCAAACTCGCGCGAGCCATTGTGAAAGCAAGACCGCTTCACACGACGGGCGAGCTGGTCGCAGTCATTGAGGCAGTTTCCCCCCGTCGAGGGAGTCGAGTTCATCCCGCGACGCGAACGTTCCAAGCGCTACGAATCGCGGTGAACGACGAGTTGGCGTCGGTGGCGAAAACGCTACCCGAAGCCGTGGCAAGCCTCCACGTCGGAGGCAGACTCGCAGTGATCTCCTTCCACTCGTTGGAAGATCGAATCGTCAAAGATTTTTTTCGAGAACAAAGCAAAGATTTGGTCAATCCGCCTTACGAAAAATTGTACGAAGTGGAACGCAAGGCGATCATCAAAGAGGTAAATCGAAAACCCATCTTGCCCTCGGAAGAAGAAACGAAAGATAATCCGAGAGCGCGCAGCGCAAAACTTCGCATTGCCGAAAAATTGTAATCTCAACCTTGCGAAGGTTCAGAACCTTCGCAAGGTTGTAACCGACCAATCGCCCAAATATAAAGGTCGTTATGCAAGCAACACAGATCATCCATGCTTACAAACAAGCCCCCTGGCGCGTGCAGCGCCAGTATGTGGGCGCATTTTTGCTTTTCGTCATCGTCGCTTCGATGATCGCCGCGCTGTACCTCACAGTGACCGCCCGCGCGGCGGTGACGGGACGCGAGATTCAGGAATTGCGCATCGAGATCACAGGCTTTCAGCGCGCCAATGCGGACCTCGAGACTCAACTCGCCGACCTCACCTCGACCGCGGTGATGGAACAGCGAGCCTTCGCGCTTGGCTACCGCCCGGTCAAACCCGGCGAGTTGGAGTATGTGGCGGTGTCAGGTTTCGTTGCCCCAGAGCCAGCCATCCTGCTTGAGGCAGAGGATGTTGCAAACCCGGAGCGGATCATCCCTGAGGCATACACACAGTCGTTGATCGAATGGTTCGATGAGGAGATCAAATTTGGGGGGGCAAAACAGCCATGAGACGGCAGTATGCTCTCCGTTCGATGACGCTCATTGCCGGGTTTGGGCTGGTCGCGTTGGCGATCCTAGTGCAGATGATTCGCATTCAGAACAGCGAGCAGGCGGCGATCTTCCTCTCACAAGGCGACCAATATGCGGGCGAGTTCCGCATGTTTTACCCGGAGCGCGGCGAGATCTATGATCGCAACGGTCATCTGCTGGCGGGAAACCGAACCGTATATGAAGTGGGCGTGAGTTTGCTCGAGATGGAAGACCCCGACGCGCTGGCGTTTACGCTCGGTACCTACCTCGGCTTGACGTATGAGGAGGTCTTCAAGAAATTGACCGAATCGCCGGACTCGTGGTCTTACGTGGTCATTCAAGATTATGTAGACGCGAACACCGTCGCCGCCTTGCAGGCGCAGGTTGCGCAATTGGAAACGGCAAACGATTTCCGCTTGCAGGGCATTGCCTTCAAACCGCACTTCCAACGCAGTTATCCGGAAACTTCGCTCGCTTCGAACGTGCTGGGGTTTGTCACCCGCGATGGGCGCGGGTATTTCGGTATTGAGGAAAAATACAACGACTTGTTGGCGGGTAACCCGGTGCAGGTGTGGGTGCCGCGCGACCCCAACAAAGCCACAGAAATTCCCCGCGTGCCCAACGGCACCACGCTTGTCCTGACCTTGAACCGCGACTTGCAAGCCAGGGTCGAATCGATTCTCGATGAGGCGCTGATCGAATACGGAGCGCAAAACGGCGCCATCGTGGTGATGAATCCCCGCAACGGCGAGATCCTTGCCATGTCGACCACGCCGCGCATGGACTTGAACAATTACACCAATTATTTTTCGCTGTATAACGACGGCAGTCAATACAATCGATCGATCGGAACGGCGTACGAGCCCGGTTCCGTGATGAAAGTGCTGACCATGGCGGCCGCGCTAGACGCGGGACTCGTCAAACCCGAAACCACCTACGTGGATACCGGCTCGATTCAAGTGGGCGGATTCACCATCCAAAACTGGGACAAGGAAGCCTGGGGCGAACAGAATATGGTCGGCTGTTTACAACATTCGTTGAATGTGTGCATGGCATGGATATCCACCCAGATGGGTCCCACTATATTTTATGGATACATGGAGCGGTTCGGGTTCGGTCATCCCACCGGGGTAGACCTGGCAGGGGAGGCGATGGGCAGGCTAAAGACACCGGGTGATTCAGATTGGTACAACGTCGATCTCGGCACCAACGCGTTCGGTCAGGGCGTCACTGCCACGCCATTACAGATGCTCATGGCAACCTCTGCCATCGCCAACAACGGCAAAATGGTCACGCCGCACATCTTGTATTCGATGCTGAGAGATGGGCATCAATACAACGTGCCTTCGCAATATGGCGGCTCGCCGATCACATCGCAGACCGCGCATACGTTGAGCGAAATGCTGGCGCAATCGCTGAGCGCCGAATCCTCCGAGGCGTTATTGTCCGGCTATCGCGTGGCTGGAAAAACAGGCACCGCGCAAATCCCCACCGATTTCGGCTACGATCCAAGCGTCACCAATGCATCCTTCATCGGCTGGGGTCCTGTGGACGATCCGCAATTCATGATCTACGTGTGGTTGAACGCGCCCACCTCCTCGATCTGGGGCTCGCAAACCGCCGCGCCCACCTTTTCAAAAGTTGCCGAACAAACCGTCATCCTGCTCAACATCCCGCCGGATAATGTCCGGTTGCAACTCACATCAAAATAATATGCTGACTATCGCCGACGCCGTCGAAGCCCTCGCGGGTACCCGTCCCGCCACTGCTACGGTAATCACCGAAGCGGTGATCGATTCGCGCCACGTGATTCCCGGGTCTCTGTTCGTTGCCATCCCCGGCGAAAAAGCGGATGGGCACGACTTCATCGACGAAGCCTTCAAGCGGGGGGCGTCTTTTGCTTTAACTCAGAAAGACGCGGACGCTTCTTTCCGGACCTTCGACCTGCGCGCCGCTACCCCGGCCTCTGTCGCCGCCCAAGAGTACAGCGTTCCGCTGTGCCTGCGAGTGGAGAACACCGTCACCGCATTGCAACAGATCGCGCGTTTCTGGCGGCGCAAGTTGAACCTGCGCATCATCGGCGTGACGGGGAGCGTGGGCAAATCAACCACCAAAGAGATGATCGCCGAGGTGCTCGCCACCCGCTTCCGCACATTGAAAAGCCCCGGCAACCTCAACAACGAGATCGGTTTGCCGATGACCGTGTTGCGCCTCAGTGAAGGTCACCAACGCGCGGTGATGGAAATGGGATTCTACGTGCCCGGCGAGATCGCCTTTTTGTGCGATATTGCCCTGCCTCAAGTGGGCGTGTTGACGAACGTGGGAACCGTCCATGCCGAACGCGCCGGGTCGCAGGAAGCCATTGCGCGGGGCAAAGCGGAATTGGTTCAGGCGTTGCCGCCGGCCCCCGAGGGCGTGGCAATCCTCAACTTCGACGACGCGTGGGTGCGCAAGATGGAAGAAAAGACGAAGGCGCAAATCTTCTTCTATGGCTTGTCTCCCGAAGCGCATCTGTGGGCAGACCAGGTGGAGGGGCTGGGCTTGGAGGGAATCCGCTTTCGGATTCATTACCAGGGCGAAACCTTGCATGTGAAGATCCCGTTGATCGGGCGGCATTCGGTGCATACCGCGTTGCGCGCCGCGGCGGTAGGCTTGGTGGAAGGGATGAACTGGCAGGAAATTCTGGAAGGCTTGAGCCAGAGCCATACGCAATTGCGGCTTGCGGCAGTGCGCAGTGAGAGCGGCGCATTGCTGTTGGACGATACGTACAACGCGTCTCCGGAATCGATGCTTGCCGCGTTGAATTTACTCGATGAGTTGGATGGCAGGAAGATCGCCGTCCTTGGGGACATGCTCGAACTCGGTCCGTATGAACGAGGCGGGCACGAGATGGTCGGCTTACGCGCCGCCCAAGTGGCGGGGACGTTGCTCACGCTGGGCGAGCGCGCGCATATCATCGCCGAGGCGGCGCGTAAAGCTGGCATGAAAAAATCGTCAGTGGTGGAGTTCGACACGCTCGAACCGCTGGTGGGCTGGCTGAATGCGAATTTATCGAAGGATGATGTGGTGTTGATCAAAGGTTCGCACGGTTTGCGCATGGAGCGTATCACCAACGCGTTGGAGGCGCGCTCATGAGTCACTCCGCGTTGGTGCTCGGGCTGGCGATGTTTTCGTTCGTGATGACGGTGATCTGGGGCATGCCGTTGCTTCGCATGTTGCGGCACTTCAAGATCGGCAAGATCATACGCGTGGAGGAGCCGGACCAGCATCGCATCAAAATGGGAACACCCACCATGGGCGGCGTGTTGTTCATCCTGCCGGTGTTGTTGTTGACAGGTTTGCTCAATGCCGCGGCGTTGATCGGTTTGGATGTGACCGGGCGTTCGGTGTTGATCCCGCTGATCGTGATGGTTTCCTTCGGCGTGTTAGGCGCGCTGGACGATTGGGAAGGCATTCGCGGCAAACGTCGCGGCGACGGGATGCGCATCCGCACGAAATTTCTGGCGCAGATCGTCCTTGCCGTGGGCACGGCGGTTGTGTTGAAGTACATGCTCCTCGTGCCGGATATGTTCCTGCCCGGGTATCGCCATGAGATCGAACTTGGCTGGTGGTACATTCCCATCGCCGCGTTTGTGATCGTGAGCGAATCGAACGCGGTCAACTTTACCGATGGGTTGGATGGTCTCGCCGGGTTGATCTCTGCCACCGCGTTTGCCGCATTTGGCGGCGTGGCGCTCATCAGCGGGCAGGTCTATCTCGCGCAGTTCTGTTTCATCATTGTTGGCGCGTTATTCGGTTTCTTATGGTTCAACGCGCATCCCGCCGCATTGATTATGGGCGATACCGGCTCGATGGCGCTCGGGTCCACGCTTGCCGTGGTGGCGCTGATGACCGGTCAATGGCCCCTGTTGCTCGTGATCGCGGTCATCCCGTTGAGCGAGGCGTTGAGTGTGTCGATCCAGATTGCGTACTTCCGCCTTACCAGGGGCAAGCGGTTCTTCAAGATGGCGCCGATCCATTTGCACTTTGAACTGCTCGGCTGGAGCGAAACGCAGATCGTGCAACGTTTCTGGTTGATCGGTCTGCTTGCCGCGATGATCGGCATGGGATTGGCGTTGGTGTAGAACCTATTGCGTAGCGCGCGCTTACGAAGCGCGAAGTAAAAAACGATGAAGACTAACTGGAAAGACTCCCGCGTGTTGATCTTAGGCGCCGCCCGGCAGGGGCTTGCCCTTGCGCGTTGGCTTTCAGTGCATGGCGCGCGCGTCACGGTCAGCGATATGCGCGGCGCGGATGCGCTTCGCCTCGCGCGCGAATCGCTCGCGAAATATTCAATTGATTGGGCACTGGGCGGGCACCCGCTTGAGTTGTTGGATTCAGCGGACGTGTTGTGCCTCTCCGGTGGGGTTCCGCTCGCGCTGCCGATTGTGGTTGAAGCAGGCAGGCGAGGGATTCCGCTCTCGAACGATTCGCAGATCTTCATGGAAGTTGTGCCGTGCAAGACGGTCGGTATCACCGGCTCGGCGGGCAAGACGACGACAACGACGTTGGTTGGTAACATGGCGAAGAAGTCTGTGGAAAACAGAAGGCAGAACGCGGAATCGTCTGCCTCCCGCGTTCTGTCTTCTGTCCATGTTGGCGGCAACATCGGCGACCCGCTGTTGAATTACGTGGATGAGATGAAACCCGAGGATGTTGCTGTTCTCGAACTTTCATCCTTTCAATTGGAGCAAATGACTCTCTCGCCGAATATCGCCGCAATTTTGAACGTTACGCCCAATCATTTGGATCGTCACGGCACGATGGAATCGTACACGGCGGCGAAGAGTCGCATCTTGGAGTTTCAATCGAAGGATGATGTCGCCGTGTTGGGGCGCGACGACAAAGGCGCGTGGAGTCTGCGCGACAACGTGAATGGGCAGTTATTTGTTTTTAGTTTGAATGAATTGGAAGAAGGCTTGAACGGCGCGTGCTTGCGCGAGGGATCATTGAATTTGCGAGACGGTAAGTTGAACGTCTCGATCATGCCGCGCGAGAAGATCCATCTGCGCGGAGAGTACAACGTGGCGAATGTGCTTGCCGCGTTTGCTATCGGTCACGCGGCGGGCTTTCCGCTGGAGGCGATGGTCGAAGCGGTGGAGGATTTTCGCGGCGTGCCGCATCGCCTGGAGTTGGCGCGCGAGTGGAACGGAGTCCGCTGGTACAACAACTCGATTGCCAGCGCGCCCGAACGGACGATTGCCGTCCTGCGCGCGTTCGAGGAGCCAATTGTGCTGTTGCTCGGCGGGCGCGATAAGAATCTTCCCTGGGAAGCGTTGATGCAACTCGTGCGGGAACGTGTCGCCTATGCGGTGCTTTTCGGCGAGGCGGCGGAAAAGATCGAGGAAACTGTAGCCAGCCTCCCCGTCGGAGAGACGCGCTGTGTGTTCTTCCGCGTGGAGGGTTTGCATGAGGCAGTCCTCAAGGCGGCGGAAGTCGTAAAGCCGGGCGATGTGGTGTTGCTTTCACCGGGCGGCGCGAGTTTCGATGAGTTCAAAGATTTCGAGGAACGCGGAGAAAGGTTTCGAGCATGGGTTCAAGAACTTTCGTAAATGATCGTTTTCGTTTTTCGTTCGCGAAGAGTCTTAGCCGCGGGTTGGATGTGCCGTTGGCGCTCACCGTGCTGGCTCTTTCGGTGTTCGGCTTGATCATGTTGTATTCCGCGTCGTTCGATTTTTCATTCAATGAATACGGTTCGTCGACGTATATGTTTGCCCGCCAGATGCGTTGGTTCGGCTTGGGAATCATTGGCGCGTTCGCGCTTTCGTTGTTCGATTATCACATCTGGCGCAAGGTAGGCGTGTTCGCCATGCTTGGCACGATCGGTTTGTTGGTGGCGGTGCTGTTCGTTAACGAAGCGCGTCTGGGCGCGGTGCGCGCCTTCCTGAATGGTTCGTATCAACCGTCTGAACTGGCGAAGTTGATCGCGGTGATCTATCTTTCGGTGTGGTTGTACGCGAAGCGTCACAGCCTGCACGATGTGACCTTCGGTTTGATTCCGCTGGGCGTGATTTTGGGAATTATCTGCGGCTTGATCTATCTGCAACCCGACCTGAGCGCGGCGGGCACGGTGCTCATCCTCGGCGGTCTGTTGTTTTATCTCGCCGGCGCCGATATCAAACAGATCATCTTTCTGTTGTTGTTGGCGCTTGTCATCGGCTGGGTGGTGGTGCAATTCAGCGCCACCGGGCGCGATCGCGTCGGTTCGTTCATTGCCGGCTTCCAGGACCCGACCAACGCCTCGTATCACGTGCGGCGTTCGTTCGAGGCGATCATTAAAGGCGGCGTGTTCGGCGTGGGCTTGGGCGAAGCGGATACCAAGTTGACGGGGCTTCCGTTCGCGCCGACCGACAGCATCTTTGCCGTCGTTGCCGAGGAACTGGGTTTGTTCGGTACGGTTTTGTTGATGGCGTTGTATGGCGCGTTGATCTGGCGCGGTCTGGTTGTGGCTCGCCGCGCGCCGGATATGCTGGGCACATTGCTGGCTTCGGGCGTGATCTTTTGGATCGGGCTGGAAGCGGCGGTCAACATGGCGGTGATGGTTGGGTTGATGCCGTTTGCCGGGAATGCCCTGCCGTTCATCAGCGCGGGCGGTTCGAATCTGGTTTCCACATTTTGCGCCATCGGCATCCTGTTGAACATCTCGCGCCAGGGCGGCGAGGTTTCGAAGGTCGAAGAAAACGAATGGAGGTCATTCGGTGCGGTTATTGATTTGCGCCGGAGGGACGGGAGGCGGAGTGTATCCCGCGCTCGCCGTTCACAGCGCGCTGACGGCTAAAGTCACCGACGTGGACACGCTCTGGGTGGGGGGCAAGGGCGGCATGGAGGAATCTCTGGTGAAACGCCAGGGCATTGCCTTCGCCAGCGTCCCTGCCGCGGGTCTCCACGGCGTCGGTCTTTCCGCGCTACCGGGCAATTTGCTCACGCTTGGGCGCGGTGTCTTTGCCGCTCGCCGCATCCTCAAGGAGTTTAAGCCGGATGTGATGTTCTTCACCGGTGGGTACGTGGCGGCGCCGGTCGCGATTGCCGGCGCCTCGATACCGATCCTGCTCTATACGCCGGAT
Organism: uncultured Anaerolineales bacterium; assembly: GCA_949319575.1. Taxonomy (GTDB): domain Bacteria; phylum Chloroflexota; class Anaerolineae; order Anaerolineales; family Villigracilaceae; genus Defluviilinea. The sequence continues at coordinate 27,395 of CASGHD010000103.1, read as the reverse complement.
ATTGAGCCGGGGCTGGCGTTGAAATCCCTCGCCCGCTATGCGGATGTGATCGCCGTGACGACGAGCCAATCGCAAAAGTTCTTTAAAAAGAAGGTGCGCGAAACAGGCTACCCGCTTCGTCCCGACCTCTCACTGTGGGACCGACTGACAGCGACTCGCCACCTCGGTATCTCCGGCGAAAAGCCCGTGCTGCTGGCGTTCGGCGGAAGCAAAGGCGCGCGCTCCATCAACTTTGCCGTAATCAACCACCTGCGCGATATGCTCGCCAAGTTCGAGGTCATTCACCTGACCGGCGAACCGGATTGGCAATACGTAAAACAAATGCGCGAACAACTGCCAATGGAACTTGCCGCCGTATACCATGCCATGCCCTACCTGCACGAAATGGGCGCGGCATTTGCCGCGGCAGATGTGGCGCTGACGCGCGCGGGCGCGTCGGTGTTGGGTGAGTTCCCGTTATTCGGGTTGCCATCCATCCTTGTGCCGTATCCTCATGCGTGGCGTTACCAAAAAGTGAACGCCGAATTTCTTGCCTGGCGCGGCGCGGCAGTCATTTTGGAAGACCATCGCCTGAACACCGAATTGATGATGACCTTGAATGTTTTGTTCGAGAACCAGAATAAATTGAAATCCATGCGCGCGGCGATGTTTGAATTGTCGCATCCGCGCGCCGCAGAGAAGATCGCCAGCGCGTTAATCGAACTGGCAGGAGTGAAAAGCCTATGATGAGCATCGATATTGTCTTCTGGATGTACGTCCTGCTCTTTGGGTTCATCGGAGGGATGCGCGGCTGGGCGAAGGAACTGCTCGTCACATTCAGCGCCATCCTCGCGCTCGCCATCAACCAGGTCCTGCGGAAATATGTTCCGTTGGTGATCGGAATGGACGAATCAGACATCAACTTGTTTTGGTCGCGCATCATCGTCCTGACCGTGCTCGTGTACTTCGGCTATCAGACCGTGGTCAGCATCCAACATTTGGCATCGCGCGCGGTGCGCGAACGGTTTCAGGATACTGTCATCGGCGTCCTGCTCGGCGGCGTGAACGGGTATTTCATCGCCGGAAGCGCGTTGTTCTATTTGGACAAGGCGAAATATCCTTTTTCGCAGATTATTGCCGCGCCGGTAGATCCGAATTTGGTTACCAAGATCAACAACATGATGCTGTACATGCCCCCGCAACTTCTTGGCGACCCCGGCATCTACTTTGCCATCATCCTTGCCTTCGTGTTCATCATCGTCGTCTACATCTAACCTGCCAAACTAACATGACACACGTCCATTTCATCGGCATTGGGGGAAGCGGACTTTCCGCCATCGCCCGCCTCCTGTTGGAGAGCGGATACACGGTGAGCGGCTCTGATCGCGCGCTGACTCCGTTTGCCGAGGAAGTCCGCAAGGCGGGCGCGTCTGTGTACGTGGGGCATCATGCCCGCAATGTGGCGGGAGCCGATTGGGTTGTGCGCTCCTCCGCCATCCCAGACGATAACCCCGAAGTACAGGCGGCTTTGCAGAAGAACATCCCCGTGTACAAACGCGCGGATTTTCTCGGCGAATTGATGGCAGAGAAGACCGGCATCGCCATTGCCGGCGCGCACGGAAAAACCACCACCACCGCCATGACCGCCTGGGTGTTAACCGAACTCAAGCGCGACCCATCGTTCATTATTGGCAGTGTGGCGAAAAACCTCGGCGTCAACGCCCGCGCCGGCACAGGCAACCTGTTCGTGATCGAAGCCGACGAATACGACAACATGTTCCTCGGGTTGAAGCCGCAGATCGAGGTGATTACCAACCTCGAACACGATCACCCCGATTTCTTCCCAACCTTCGAGGCGATGACACAATCGTTCGAAACGTTCGTCAACCTTCTGCCCGCCGATGGCACATTGATCGTCTGCATGGAGGATGCCGGCGCAGTGTCGCTCATCCCGCATGCTCGCAAAGCCGGCAAGAACGTCGTTGCCTATGGCGCGCATATGGATAACACCATCAGCGCCCCGCACTGGGTGATGGCGCGCGACGTGAAGCCCAACCAACGCGGCGGATTCGACTTCGTTGCCTCCTCGAATTTGAAGAGCGCCGGGCTTGAATCGGTGGAAGTATCGTTGCAGGCGCCGGGCGAGCACAACGTCCGCAATGCCCTGGCAACGCTGGCAATCGTGGATGTGCTGGGACTTTCACGCGAGCAAGCCGCCAAGGCGTTGAGCAAATTCACAGGAACAGGACGCAGGTTCGACCTGCGAGGCGAAGCGAACGGCGTCAGCGTGTTCGACGATTACGCTCATCATCCCACCGAGATCAAAGCCACGCTGGCAGGGGCGCGGGCGCGTTACCCCGAACGCCGCATCTGGGCGGTCTGGCAACCGCACACCTATTCGCGGACGCAGGCGTTGTATCTCGAATTTTCGCGCGCCTTCAAAGATGCCGATGAAGTCATCGTCACCGAGGTGTATGCGGCGCGCGAGCCGAAACAGGAGTTCACCTCGGCAGAGATCGTCAGCGGAATGCCGCATCCGTCGGCGCGTTACCTTGCCACGCTCCCGCAAGTGACCGATTATTTACTTAAGAATTTGCACCCCAACGATGTGTTGATCGTGCTATCGGCTGGCGATGCCGACCAGATCTGCGCGGATGTTTTAAAAGCCCTGAAGGAGAGATAACATGACCCGACAAACGCTTCACTTCGACTATGCTCAGCGCGCGCGCTCCCGGACCCTGCGACACGCTCAAGGCGACGCCTTGGGCCTGCTTCGCCTGCGGAGGGTTTTACTCACCGCCGGACGCGGCGCGCCTTCGCGCATCCCCTCGTGGAATCCAGACGAACGACTCGCGTTGCAACTCATCGAGAAAATGAAAGCAACCCCGGCGCTGGCAACCCCGTTTGCCGGGCTGGCTGTCGAATCGCCGCAACCGCTCTCCCGCGCCGCGGTTCAGGAAATGGCGGAGAGTCATGCCTGAGAAAAAAGAAAACGAAAAACCCGAGATCTTCTTCCTGCCCCCGTTGAGGATGCTCCTTTCTTTTTTCGATAAAGAGGCGCGTCGAAAGAAAACGGAACAGACCCATGAAGACGAAAAAGAATCAAAGGAAAAGACGGTCGAGAAGTTGATCGAGAAATTGAACAAGAAGGATGACTAGAAAGGAAACGCGCCAGCAAACTGGCTGACTCAAAAAAACATGGTTGCCCTAGCCCGCCCCGTCGATTTACTTATCGCCAAATTCGGCGAAATGGTGAAAGAGAATGTGCCTCTTGCGCCGTATACCTCCGCGCGCATCGGGGGTCCCGCCGACATTTTCATCACGGTCGATTCGGTTGCCGCGCTGGCGCGGGTTGTCAAATACTTATGGAAGAACGATATGCCGTTTCTTGTGATGGGCGGCGGTTCGAACCTCCTTGTTAGCGACAAGGGCGCGCGCGGCGTGGTGGTGCTGAACCGGGCGAAGAAAGTTACCTTTCATGCTGGCAACCAGCCCTCGGTGAGCGCGGAATCGGGTGTGGTGTTCAGCAACCTCGCCAACCGATGCGCCTCGAAGGGATTCGGCGGCATCGAATGGGCGGCGGCGGTCCCCGGCACCATCGGCGGCGCGGTGTATGGCAATGCCGGCGCGTTCGGCGGTGATGTGGCGGGAAGCTTGCTCTCTACCGAATTGCTGACCGAAACCGGGCGCGAGAAATTTTCCGTCGAACAAATGGGGTACGGCTATCGCGCGAGTCTCTTGAAACGCGGCGAGTTGAAAGCCATTGTTCTTTCGGCAGAGTTCAGTTTGACGAATTCAACCAAGGAAGACGCGACCGTCAAGATTCAACAATTCAGCGCGCATCGCAAAACGACCCAGCCGCCGGGCGCCAGCATGGGCTCGATGTTCAAGAATCCCGCCGGTGATTATGCGGGCCGCCTGATCGAAGTCTCCGGCTTGAAAGGGACCCGCATCGGCAACGCGGAAGTCAGCCCGTTGCATGGAAACTTCTTCGTCAATCACGGCGCGACGCGGGCGGAGGATATCCGCAAATTGGTTCAACTCGTGCAGAAGACGGTGAAGGAAAAGCAAGGCGTTGAACTGGAGTTGGAGATCGAGATGGTTGGCGAGTGGCAGATATAGAGACTAGTGATATGAAAAATAAACTTCGAGTGGCAGTAATCTTTGGCGGGCGCTCCGGCGAACATGACGTTTCGCTCATGTCTGCGCGTTCGGTGTTGTCTGTGCTCGACCCTGCCAAATACGATGTGACTCAGATCGGAATCACACAGGAAGGTCAATGGCTGACGGGCGAGGATGTAATTCGAAAGTTTGAAAGTGAAAAGTTGGATGGTCTCGAACACTTTGTTCTTTCACCCGATCCATCCAATGTAACTCGTAACATGTATCCCGCGCTTGACGTGTACTTCCCCCTCCTCCACGGCACGTTCGGCGAAGACGGGACGATTCAAGGATTATTTGAAATGGCAGATGTCGCCTATGTTGGCGCGGGCGTGACCGGTTCCTCCGTCGGCATGGACAAAGGCGTGTTCAAAGAAGTGATGCGCGCGAATGATATCCCCATCGTCGAGTCTGTTTTGGCGTCGCGCAATGACATCGAAAAAAATATGAATGCCGTCATCGAAAAAGCCGAGCAAATCGGCGCGTATCCGCTGTTTACCAAGCCCGCCAACCTTGGTTCGTCGGTTGGCGTGACGAAATGCCATAACCGTTCCGATTTGCACGAAGGCTTGATGGAAGCCGCGTCGTTCGACCGGCGTGTGCTCGTCGAACGCGGCGTGAGCGAGGCGCGCGAGATCGAGGTCAGCGTGCTGGGCAACGATGAGCCGCTTGCTTCGGTGTGTGGAGAGGTTTTGCCGAGCCGCGAGTTTTACTCGTACGAATCGAAATATATCGACGGAACTTCCGGGTTGGACATACCCGCAAATCTGCCGAAGGATGTTTCCGAGCAAATCCGCGCTTATGCCGTCCGCGCGTATCAACTGATCGATTGCGCGGGCATGGCGCGCGTGGACTTTTTTGTAGAGAAAGACACCAACAAGGTTTACCTCAACGAGTTGAATACCATCCCTGGTTTCACCAAGATCAGCATGTACCCGAAATTGTGGGAAGCCACAGACCTGCCCTATGCAACACTCGTCGACCGGTTGATCGAACTGGCGCTCGAGCGCAAAGCAGAACGAGACCGAACATCGCACACCTATCGGAGCCGCGCATGAACAACAAAAAATATATGTCCCGAGCCGAACTCGTCCGTTTGAGGCGCGAGAGCGAACACACCCGGTCGATGGAACGCGCCGCGCGGGAAGCGACGCGCCCATTGAGCGCGGTAAAGCCGCGCGTCAAACCCGCGCCGAAGCCGAAACAAAACAAGCGGCGATTCAATATTGCGTTAGCCATGCCGCGCGTCAACCTGAGGGCGATTCACCTGCCAACGATACAGTTTCCGCGACTGCGGTTTGGCGGGCGGACGGCGACGTTGATTTTGGTTGTGGCGCTGGGGATGGCGGCGTACTTTTCGTTCACACGTCCTGAACTGCGCGTATCTGCGGCGCAAGTGACCGGCAATCAGATTTTGACTCCTGCCGAATTGAATTCGGTGATGAGCGTTGCGGGTCAACCCATCTTTTTATTGACTCCCTCCGAGTTGGAAACGCGCCTCTTGCTCAATTACCCCGAGATTTCCGCGGTGCAGGTGAATGTGTCCCTGCCGAACCTTGTCACGGCGCACATCGTCGAGCGCAAGCCGTTCATCCGCTGGGAGCAGAATGGCGCGTACACATGGATCGCCGAGGACGGTGTGGCGTATCGTCCGCGCGGCGAAATGGTGGGACTCATTTCGGTGGTGGCTGAATCACCCCCCCCCGCGATCGGAGGCGGGACGGATCCGCTGGCGCCGACTCCGTATATCACGGTCGAGATGGTGCAGGCGTTGAAGGGTCTCGCGAATCACGTTCCACCTGGCGCGGTGATCCTGTACGATTCGGTCAACGGGTTTGGTTGGAACGATCCCCGAGGCTGGCGCGCGTATTTCGGCGCGACTGCCAGCGATGTGGAACTCAAGATGCGCGTGTATGAAACGATGGTGAATTCGTTGACACAGCGCGGCATTCGCCCGGCGCTGATCAATGTGACGTACCCAACCGCGCCGTATTACCGGATGAATCAGTGAAGGTAGATGGGTAAGCGCGTAGACAGGTAAACAGGTAGACACGGTGGAGCGGGTTTTCCCGCCACGAAGGCGCCGCTGAAAATGAAAAAGGAAACATGGAAGAAATCGTAGTAGGCATCGACGTAGGCACGACAAAAATTTGCGCGCTCGTGGGACGCGTGGAGGAGGATAATCCCATCCGCATCATGGGTGTGGGCATCGAGCCTTCGGATGGAATCCGCAAGGGCATCATCGTTGATCTCGCCGCCGCGACGCAAGCCATTGCTCGTTCGGTGAAAAAAGCGGAATCCACTTCGGGGCTAGAGATCACCTCGGCGCTGGTGAGCATTGCCGGCGCGCACGTGGCGTCGGTGAACAGCCGTGGAGCATCAGCCGTCAACGGGAAGGTGATCGAGCAATATGATCTGAATCATGCTATGGAACAGGCGCGGGCGGTGGCGATCCCGAACGACCGCGAGATCATCCACGTGATCCAGCGCGGGTTCAGCGTGGACGGGCAGGATGGCATCCGCTCGCCGCGTGGGATGCACGGCTATCGCCTCGAAGTAGAGGCTCACATCATCACCGCCTCCGCCGCCACAGTGGACAACCTGCGTCATTGTGTGAGCGCCAGCGGCGTGAAGATTCAAGAGTTCGTGTTGAACCCGCTTGCCTCCGGCGAAGCCGTGCTCACCGAGCAGGAACGCCAGATGGGTGTGGCGGTGTGCGATATCGGCGGCGGCACGGCGGATCTGGCGATCTACGTCAACGGCGATGTATGGCATACGATGGTGCTTGCGGTTGGCGGCAATCACATCACGCAGGATATTGCGCATGGTCTGCGGTTGCCGTTCGCGCAAGCCGAAGAGGTGAAGAAGCAACAGGGTCATGCGGCGCGTGGCGAAGTTGGGATCGAGGAATATTTTTCCGTGCGCCCGTTTGGAGAGGACAAGCCTGTGCAGATCAACCGGCAGGAACTGGCAGAGATCATCGAAGCGCGCGTGTCGGAGACCTTCGGGTTGATCCTGCAAGAAATCAAACGCTCCGGCTATGACGGTCTTCTGCCCGCGGGCATGGTGTTGACCGGCGGCACGTCTGCCTTGCCGGGCATCAGTCGCGTGGCAAGCGAGGTGTTGGGTATGCCGGTCCGCGCGGCGCAACCGGAGAATCTCTCCGGGCTTGTAGATCGGTTGAGATCACCGGCGTATTCCACCGGTGTGGGTTTGTTGCAGTGGGCGCTTTCGATGCAGGATGAAGATACAGGCATTGGAAGAGACCGTCGCAGGAAAGGAGAAGCGCGCATGGGTTTTGGGTACATCAAGAAAATTGTCGGAAGGATTTTGCCGTAGACTTGCCGCTACGATGCGGAGAAGAAGAGAAAAAGTAATCTCTACGACTCTGAGTCTCTGTGGCAGATAAATTATTCCCCTTAAAATTTATCGCCGCGGAATCAAAAGCAAGTATCATTCAACCAATGTTTGATGGAGGCTCAACATGGACTCGACCAATAAGCAAGACAACCAGCAACAAACAGAACCGTTCGCCCGTATCAAAGTGATCGGTGTGGGAGGCGGTGGATCGAACGCCGTCAATCGCATGATCGATGAAGGTATTCAAGGCGTTGAATTCATCATCGCGAATACCGACGCGCAAGCGTTGAAACACGCGAAAGCGCCCACGCAAGTGAGACTCGGCGATAAGTTGACGCGCGGTCTCGGCGCGGGCGGCGACCCCGAAGTGGGGCGCAAAGCCGCGGAAGAATCCGCTGACGAACTATACAAGGTCATGCAAGGCGCGGATATGGTCTTCGTTACCGCGGGCATGGGCGGCGGCACCGGCACTGGCGCCGCGCCGGTCGTGGCGCAAATTGCAAAAGAAAGCGGCGCGCTCACCATCGGCGTTGTGACGCGCCCGTTCACCTTTGAAGGCGGGCGGCGCACGTCGTCGGCTGAAGCGGGCATCGGCAAATTCAAGGAACACGCCGATACATTGATCGCGATTCCCAACGACCGCTTGTTGCAGATCGCCGATAAACGCGCCTCACTGCAAGACGCGTTCCGCCTCGCGGACGACGTGTTGCATCAAGGCATTCAAGGCATTTCGGAATTGATCACCATCCCCGGCCTCATCAACCTAGATTTCGCCGACGTGCGCGCGATCATGTCCGAAGGCGGAGCCGCCCTCATGGCGGTCGGAATCGGGACCGGCGATGAACGCGCGAAGAAAGCCGCCGAAGATGCCATCTCCTCCAAACTGCTCGACATCACCATTGACGGCGCGCGCGGCGTGCTATTCAATGTTACCGGCGGACCGAACATGACGCTCTTCGAGGTCAACCAAGCCGCGGCAATCATCCGCGAAACGGCTCACCCCGATGTCAACATGATCTTCGGCGCGGTTATCGACCCGAACCTGGGCGACGACATCCGCATCACCGTGATCGCGACCGGTTTCGAACGCAGCGCCATGCCGCGTCGCGCGCTGGAAAAGAATACGCGCGAAAACAAGCGGACGACGGCAGATGTATTCTCACGCCCGCTCGAATCGGTCTCGGTTCATGCCGACGTTCAGCCGGGTGAGGCAAAACCTGCCCCTCTGCCCCCTGTGAATAAGGACGATCTCGACATCCCAACCTTTTTGCGGAATCGAAGATAAATAAATAAAATTCAGACCTCACAGGTTTTTAAAACCCGTGAGGTCTCGATGAAAAATTCGGTCAAGTCCACCTCCTTTGCCGGAGCGGTTCTGGCGTGCCTGGGCGAGCATGTCTGAATCGCTCTGCGCGTTTAAGTTCTTTCACCGCCAAGGACGCGAAGACCGCAAAGAAAAGCTTTAAATCTTCGCGCCCTTTGCGCTCTTAGCGGTAAAAAAAATCGTGATATGCTAAAATACGCTCAATGAAAGCCAATATCCCACAGCCCGTTCACGAATCATATAAACGTCATCGCAGGGAAACGATGTGGCAGATCATTCTCCCCGTCGCGTTGACCGCGATTCTCTTCGTCGCGTTGATCGCGCTGATCAATATCGCCACGTTCAACCAAGGCGGCGACGCAGGTCGCTGGGCGGCGATCTCCACGATCTGGATCGTTGTTCCGATCATAGTTGTCGGTCTTGTGTTGCTCGCCATACTCACCGCATTGGTCTACTTGATGAAACAATTGCTCGGCATTACGCCGAAGTACACCGGCATCGCGCAGGAATACGTCAATAAGGCGGCGGTGTACATCAAACGCGGCACAGAGATGGCGGTCAAGCCCGTGCTGTTCCTCGATGGCATCGGCGCGAGCGTCAAAGCGTTTTTTGGAAGGAAATAGAATATTGAGATCTCACAGGTCTACGAGACCTGTGAGATCTTGGAGGAATAATATATGAACAAAAGCAAAACCTTATTCACCGGCGCCCTCATCGGCGCATTTGCGGGACTCATCGCCGCGCTACTGCTCAACCGCCGCGCGGAGAAGAACGAAAGCGAATCCGCCCTCACCGCCGGCGAGGGATTGAAACTCGGCATGTTGGTGTTTGGTCTCTTGCGGGCGATCTCGTCTTTGGGGGATGAGAAGTAAAGTTTTTTGAATGTCGAGAGGCTATTAATAAATGATGTTACGCAGTTTTGCCTGAGCGGTGAAAACCGTCCACGAATAAAACCACGAATTTACGAATAACAACGGTCAATTCGTTTATTCGCGCGCATTCGTGGACGGTAAGTCCACCACAGAAAGAAAATCTCTCGACCATTAATGACCTTGCGTAAGGCGAGTTAATACTTTGTGAAATAATAATGAAGAGAGGGTAGCCGTATGACTGACTTGCAAGCCCTTGTAGATTTTCTCATTCTATATCAATGGTATGCGATTCCATTGGGGATTGCCATTGCCGCTGTATTTTTACTGCGCGCGTATGGCGGCGGGATCGCAAAATTATTCGAACAGTGGGGACAGGACGATGCTGAACGGATTCTAAAACGCGTTGACATCAATGACGCCACCCGCGCCTATCTTGAGCAAGCCAGCAAAGCCTATAGTTATTTTAAGTTTCGCGGATTACCCCCAACGCGCGCGAAGGGAATTGAACCGGCGCAATTAGACCAAGCCTATATTTCGGTGCGTGTTTTATCTGAAAAAAGCGCAAAAGACAACTTAACCGAAGATATAACAGAAAAGGCGCAAGCGCAAGAATTTATTCGCGGAAGACCAAGATTGGGCTCTCAAAATGAGTCCATCCAATTAAGTGAAGCGGCAAAAGAATCGCGGAGGTTGGCGGTCATTGGCGTCGCGGGTTCAGGCAAAAGCACATTATTGCAATGGGCGGGGTTGGCTTGCGCTAAAGCGTTGCTAAAACAAAAATTATCTGACGAACAAAAAGAATTAATAAAATCATTAGGCGGGAAACCGCTCGTGCCGTTTTTTCTCCCATTAAGGGCCTACGCTTCGTTTTGTGAAAAAAATAAATGCAGTCGTTCATCCAAAACCCTTTTGAATTTCATGGCTGAATATCTTGCAGACCATCATGCTTCAGTAGATGTAGACGTTGATTTCATAAAAACGCATCTAGGAAAAGGCTGTTTGTTGTTATTGGATGGTTTAGATGAAGTGGACCGTGAAGACCGCCCCGCTATTCGTTCAGCGGTAGAAGAATTTCTGGCGGAATTTGATGGTCCCAATTTATATTGCTTATTAACTTCACGCCCTTCGGCGATTCAAATTGCCCAACAGATGCGCGGTTTCCAAAATGTGGAGGTGCAAAGTTTAACAAAAGCGCAACGCAACGAGTTGATTGAATTGTGGTACAAAGCCGCGCTTGCGGATGATTTACATGAAGCCCGCCGAAAAACCAAAGACCTGTCATCACGAATTGATGACAGTGAAGAGCCTGTGAAAAAATTAGCAACCACGCCTTTAATGGTAACGATCTTTGCCATGGTGCATTACAGCCGAGATGAATTGCCCAAAAAGCGCGCTAAATTATATGAGGATGCGGTTGAGGTCTTATTAACTGAACGCTACAAAGGCGATGAAGAAGCCAAGGAACTGGAAAAAACAGGCGGTATGGACTGGACCGTGCGGCGGGATAGACTTGCCTGGATTGCTTTTGAATTGCTCGACAAGAAAGAGGATGCCCTGCTTGAAGATGATTTGGTGGAATTTATTTGGAAACGTTTCGGAAGTGAAGAAGTTGAAGCCAAGCGAACGACAAGAGCATTTTTACGCGATGTGGCTGGGCGGGGCGGATTGCTCGAATCGGTAGATGATAATTATGGTTTTTATACTCATGCCACCTTCCAAGAATATTTGGCGGGCAGGTACGTAGCCGAAGAGTATCCGCAGGAAAAGTTAGAGGCGTTTTTACGAGAAAACATCGAAAATGACCGATGGTATGAAGCCTTGCGTTTAGCCGCTGGTTATTTGGCTATTAAAGGTGAAAACAAAGCCAGCCGCTTTGTTTTACAAATTTCTGATTCTGGTTTGGGCAAAAGTGAAGAAGGAAAATCACGCGCATTGTATGTGGCAGGTTTGGCGCTCGCAGACATTTCTGAAAAACTCAGATTCCAAGATATAGTGAAAAAAATTGCGCCACAAATGACAGAATTGCTAATTTCTAGTCCGCCGCGTGTCGATGTGCGTCCCAGATTCAATTTAGGGATGGCGTTGGGCGCGTTAGGCGACCCGCGCCTCAACCCGCTTGAGCCCGATTGCGTCTCGATCCCTGTAGGCGAGTTCCGCATGGGAACCAGCGAAGAAGAGAAGAAAATACTGAAAGAGCAGGAAACAAGTTCATGGGGCCATGAAGAACCGTCGCATGCCGTATATCTATCTGAATATTCCATTGGTAAATATCCCGTGACGAACATGGAATATGCCGCGTTTTATCAAGCCAAAGGGTATGAGGAAAAAAATTTTTGGAGCGACGACGGCTGGCAGTGGCGGACAGGGAAGTTTGATGCCGATCTTTCATGGATCGAAGATGAAAAAGTACGCCAAGATTATAAGGACTGGCTGGCAGGCAGGCCCGTTGAATTGCGGGACAAACCGTATTTTTGGGAAGACCCGCAATGGAACACTCCCAACTTGCCTGTTGTCGGCGTCGCGTGGTTCGAAGCCGAAGCCTATTGCAACTGGTTAAGCCAAGTAACGAATAAAAATTATCATTTACCTACCGAAGCCCAATGGGAGAAAGCCGCGCGAGGCGCGCGAAATTCCATTTGGTCTTGGGGCAATGTTTGGGATGGAACGTTATCGAACAACGCGGATGAAAAAACGCCTGAAAAATTGAATCGCACGTCGCCTGTGGGTATGTACCCCAACGGCGCGAGCGACTATGGCGCATTGGATATGCTTGGAAATGTATGGGAATGGTGCGCGGACTGGTACGATGATGAAGTGTACGCTCAGCGCGCAGATCGGCAAATTAAAGACCCGCTTGGTCCTGCGTCTGGTTCGATGCGCGTGTTGCGCGGCGGCGCGTGGGGCTACAGTCGGTTCTATGTCCGCTGTGCTGTTCGTGGCAGGCACGATCCGAGCTTCTTCCTCTACGTTGTCGGTTTTCGGCTCGTTCTCTCCCCCGATAGAAGTTCTTGAAATTCTGAATCTCTGGATTCTGATTTCTGAATCAAATTTTTAAAATGGATGGTTGATATGGGCGAGATGTATGATAAGTTCTGTTCGTTTACAAATTTGTATGAAGCCTACCGAAAAGCGCGCAAAGGCAAGCGCGGCAAGGCAAGCGTGGCTGGTTTTGAATACAATCAGGAAGAGGAATTGATTCAATTGCAAACCGAATTAGTTTCTAAAACGTGGCAACCCGGAGATTACACAAACTTTTACATTCATGAACCGAAAAAACGATTGATCTCCGCCGCGCCCTTTCGAGATCGTGTGGTACATCACGCCTTGTGTAACTTGCTCGAACCCGATTGGGAGAGGCGTTTCACATTTGACACCTATGCCAATCGAAAAAACAAGGGGACGCATCGCGCCATCTTGCGCGCGTCTCAGTTTGCCCGAAAATACAAATATGTACTGCAATGCGACGTGGAACAGTTCTTTCCGAGCATAGACCATGCCATTCTGCGGGAAAAGATCGCGGCGCATGTGGATGATGCGAGTGTGCTGGAAATTGTGGATTTGATCCTGCGCTCAGGCGTTCGCGCGCAAACCGAATCCTATCAAATGAAATGGTTTGCAGGGGACGATTTGTTTTCTGCCTCCCGTCCGCGCGGTTTACCCATTGGGAACCTCACCTCGCAATTTTGGGGCAATGTCTATTTGAGCGCGTTCGATCACTTTGTAAAACGCGAACTTCGCGTAGATGGCTACCTTCGTTATGTGGATGACTTTTTGTTGTTTGGGAATGATAAGGAAATTTTACATGCATGGAAGGAGAAAATTCTCAACCGTGTCGAAAAATTAAAGATGACCTTGCATGAACCACAGATATACCCTGTGGAGACGGGCGTTCCCTTTCTCGGTTTCCGTATCTTTCCCAGTTATCGCCGATTGAAGAAGAAGCGCGGTATCGCTTTTCAGCGGCGGTTTCGATATTTATATCAACAGTGGGCTGGGCTTCGAATCGAACGAAAGAAGTTGGATGACTCTGCCCGCTCGTGGTCTGCCCATGCCGCATGGGGAGATACCTATGGCTTACGGCGGTCTGTTCTGGGTCGTTATATGCTTTGATGATGCAAGAGTCTCCCATTTTTTCACGCACGTACGATCTTGTCCTTTGGTTGATTCCACAAGCTAACAAATTTCCGCGCGTTCATCGGTTTGGCATTGGCGAACGTGTGATACGCCACATACTTGATTTTCAAGAAACACTGACAAAGGCAGGGCTGTCCAAAAAAGACCGCGTTCGATTACTGGACGAGGCTGATGTGCAACTTGCCCTCTTGCGCCAGCATTTGCGACTGTGCAAAGATCTTGACATTATGAAATTGAATCAATACGAACACGCTTCAAAGTTACTGGTTGAAATCGGGCGTTTACTTGGAGGTTGGAAGAAATCAAGTCAATAAAAAGGGACAAGCCAAGAGAGCGCGTGTTGCGCGGCGGCGCGTGGAACAACAATCGAAACAATGTCCGCTGTGCTGTTCGTAACAGGAACAATCCGAACAACTTCAACAACAATGTCGGTTTTCGGCTCGTTCTCTCCACAATATCTTTCCTTCGCCAGTAGCGCTGTCCGTTCATGAACGGCGGTCGAGGCAAAACTATCGGCTGGCTTGCTCCCTGCTTGAGGCTTGTCTCAGGCAAATATACAATCTGCCTGACTCCTGGGTTCTCCCTGAGTTGGGCAACGAATACATACTTGGAATACCAAGGAGAATCGCGAAATGAAAATCTACAAACACTGGACCGTCGAAAAACAAACCATCTTCATTGATGGGCGGAAAGGGGAAATCACCTGCTACGGTGGATCGAACGTCTCTGTGGAAGATGCACGCAGAGCCGCGCTTGAAAAGGCGGAAAAGATCCAGCGCAAGATCGCAGGGGAGAAGCAACTCTTCGAAGATTACGAAGTAGAGATTCGTGAGGAAATACTTCAAAGCATTGACGATCACGCGGTCATCACGCGGAATCGCTATGGAGCGCAAGTGTTAAACGTCGAGAAGACGATGATCCTCGACATTGACAAACCTAAAGAGACTGGCGGGTTGGGCGGGCTATTCAAAAAGATGAAAGACAAACGCTCGCGCAAAGCCGAAATTTTCGATATGGTTAAAAATCTGGCGGCGGCAAAATACAGCCAATACGGTTTCCGCATGTACGAAACGTATCAAGGGGCGAGAGTGATCGTGTTGGGCAGGGACTTCGATCCGCGCGATTCGCAAACCAAAATGATGATGGACGAATTCAACTGCGATCCGCTGTATACGATGTTGTGCGTCAAGCAAAACTGTTACCGAGCGCGATTGACTCCGAAACCTTCG
Source organism: uncultured Anaerolineales bacterium (assembly GCA_949319575.1). Classification (GTDB taxonomy): domain Bacteria; phylum Chloroflexota; class Anaerolineae; order Anaerolineales; family Villigracilaceae; genus Defluviilinea. The sequence goes on along the minus strand of CASGHD010000103.1, from coordinate 12,336 downwards.
CGCATGAGGCTTCGCGGTTACAAAGTGAAATATCCGCGCGAGGGGAATGAGAGCGAGTTTCAGAGTTGGTTATCGGAATATGAACGCTTGAGCCGCAACTTCAGCGTATGCAAGTTCGTTGAGCAAGTCGGCGCGAGTCATTCCCTGCCCGAGGTGGTTCAACTGCATGATGAAGCGACGGGGATTGGGTATCCGCAGAAGTTAGCATAGTACAACGATGGACGATTGACCATAGACCATCGTCAATCGTCCATCCTCTATCGTCATTCGCCTTTAATTCTCCCCATCAACTCCTCCGCTTTGAACGGCCCTTTTTCCATCAGCAGGGCGCGGGCTTCGCCTAGTTTTTTCCACACATTCCATAGCAACACCCCGCGCACGCGCCCGTCGGCGAGATAATAGATCACGCCTTTTTTGAATGGCTCATCCCAGTCGGGGACAATTTCCATTTGACTGTTCATTTCACCGACGGCTTCGTACCCCAGGTCAAATAAATCTGAATAAAACAATGGGATGTGAGTGAACGTCTCGCTTGCGCCCGCCATATTCCTGCCCGCGAGTTTGCCCATCGCGACGGCATTGTCTTCATGCTCCACGCGCGCGCGTTTTCCCAATGCAATGTGAAAGAAGTTAGCCGCGTCGCCCGCCGCGAACACATCGGGAGCGGATGTTTGCAGGCTTTCGTTCACGACGATTCCGTTCTCGACGTTCAACCCCGCCTCCTGCGCCAGCGCGACATTCGGGCGGATTCCGATTCCAGCGACGATTCCGTCCGTGTCGATGACGCGACCGCTTCCCGTTTGGACCGTGAGGTGATCCCCGTCCATTTGAATGCTCGTCACTGAATCGTTTGCGATCACATCCACGCCTTTTTCGCGATAATAATCGTTCAGGTGGCGCGCGAGGTCGGTGGGGAAGACGCGTCCGCCGATGGCGTCTTCGAGGAAGATCATCGTCACTTGTTTGCCAGCCATCGTGAGCGCGGCGGCGATCTCTGAACCGATGAACCCGCCGCCGATAACGACGAAGCGATTCTTTTCATCCGCCATTTTTCGCAGGCGCTGGTAATCCTGCAGGTCACGGAAGTAGGTGATGTCGACCAAGCCGAACGGCAAACGGATTGGCGAGCCGCCGGTGGCGACCAACAACTTATCGTAGGTATATTCGCCGCCCTTGTTATCCTTCACTGTTTTCTTCGTTGTATCGAGTGATGTGACCGCGCGACCCAGCAACAATTCGGCGCGTTCCTCGGTCTTACGCCAGATCTTTTCGAGAGGGCGTCCCTTCCATAACCCCTTCGAAAGATTCGGTCGCATGTACGGCGCGTCGGGTTCCGCGCTGATAAGCCCGATGGAACCGTCCGCGTCCAATTCGCGGATGCCGCGCGTCGCCGCGTCGCCTGCCAGCCCGCCGCCGACGATCAAGTACTTGTAGTGTTTCATGGTTGTCCTTCCTTCAGTCAGTGATAACGAACTCACCATACTGACGAAGCGACAACTTAATCTCTTCCCTCTTCCGCGAACGGGCGGAAAATTTCCATCCAATGTTCAGAATTTCCCAAAGAGTCCCAGCCGAATTGTTTATATAACCCGTGCGCGTCGCGCGTGGCAAGAGTCCAGCGGCGCAGACCTTGCAGATCGGGATGACTATGAACGGTTTCTATCAACCACTTGCCGAGCCCGTGCGCGCGATAGTCTTCGTGAATAAAAACATCGCAAAGATAGGCGAAGACCGCGTAATCGGTGACCACGCGCGCGAGACCGATTTGTTTTTCTCCATCGTATACCCCGAACACCAGTGAATTAGCCAGCGCGCGTTCCGTTCGTTCGCGTAGACGTCCCTTCGCCCAATAGGAGCGCGTGAAAAAATCGCAGATGGTATCCACATCGAGGCGGGAAGGATCGGCGCTGATAGTGAATTGATCTCGATGCGTCGCAAATATTTTGTGCATGGCGCAAGTTTATCATGGGTGATAATATCTCAATTCACACCGCCCTGAGCGGAGCCGCGGTTCGTTGGCGGCGCAGTCGAAGGGCATGTTGCCTGAATGCCTGCGTTTTGACTTCGTTCCTCGCTATCGCTCGTCACTCCGCTCAGCGCGAAACACAGGAGACACATGCTCAAACCAATTCGCTGGAAGACCTTCCCCCGTGACTTTCTTGTCATTCAATTCGGCTTCTTTCTTTATGGGCTCGCGCTCGCGCTACTGATCCGCGGCGACCTGGGAACAAGCACATGGCTGGTATTCGAGATCGCGCTGGCAGACATATTCAAAATCACCATCGGCAGGATGACCGTCTTCGTTGGGTTTACCGTGCTGATCCTCGCGCTGGCAATGCGCGAAAAAGTGGGTTGGGGCACATTGGGAAATATCCTCAGCATCGGTCCGTGGCTGGATCTGTGCCTGTGGTTAATTCCCTCCGCGAAAGGTACTCTCGTTTTGCAAATTGTGTTCTTTCTCGCGGGAATTTTGATTCAGGGATTGGCAACCGCCGTCTACATTGGAGTGGATGCGGGCGCCGGTCCGCGCGATAGCATGATGCTGGCGATCCATCGCGTCACGGGGTTGAGCGTCCGCGTGGCGAGGGGAATTTTGGAACTCGTTGTCGTCACCATCGGCTGGCTGTTGGGAGGTCCGCTGGGGGTGGGGACGCTGGTGTTTGCGATCCTGATCGGTCCATCGGTGCAGTGGGCGTTCAAACTGCTCAACGTAACGCCGCACCAGCCGGAGCCTGCGGCGTTGGACGCAACCGCAGACTGAGTGGTTTTATTTGGAGTAGCGTAAATCTCACTTTGCGCCTGTGTTTCTAATCATAACCAGTGAATGGCAAAATACCCATTCGACGCTTTTTTAACGCGAATGGCGCGAATTGGGCGAAGTTTGCAAAAAATTCACATTGCGATTTTTGCTCGGTTTAATTGTTGATCTGCAAAACCTTGCCCTACAGATCGTTCGATTCGCTTGGAAGGGTACAATAGACTATCCGTAGTTCACGAAAACGAGCTCCTGACGCAGTCACACTGGTCAAGACAGGCGACACGCTTTGCCAAGCAAAGCGAACTGTCGCCTGAACTTTCGCGGACTACCGACTATCGGAAATCAAATCTGCGTATTCAGCGTCCAAAAACGGTTTTTGGAGTATTGCCGATAAAGCCTGCTATCTTGCCTGGGCGTGGCAACGTGAATGTTGCCGCACTGCCAATATATGGAGTCAGCATGACAGACGAAACACACATCGATCAACCTGTGCCAACGATCCCCGACCCCGCGCCAACGAATCGCTCGACGGGCGCGCTGGTTTTATTCCTGTTGCTGGCGATCTTCATGCCGATTTGTTCGTTTATGTACCATTTTACGCTCTGGTCCATGGAGCAATCGGCGATCGCCTCCGGCAGTCTTTCGAACCTCGCCTGGTTCGGGCTGATCGGGCTGGCAGTTCAGGCGATTCTACTTTCGGGAATCATTTTCGCGTTATGGCGCTTCACCAGCGATGACCGCTTCACGCCGGTCTACGCCGGCTGGCTGGGCGCTTCGTTGATTGCCTTCCCGTCGTTGACGTTGCGCTTGCTCGGTCCGAACAACGACCAGGCTGGTTTCCTCCTCCAGATTTTGATCTGCCTTGTCGCGGCATTCGTCCTTGCGCGGGTTCGCGGGATCAAACTGGATTGGCGCGCGGGGAAAATTTCCACGGCTTTTTTCCTTGCGGCGTTTGGCGTTGCCCCGTTCGCAGTCTACGGAGCGCTTGGCTCTCCGCCAGACATGCTCCTTGCTTTGCTGGCGGGGTTGTCGCTCGGGTTGTGCGCCGCGCTCACGATGGAATCTACCACTGGGAATAAGCTCCTCGATGCATTCGGTATCGGGGTGACGTTATCCCTGTTGGGTTCCGCGCTCGGCTACGACGGCTCGCAATTGATTCTGCTTGCCATCCTTCCGCCGTTTGCGTTAGCCGTTGCCACGGTGATGCCCTCGCGCGTGGCGGGAATGATCCTCGTCGGCTTGCTGTGCTGGGCGGGCTTGGTATTTTTCGACCCCACCGAATTGACCATCGTGCTCGGCGATATTCTTGCGCTTGCCTCCAAGGCGGTGGGCATTGCCATCGGGTTGGGGCTGGCGGTTGGGGTCGTCGGGCTGGTTGTGAGTCTGGTAGCCGGATCAGGCTCCCCGTCCGGAGTGAGGCGCGCGCTGGGGTGGGTGGGCGCCGGCGCGGCGTGGCTAATCGTCATCCTGCTATTTTTCTTCGTCGGGCGCCCTGGGTTTTACGGCGACCGTCTCTTCGTCATCCTCAAAGACCAAGCGGATTTATCGAGCATCCGTCAGATCGCGGGCATCGACGAGCGCCGGATTGCCGCATATCAGACGCTCACCGATCATGCGAACCAAACGCAGGCTGGCTTGCGGGAAGCCTTCGATGCGGTTGGCGTCGAGTACACGCCGTATTACCTCGTCAACGCTTTGGAAGTGCGCGGCGGCGCGCTTGCGCGGCTGTTCCTGTTAACCCGCCCGGAGGTGGATCGCGTCATCCCCAGCCCGCGCTTGCGCCCGGCGCCTGCGGTGGAAGCGCTGGCGATGAGCGGCGTTGCGGAAAGCCCTCCCAGCAATGTGCAATGGAACGTGATGATGATCGGCGCGGACAAAGTGTGGAGCGAGTTCGGCGCAACGGGCGAGGGGATCGTCGTCGGGCAGTCAGACAGCGGCGTGGATGGCGCTCACCCCGAACTTGCGGAGCGCTATCGCGGCAACGCATCAGGCGACGATTACAACTGGTTCGACCCGTGGAATCAAAAACCATCCCCTTATGATGACGGCGGTCACGGCACGCACACGCTCGGCACGATCCTTGGGAAAAACGGGATCGGCATCGCGCCCGGCGCAACGTGGATCGGTTGTGTCAATTTGAATCGCAATCTTGCCAACCCCGCCTTGTACCTGGATTGTATGCAGTTCATGCTTGCCCCGTTTCCGCAGGGCGGCAACCCCTTCACCGATGGCGACCCAACCCGCGCCGCCGATGTATTGAACAATTCATGGGGGTGCCCCGAACTTGAAGGATGCGACCCCAACGCCCTGCTGTACGGCGCGAATCACTTGCGCGATGCGGGCATCTTCGTGGTGGTTTCCGCTGGCAACGACGGACCGAGTTGCAACACAGTCAACGCGCCGTTATCGTTGTACGACTCGGTCTTTTCGGTGGGAGCCATCGATCAGTTTGGGAATATGGCTCCCTTCAGCAGTCGGGGTCCCGTCACTGCCGATGGCTCCGGTCGCAGTAAGCCAGACATCGTCGCGCCGGGCGTGGATATTTTCTCCTCCACACCGGGCGGCGGATATGGATTCGCCAGCGGCACCTCGATGGCAGGACCTCACCTTGTTGGAGTGGTTGCCTTGCTATGGTCTGCGGACCCCTCCCTCATCGGCGATATCGACCGCACTGAACAACTCATCATCGAAACCGCGCAACCCTACAGCGGAGACACATCGTCCGGATGTTTCGAGGGCGGTATGCCGAATGCCGCATACGGCTACGGCATGGTGGATGTGTACGCCGCAGTGAAAGACCTTTTGGATAAATAAAGTTCGCGCAAACGGCGAATGCCCTCTTCGATTTTGTCCGCTTCGTAATAGACAAAACACAAGCGCATATAATTTTTCAACCCGCCGCTACTCGAAAACAACGCGCCCTGGCGGAAATCCACGTTGAACGCGCCTGCTTGTTTGCGAAGCGCGCCGATGTCCATTTGATCGGGGAATTGCAACCAGAAGAAATATCCGCCATGCGGGACTTCATATTTGGCTTCGGGAAGATGGCGACGCAACGCTTCATCCATGACTGCGATCTGATTCGCGTACTGCGACTTGAGTTTGCCGATGTTGCTTTTCAACCCGCCCGATTCGATCACCCCGCGCAGAATCGCGGATGTGAACGGATTCAATCCGCCGCCGCTGTCCATGAGTCCGCTGTTGGCGAAGCGGTTGATGATGTTTGCGTGAGCCTGCATCCAGCCGAGGCGCAGTCCAGGCGCGAGAATCTTTGAGAATGATCCTAGCGAGATAACATTTTCCGATTCGACAAATGCGCCGAAGGGTTTGGGCGGTTGTTCAGAATAATTCAATAATTGATACACTTCGTCTGCCACGATGAGGAAGTTGTGCTTTTCGGCGAGTCGCACGATCTGTTCGCGGCGTTCCTGCGTGAGGGTGTAGCCTGTGGGGTTTTGAAAGGTCGGGATGAGATAAAGGAATTTCGGAGGCGAACCAGCCAGTTTCTCTTCGAGAGAGGCGGGGACGAGTCCGTTTTCATCTGTCGCAACGGAGACGACGTTCAATCCGTGATCGGCAAAAATTCGCAATGCCAAAAAATAGGAAGGCTCCTCGACAAGAATCGTATCGCCCGCTTTGGTGAAGAAACTGCAAATCAGATCCAGTCCGTTCGAGATGCCTGTGGTGATGAATAAGTTTTCAGGGTTCACAGAAAATCCATAGCCGTCGCTGAGAAAATTCGCCAACGCCGCGCGGAAATATCCATTGCCCTGCTCGACGCCGTATTGCAAAATGGAATTGTCGTTTTGCGATAACGCCTGTTGCGCGGAATCGCGGATGAGGTCAAGCGGCAACAACGAAAGCGGCGGGTTGCCCAAGCCGAGGTCAATCACATCAGGCGGGATTTGCGTTTGCACGATGGGGAGGGGATTCATGTTGTAAGTATAATCGGGTTATGCCATCCAAATTTGAACCTCAAAAACATCATCGTCGTTCGATTCGTTTGCCCGAATATGATTATTCACAAGCAGGCGCGTATTATGTGACCATCGTCGCGTGGCGCCGCGAATGTTTGTTTGGCGAGGTGGTGAATGGGGAGATGAAATTGAATCGGTATGGCGAAATTGTTCAATGGGAATGGTTGGAATTACCAAAACGATTCCAATTCATCGAATTGGGCGCGTTTGTTATCATGCCAAACCATGCGCATGGGATTTTGATTTTCCGACCAATCGTAGGGGCGACCCGCCAGGGTTTAACCGTGACGCGCGCGGGCGAAACGCCATTGCTTCCCACGAACACCGATGGCATTGACGGGTCGCCCCTACCCCGCGGACCGAAACCCATGTCGTTGGGCGCGGTCATTTCACAATTCAAACCTCGCGTGACCAAACGGTTGTGGAAATTTCCGTCGTTGAATGGAACACCGATCTGGCAACGTAATTACCACGAACACGTAATCCGTAATGAACGGGATTTGCAAAACACAACAAATTACATCGAATCCAATCCGATGATGTGGGGCGAAGATGATGATAACCCGTTGAATATCAAACCGTAGGGGCACGGCGGGTATCGAATGGGTTTGACGATTGACTGTTTCGCCGCGCCCCTGCAATATCCTCCATTTGTTATAATCCCCTCAACATTCACCTCAGGAGAAACAAATGCCCAAGAAGAAGGGTACGGTTGACCTCCCCCTCGACAAAGAAGAGATCATCAAAGATTACCGCCTCGCCTACCAAAGCAGGCAGGCTTCGCTTATCGGGCGGCGCGAGGTGTTGAGCGGCAAGGCGAAGTTCGGCATTTTTGGGGACGGCAAAGAGATCATCAATATCGCCATCGCGCGTCACTTCCGCAAGGGAGATTGGCGCTCAGGCTATTATCGTGACCAGACCTGGATGTTCATGCTTAACGTGATGAGCATTCAGGAATTTTTTGCCCAGTTGTACGCCCACGCGGATGTGGAGCACGAATCCAACACGGGCGGGCGTTCGATGAACGCGCATTTCGCCAACCGTTTCCTCAACGCCGACGGTTCGTGGAAAAACCAGACCGAGTTGTACAACACCGCCGCAGACGTGTCACCCACCGGCACACAGATGCCGCGCACGGTCGGGCTGGCGTACGCATCCGTGCTGTATCGCGGACTCGATGAACTCAAACAATTCACCCAATTTTCGCGCAACGGCAACGAGGTCACGTGGGCAAGTATCGGCAACGCATCCACTGCGGAGGGGATGTTTTGGGAAACGGTCAACGCGATCGGCGTGTTGAAAGCGCCCGCGATCATCACGATCTACGATGACGGCTATGGCATCTCGGTGCCGAACGAGTATCAAATGGTCAAGGGGAACATAGGCGACCTGTTGGAAGGTTTCAAGCGAAAACCAGAATCAAATGATGGCTTCGATCTGTATCGCGTTAGGGCATGGGATTATCCCGCGTTACTCGAAACATTTCGCGTCGCATCTCAAACCGCGCGCGAAGAACACGTCCCCGCGCTGGTGCATGTCACCGAGGTCACACAACCGCAAGGTCACAGCACGAGCGGTTCACACGAGCGCTATAAATCTGCCGAGCGATTGAAGTTCGAAGAGGAATTCGACGGCGTTCACAAAATGAAAGCGTGGATGCTCGAAAATAAGATCGCAACCGAAATAGAATTCAAACAATGGGAAAGCGAAGATTACGAGATCGTCGAGAACATCCGCAAGATCGCATGGGACTCGTATTTGAATCCGATCCTCGAGGAGCGCGGTCAGGTGATGGATATGCTGGATGAGATCGCGGGCAGTTCGAGTCATGCCGAAGCGTTGAGTCGGCTCAAAGAGCGGCTGGCAAATCTCCCGTCGGTGGCGAGGCGGGATGTCCACAGCGCGGCGCATGAGGCGTTGCGAATCCTGCGCGATGAGGCGAATCCATCAAAACAAATTTTAATCCAATGGAAAAATGAACAGGATGCGATCAACGAGGCGCGATACGGCTCGCATCTTTACGACGGGACGGCTGTTTCAGTTGCGGAGGTCAAGCCCGCCTATTCGGGCTCGTCGCCGACGATGATGGGATTTGAAGTGATCAACGCCGCGTTCGATTCGATTCTGGAGCGCGACCCGCGCGTGATCGCGTTCGGCGAGGATGTTGGTTTTCTCGGCGATGTGAATCAAGGATTCAAAGGGATGCAGGAAAAATACGGCGCGCTGCGTGTGAGCGATACGGGCATCCGCGAGGCGACGATCATGGGGCAGGCGATCGGCTTGGCAATGCGCGGACTGCGACCCATTTGTGAAATTCAATATCTCGATTACATTTTATACGCGCTGCAAATTATGTCGGATGATCTTGCGACATTGCATTGGCGCACCGCAGGCGGACAAGCCGCGCCTGTGATCGTCCGCACGCGCGGTCATCGTTTGGAGGGCGTCTGGCATTCAGGTTCGTTGATGGCGGGGTTAATTAATCTTTTGCATGGCATGAATGTGCTGGTCCCGCGCGATATGACGCGCGCCGCAGGTTTTTACAACACGTTGTTGAAATCAGATGAACCCGCTGTGGTTGTTGAAGTCTTGAATGGTTATCGCGTAAAAGAGCGCGTGCCCGATAACATTGGCGAGTTCACCGTTCCGCTCGGCGTGCCTGAGGTGATCCGCGAGGGAAGCGATGTGACCGTTGTCACATACGGCGCGTGCTGTCGCATCGCTTTAGACGCGGCGGAGAAATTATCTAAAGTTGGAATTGAAGTTGAAGTTGTTGACGTGCAGTCGCTGTTGCCGTTCGATATTCATGGCAAGATTGTTGAGTCGCTGAAGAAGACCAATCGCGTTTTGTTTTTGGACGAAGATGTGCCTGGTGGAACGTCCGCGTACATGATGCAGGAAGTCATCGAGAAACAAGGCGGCTATTTCCATTTGGATTCTCCAGCGAGAACTTTATCAGGCAAAGCGCATCGTCCCGCGTATGGAAGCGATGGAGATTATTGGAGCAAACCGAATGCGGAGACGATCTTTGACGCGGTGTATGAAATGATGAATGAGGTTGATCCGGGGCGGTATCCGGTGATTAAGTGAGCAGTAATCAGTGAACAGTGATCAGTGAACAGTAAAGGAGTTAAGATGAGTGGTTTGAAACATGCGGAGAGTTTTCGGGATTTGATTGTTTATCAGAAATGTCGAGCGATGGCGAAAGAGATCAAAGAACTTTCCCAATCCTTTCCACGGGACGAAAAATTCTCTTTGACCGATCAAGTTCGTCGTTCATCACGCGCGATCGGAGCGAACATCGCAGAATCATGGGCAAAGCGGCGTTACGAAAAACATTTCATCAGTAAACTGACAGACTCCGATGGCGAGCAAATGGAAACACAACATTGGATTGGCACGGCATTAGATTGTGAGTACATTGATCAAAAGACAAACGACCACTTGGTTGCGAAATGCCTCGAAATTGGGCGGATGTTGAACGGCATGATGGACAAAGCCGACATGTTCTGCGGCGAACCACCTCGTTCGGTGCGCGAAGAAGCCGCTGTCTACTTCACAGAATCCGACGATGAAAACACCGATGACTGATAACTTGTCACTGATTACTGTTTACTGATAACTGATCACTCTGGAGATACCATGGCAACAAAAGTACTCGTCCCATTATTAGGCGAAGGCGTTGAAGAAGTAACTGTAATCAAATGGCTGAAAAAAGAAGGCGACTCGGTCAAAGAGTTGGAGCCTTTGCTTGAGGTGAACACTGACAAAGTGGACACGGAAATCCCCGCGCCCGCGTCTGGGACGGTGTTGAAGATCATGGCGGAGGAAGGTTTGCCCGCGAAGGTGGGGGCGGTGTTGGCGTTCATTGGGAAGGCGGGGGAGAGTGTAGATGTTTCAAGTAGTCAAGTTTCAAGTGTCACGGCGTCGAAAGTTGAGTCAAAAGTCGAAAGTCAAAAGTCTGCGCAAGCGCCTGCGACCTTTGACATGAGACCTTCGACCGATTTGGGCTTTATCTCCCCCGTTGTTGCAAAGATCGCGGCGGAGCATGGGGTGAATTTACAAAACGTGGCTGGCACGGGTTTGAATGGACGAATCACAAAAAACGATGTGCTGGATTATGTTGAAGGTCGAAAGTCAAAGGTTGAAGAGCCTGCCCTGAGTCTGTCGAAGGGTCAAGCGGCACAACCTGCAACCTTCCAACCTTCCAACCTTCAACCTGGAACCCTAATCAAACTCTCCCCCATTCGTAAATCCATTGCGGAGCATATGGTGATGAGCAAGCACACGTCGCCGCATGTGTTGACAGTGATGGAAGCGGATATGCAGCGCGTGGCGAAGCATCGCTCTGCCAACAAGGAAATTTTCTCACGCGATGGAATCAACCTCACGTTCACGGCATATTTCATGACGGCGATTGTCGCGGGGTTGAAAAGTTATCCCATCGTCAATTCGTCATGGTCGGACGAAGGCGTGCTGGTTCACAAAGCGGTCAATCTCGGTATGGCGACGTCACTTGGGGAGGATGGATTGATCGTTCCTGTTATTAAGAATGCTGATGATCTGTCTTTATTGGCAATGGCGCGCTCGGTGAATGACCTCGCTAATCGCGCTCGCACAAAGAAATTGCAAACGGATGAAGTGAAAGGCGGCACGTTCACGCTGACTAATCACGGCATCAGCGGGTCGTTGTTTGCGTATCCCGTCATCAACCAGCCCCAATGTGGAATTCTGGGAGTCGGCGCGATGCAGAAGCGCGTGGTCGTCATTGATGACGCAATTGCCATCCGCCCGATGATATATCTCTCGTTTGTATTCGATCATCGGATACTGGATGGCGCGTTGGCGGATAACTTTTTGATGAAGGTGAAGGAGACGCTGGAGAATTGGAGTTGAGGGTAATGGGTGAGGATTAGAGAAATAGAGAATTGGAGATTAGAGATTGGCGGTCAAGTAGCCCTGTCGCGCTGAGCGGAGCGATAGCGAAGTCGAAGCGTGAGCGAGGAGCGTATCGAGACCAGAGAATTGGAGAATTGAGTTATGAGTGAACATAAAGATCATGCGAGCGTGAAAATCCACCCGCCTGTGTTGCTGGTGATTCACATCGCGGTTGCTTACCTGCTGGGTAGGTTTATCGTATTGCCAATTGCTGTTTCGCCGCTGTTCAAGAATTTCGGGCTTGGGCTGGCAGGGATCGGTTTTCTGCTCGGCATGTTTTCGTTGTACGCTTTTACGAAGGCGCGCACGACGTTGAATCCGCATGGGTCGGTGACGAGCATCGTCTCAACGGGAATCTATCGCTTCACGCGCAACCCGATCTATCTTGGGATGGTTTTTATGCTGATCAGCTTCCCGCTCGCGTTTGGGAATGTGTGGGGGATTCCGCTTGTGCTGATATTTATCCCATTGATGAACAAACTGGTGATCGAACACGAAGAGGCATACTTGGAGAAAAAGTTTGGGGAAGGGTACGCAGGCTACAAGTCTCGTGTGAAGATGCCTCTGCTACAGAAATCCCGGAGAGCAACAGATAGCCATAGAATAACGCGGTGGCGATCACGAGCGCGCCCGGTGGCGCCCGCGAGGAATCCGCCAATGACC
>CASGHD010000102.1 GCA_949319575.1 uncultured Anaerolineales bacterium | reverse complement strand
CGAAGCGGGAAAATAAGACGGCGGGCGGTAGACCGATGACGAGGGTGAGGAGGGTGGAGAGGGTGGCTTGGTAAAAAGTGAAGAGTACTACGTGTTGCGTATTGCGTAGGTTTTCGGGAGTGAACGTTGAAGGTGAAAATGTGAGCGCGAGAATTTTGGAAAGGGGAAAGAAGAAAGCGAGGGCGAGGAAGGATAGGGGGAGGAGCCAGAGGAGAATGTGAGATGTAGACAGGTGTACACGCGCAAAAGTAGACAAGTAGACAGGCACACACGTAGACAAGGAAAGCCTGTTTACTTGTCTACGTGTTTCCGTGTTTACTTGTTTACCCGTTTCCGTGTTTACTTGTTTCCCTGTTTTCATATCTACTTCAACATCACATTCGTCCAAGCCCGAATCCATTCGTCGCGATTCGCGGCAATGTCGGCGGGGGAAAGTGTGGCGGGCTGGGTGGGTTGTTGTGCATATTTTACGAACGCGTCGGGAAGAACGGCGTCTGGATTCACGGGATAGACAAACATTTGCAACGGCATGTCTTCTTGAAATTGTTTGCTTAACATAAAGTCTATAAATTTTTCGGCGAGGGCGCGATTCGGAGTCCCTTTGAGGATGCCGACGAATTCAATTTGGCGGAAGCAGGTATCGGGTCCGAGAATGGAGGCGGTAGGCGCGTCATCCACAGGAGGGTTTGCAAACACAACTTCCGCGGCGGGTGATGATGCGTATGAAACGACCATCGGCTGAGGTCCATGTCCCGAAGATCCACTGAAGTTGGTGTAGTAGGCTGTTTCCCAACCGTCCACGACGACCACGCCGTTATCTTTGAGGGCTTGCCAATAATCCGTGAACGAATCGCCGTAGCGCGCGACGGTGGCGAGCAGGAAGGCGAGTCCCGTTGACGAGGTGGCGGGATTTTCCACAACCAGCAATTTTTTGTATTCGGGCTTTGTCAAGTCATTGAGATTTTGCGGCACGGTTAATTTATTTTCAGCAAAATATTTTTTATCGTAGTTGATGCACACGTCGCCATAATCAACAGGCGTGGCGCGGTTGGACGGATCGAGTTTGAATTCATCGGGGATCTTCGACAACTCGGGCGAGGCATACGGTTCAAAAATATCTTCTTCGAGCGCGCGCGAAAGGAAGGTGTTGTCCACGCCGAACATCACATCGGCGAGCGGCGCGTCTTGGGTGAGGATGGCTTTGTTGAGCATCGCGCCCGCGTCGCCGCTGGGGAGGAAAACAATTTTGCCATTATTCATGTCTTCAAACAATTTCACAACGTCTTCACTGACAGCGAAAGAATCATGAGTCATTACGGTGAGGGTTTGGGGAGCAGAAGATATTGGCGCGGATCGTGAAGCACAAGCCGCAAGTAGAAAGTGGAAAGTAGTGAGTAAAAGAATGGTCTTTTTCATTTAAGCCTTTACGATTTTCGAGTGTGTACGATCAACAGCAAGCCGCTTGAGATTTTTACGCGCGCAATATTGTTCGTCATTTCGTTGCTGATGCCGCGTGTTTTTTCGGGAAATAACGTTTCCTCCTTGAGTTGCCATTTCAGGTTTTCGGTTCGGACTCCGTGAACGGGATTGCCCCAGGGAATCAGCGAGACGATGTCTCCGCTTCTTCCGCGGATTTCGGCTTGGGCGCGGCAGAAGAGGAGTTGCTCGATGCCGTCATCCAGTCGAAGGTTGAAGGTTGAAAGTCGAAGGGCAGCAAGCAAGGAAATGTTGGCGAGGGTATGATCCATGCGACCGCCGAGGGCGGCGACGATGATGATTTCGTTTGGATGCTCCCCTAAAGGAGATGCTTCGCAAATTTCGATGGCTTTGTTGATGGCGAGTTCGAGGTCGGTTTCGTTTTTATCGCGCGGGAAAAATTCGATGGGAATATTTTTTACTTCGAGTCTTTTCCATTCAGCGCTGTCAATCGAATCCATGTCGCCGATGACTAGATTGGGTATGAGATCGAGAGCAAGCGCGTGACGCGCTCCGCCGTCTGCGCAGAGGATGTAGTCGTCATCCCGAAGAATGGCGCGAGCTTGTTCAAGGTCGGGTAGTTCGCCGTTGGCGAAGATGATGATGCGTTGCATAAATGATTCTCCCTCACCCCTGCCCTCTCCCCGCTTCGTCTTCGCTAGCGCTCCGCTCAGCGCGAATGGGAGAAGGCAGAAATGAAAAATCCTCCAATGACGGAGGATGGGTGAATAAACAAGTATGTTCCCTCCGCCAGCATGATCTGGATCAGGTAATTCGGGTTGAGCGCGGCTCGCTCGTCTCAGTCCCGCATCGTGGGACGCCCCGTTCAATTGTTGGGTTGGTTATAACGCTGAAAGGTTCAGTTTGTCAACATAAAAACAGGCTCGTTCAGCAATTTTCAGCGTTCATTCAGCAGTTCGATTGGCTTGGCAAATCGTGCTGAACGAACATAAAAGTGGCGAGGAAAGTGCTTTGTCGTGGCGCGAATCGCGCCGCCCCTCGCAACGATATATCAGCGGACTCGGCGTTTCCATTCCTCTTTCAATTGGAGTTCGCTCGGGCTGGCTCCCGATTCGAGGGCGAGAAAATCAGTCAACAGGCGGTTGAATCTGACCGACTCATCAAGCATGGGAAAATGCCCTGAACTTTCGAGAACGATCTGGTGGATCAATGTGGATGTCACCGCGCTTTCCTCCGGCACGCTGATGGCGGGGTCGGTTTCGCCGTACACAAACAACGCGGGGATATTGAGGATGCGGAAGTTTGGGTAGAGGTTGTCGGCTTGGAGTCCCTTCATGGAGGCGGTAACAGCTTGCAGGTTGGCTTTCGAAGCGTCTGCAAGGGCGGCAGTCGATTCCGCTGTGCGATTCGACAGCCAGTCGACCAGGTCGCCGGGTGAGGATGTCTGCAAGCGTTGGTTTACGCCTTCGATGGTGGGCGGGCAACTGATCGTCATCACACGGTCCACGCTGCCGGGAAAATTGATGGCATAGCACAACGCCACCAACCCGCCCAAGCCGTGCCCCACCAGCGCAACTTTGCCGATACCCATTTCGATCAGGAAGCGGTCGATCAATGAAGCCTGTTGGGTCAGCGTAAAGTTTGCCTCAACGTGCGCGGTATCGCCAAACCCCCACAGATCCATTGCGTAGGCGCGATACGAGGTGGATGCGACCTGCATGGAGGAGATCCAATACTTCCATGAGCCCACCCAGCCGTGCAGGAAGATGACCGGGCGTCCGCGCCCGAGCACCTCGTAATGCACAATGGAACCGTCGAGAAGAATCGCGCTCAAATTATTTTCCGAACTTTGCCAGAATTGCTTTCACGCGCTCGGTCAATTGATCGGGCGCAAACGGTTTGAGCAGGTATTCCTCGGCGCCCGCTCCCAGCCCTTGTTGAATTTCAGATTCCTGCCCGCGCGCGGTGAGGAAGACCACCGGAACATCCTTGATGCCGGGCATGGTTTTCATGATCTTGCACGCCTCGTATCCGGTCATGCGCGGCATGCGCACATCCATGAGAATCAGGTCGGGGTTGATCTTTGGCGCAAGATCCACCGCCTCCTC
Source organism: uncultured Anaerolineales bacterium (assembly GCA_949319575.1). Lineage (GTDB taxonomy): Bacteria > Chloroflexota > Anaerolineae > Anaerolineales > Villigracilaceae > Defluviilinea. The sequence continues at coordinate 20,993 of CASGHD010000102.1, read as the reverse complement.
CCCATTGGTGGCGGCGATCACTTCGTGCCCGGCAAACCGCAGGGTAAAGGCAACCAGGTCCCGTATATCGCGTTCGTCTTCTGCAATTAGTATCTTCGCCATTCAAGCCTCATTAATTCTTGAATACCGGAAGCGTGAAGGAGAAGGTGCTCCCTTCGCCATCCAGCCCTGCGCTCTGCACCCAAATTCGTCCTTTGTGCATTTCCACAAGTTCTTTGACGATGGACAAGCCCAGACCGGTTCCCGGTGTTGCCAATACCAGCGGATGTTCGCCGCGATAAAAGCGCTCAAAGACCCGGGCTTGATCGCCCAGCGCGATTCCCACGCCGTTATCTTTGATATCGACTTGCACTTCGCTTCCCCCGTTAGACGGGTGGAGTTGGACGAGGATGGTCCCATTCTCGGGGGTGTAGTGATAGGCGTTATCCACAAGGTTGGCAACGATCTGACGCACGCGTTCCGCGTCGCCGTATACGTACGGCAATTTTTTCGGCGCGTCCAGTGAAAGCGCAATGGGCTTATTCTCTTCCTGCGAGCGCCGCAACACATCGTCGATAACATCCTCCGCCACTTCGCGCAAGTCGAGCGCCTGGGGCGAGAGGGTGACGCGTCCCGATTCGAGGCGGGAAATATCCAGCAGGTCGTTGACGAGAATGTTGAGGCGTTCGGTGTTGCCTTTCACGATCTTTAGGAAGTGCGTCTGGTTCTCGTTCAGCGCGCCCGCCGCCCCCATCAGCAAAACGTCGACATACCCACGGATGGACGTCATGGGTGTGCGCAATTCGTGGCTGACCGTGGCAACGAACTCAGATTTCAAGCGGTCCACTTCCACTTCATGCGTAATGTCACGGAAGATGGAGACCGTTCCCAGAAAATCGTTCTGCAGGATCACCGGGGCAAGATGCACCAAAACGATCAAGCCGTTTTCCAGCGCCAACTGCTCGGCGAATGTTTCGCCCGCGCGGTACGAGGAGGGCGATTCAGACCAGGTGTTGATGGTTTGCATCCATGAAGCGGCAGATTTGCCAAACAAGCCGCCGAACACATCCAGCGTCTGTCCGATCACTTTGCCAGATTCCAAACTCAAAATATCCTCGGCAGATTTATTGAGGAAGGAAATACGATTGTTCGGGTCAGTCACCAGCACGCCATCTGCCACCGCTTCGAGGATGGCTTGCGAACGGCTCGCGTCCTCTTGCTCGCGCCGTAACATGCTCCCAAGTCGTTCCGCCTGGTCGCGGATCAATTCATATAAGCGGGCATTGTTAATGGCAACCGCCACCTGCCCCGCGATGGCTTTTACCAGGCTCAGTATTTCGGCGCTGAAGAAATTAGGCTTGCGGTGATAGACCATAAGCACGCCGATCACATCTTCAGCGACGAGGAGCGGCATGGCAATGGCGCTGCGATGCTCTCGAGCGGTGGTGGCAGTTTTTACCCAACGGTCATCCAGTAACAGGTCATTGACGAGGGCGGGTTCGCGATTCTTGACGATCCAACCTGCCAAGCCTTCGCCGATCTTCAAGGTAAAGCCGCGTCCCTCCGCTGTTACGCGGTCAGACAGGTACCCATACCCGGCGCGGTAATGCAACAGGTTGTCCTCGGCGCTGACCAGCATGATGGTGCCTTGTTCCGCGCCAACGGCATCGTTGAGCAAGGCAAGCGTTCGGTTCAGCGCCCGGTCCAGGTCGAGACTGGAGGAAACCTCGGTGAGAATTCGTAACAGTGTTTCGGTGCTTTGTTGTTCGCGTTGTAACTGCGCGGTACGATCGACCACGCGGAGTTCAAGTTCCTCCGCCAGGCGTTGCGTCTCTTTGAATAAACGCCCGTTCTGGATGGCAACCACAGCCTGATTTGCCAGCGTGCTGAGGATTTGCAAATCCTCTTCGGTATAGACGTTCGGCTGGTAACTTTGCGCCGACAGCATCCCCACGGTCTTACCGCCGAGTGTCATCGGCACGGCAAGCACCGAGACGGGTATCTCGGATTTTCCAAGGATCACCGCGCCCAGTTCTTCCACACTTTCCCTGCCGTGTAATAACAGAGGCAAGCCGGTGGAGATGACGTGACCGCTCAACCCCTCCGTGCGAGACAGGCGAATGGACGGCGCCCGGGTGTTTCCATCGATCAGGTACGCGCCATCGATGTCGTTCGTTTCCACATCCAACAGGCTGATCACGAACGATTCGACCGGCATCAACTGTTGCGCGGCTTTATGCACTGCGGTGTAGATTTGTTCGGTGTCGAGGCTTGCCCCAACTTCGTAACTGGCTTTGTTGAGAATCGAGAACCGTTCCGCTGTAAGGACAGTGGATTGGAACAAGCGGGCATTCTCGAGGGCAATGGACGCCTGGTTGGTCAACGTGCGCGCCAACTCCATCTCAGTCACGCTGAATCGGATCGTCTCCCCTTGGTGCACAAACACCAACGCCCGCAGGTTTGCTCCGCTCACCAGTGGAAGGATCAGCAACGCTTTGGTCCGCGAGCCGAGAAAACCGCTTAAGGGAGTCAGATCGGGTTCACTTTCGACTGAATCGGTTGTAAACACGCCCAGAGATTCCTTCAAGCGTTGGAAGATCGGCGCATCGGGAAGTTTGGCTGGCAGTTTCGATTTCGAACGAGGCAGGTCATACTTCAAGACTGCGTTCCCACGTTCGAAGGTAACAACTGAAACGCGAGGCGTCAGCATGGCGCCCAGCAATTCTTCCGCGGTTAATTGGAAGATTCTGCCTTCATCGAGCAGTCCGCTCAAGGCGGAGGAGAAGCGGTTTAGCAAGCCCAGGCGTTCGGAACGCTCGTCCAGTTCGGTGGCGCGGCTGATGCTTTCTTCGAACAGGCGGGCGTTCTCCAGAGCAACGGCGGCTTGCGAGGAAAATGTTCTGCCAACTTGCATATGATCGCGCGTGTAGTAATACGCCTGCCATTTTTCAAGCGCGAGCACGCCGATAACTTCGTTCTTCGAGATCAGGGGCAGTCCCAGCCAGGAGAGGCGAGGGGCTTCGAGCGACGGGAAGCGCGCATCTTGCCGGACGTCGCCGACCAAAATTCCCTGCCCAGTGCGAATCATCTCTTTGAATAACGCGCTGTCTTCCACTGCCACCGTCAACCCGAGGCGGCGCTCGGTATCCGGGAAGCCTTTCGCCGCCGCAACGGTAAGCTTGTCTCTTTCTTTTAGCCACAACGCGGCGGTATCGTAGGGAATGACCGGTTCGAGTTGGTGGAGAAGCGACGCGATCAACTCGTTGCGTTGCAAGCTTGAGGCAAGGGATGTGGCGGCATCGGTGAGCGCCCCGAGTTGCGCGGCGCGTTCCTGCGTGGTGCGCACCAACCGCACGTTTTGGAGAGACAGCCCCACTTGTTGAGAGAGCGAGAGAAGTAAGGCTTCGTCTTCAGGCGTGAAAGCGGCGGGCGTATTGAAGTTATCCAGCACGAGCACACCCACAGGCTGGTCGCCGGATTGGACCGGGATGAACAGGCTGGAGACCGGCAGGCGACCGCCGGTCGCCTGCCGATAGAGCAACTGGCTCTCGGTGGAGAACAAATAATCCCGCGTGAATTGAATTTCGTCCACGCGCAACGCTTTTCGCGACTCAAACACCTGCCCCGGCAGGGATTCGCCGGGGTGATACAAAATGCGCTTCATCGTGTCGTTGTCGGCGTAGCCGGAAACCGCGTGCGGGTACAGTTGATTGGTTTGCTCATCCCAAACGAGCACCACACCGGCATGTGCCGAGGGTAACGCGCGGCGCGCGCTATCGAGCAGGGCGCGGACGATCCGGTCAGATTCCAAGCCGCGCAACTGGCGGCTGAAATCGAGGAGCAGGTTCACTTCCTGCAGGCGTTTGCGAGTCTCATTGAGCAGGGAAATGTTTTGAAGGATGACCGAGGTCTGCCGCGCGATCTGGTTATACACTTGCCGGTCTTCACTCGTGAAGGCTGGCATCGGCTCGCGGCTAACCGCCAACATGGCGGCAACCGTGCGTTTATCGATCTTGATCGGAAGGCAAATTGCAGATTTTGCCTGCAAGGCAGTGAGGAGCGGCGTTTCGCGCCACTCGATATTTTCATCGACGTTGGGGATTAAGATCGTCTCTCCGGTTTGCAGGCAGGCGCGAAGCGGGTTTCGTTGCCCAAACAAGGCTTCCGGGTTTGTGGAGCGCGTCACGTTTCCGAGAACGTTCATCAACCGCGGACCTTCGTTCGCCGCCTCGGCGATCATGGCGACAGACATTCCTAATTGCGTAAGGGTTTCACGCCCCAGCGCCTGGAGGGCAGACGACGCGTCAAGCTGGCGGCTGACCGACTCGGTGATCGCCAACCCGGCGCGGACGCGCTGCCCGCGATGGTCGAGGTTGTGAATGGCGATGGTTTGATCGAGGTCTTTGCGCAGGAGGATCGGAAGATCTTTTTGCGTCAGGTTGATGAACCGTTCCTGACGATCAAGCCCAGACCTGAGCGAGTCTACTTTGCCGCGCAGTTCGGTAAATCGTCCGTAATTCAGAATGGCAATGGATGCCTGAGTCGCAAAAATTTCCAACGATTCGATCGTGGCTCGGTCGGGGCGCAATCCGTTGCGTGGCGAGTCAAGGCTGATGATGCCCAACGTGTTCCCTGTTTCATCCACGAGGGGCACGATCAAAAGATCGTCGGGGTCCCATGCGTTTGCGGTTTTCTCCACACCTGAACCGGGGTTGACCGTCACCAAGAGAACATCGCTGGGGATGATCGGCGCCTGATCGACAGGGATGAAATAAGACCGCCCGATCAAGAATTGAGGTTTCAGCATTTGTTGCAAACTTACAAGCGGCTGTTTGCGCGCCATCAGGTCGTTGAGCATTTCTGGCGTGAACCCAACGCCAGTGACACGTTTCAACAACCCAACGTCCGGCTCGAGGACGCTGATGAGCGCCGTTGCGAACGGGGTCGCGTCGCACATGCTGGTCAGGATGGCTCGCAGGGTTTGGTCGAGCGGGTTTTCGAAATTCAAACCGCCCGTTACTTCAGTCAGGCGGGAAAGGGTTTCAGCGCGGCGTCGCAGAACCTCCACGCTTTCGCGTTGTTTTTGGAATCGTTCCACATTGCCAATCGCCACGGCGGCTTGCGAGGCAAGAGTCTGGGCAATCTCGAGGGAGGACGCGTCGAAGAAGGAGGACTGTCCGGAATGGAGATGCATCAACCCGACGGTCTTTTCCTGATTGAGAATTGGCACAATCAGCGCGGAGACAACATCATCGTGGATGGGGTTCTTCCCGTTCTCGGTGTAATCCTCAACCAGTTGCGGTTTGCCTGTCTCGATCACCGTTTGCTCGATGTATGGGAAGTTGGAAGGGAGCGGACAGCCGATGGATAGAGAAATGGACGGAGGAAAAGATGAGACGTTCGAGTCAAACAGCAGGATGGTGCCGCACTCGGCATGAGTGACTCGCAACGCCTCGTCCCGGATCACATCCAGCAGGGGTTTAAGATCCCGCGTGGTATTTAGTTCGCGGCTGACGCGGGCGAGCGAGGAGAGTTGTTCCACCCGACGGCGCAGGTTCTCATCGGTTTGTGTGGAGCGTGAATTGTCTTCAATCGCGTTTGCCAATTGACCCGCGGCGGCAAGGGCGATCTCAAGATCGTAATTACCGAAGAAATCGGTCTTACGGCTGCCGAGAATCAATTCGCCCAGGCTTTTCTCGCGCACCGCCACAGGGACGATGAGAACGGATTCCATTTGCAGCCGGGAGAACAGGGGCAGATACCCCGACGAAATATTTCGCTCGAGGCTTAACCGCCCGGTACTGATCGGCTTCTGAGTGCCGGCCACCGTGGCGCGATAGGGAACGCCTTCGGCATGAAGCCTCAATAACGGGCTTTTTGCCTCCGTGGAAATACCGACAACCGAATTTTCATGTAGTTGCAATCCGCCGGTCTTTTGGTCTTCGAGGAAAAGCGCCACCAGATCGCACCGAAGCAGGCGCGCCAATTCATCGATGGATAACTGAACGATCTCATCCAGCCCCGCAGTGGACGTGGAGATGTTGGCAATGCGCCGCAAACCATCGGAGCGGATCGCTCGCTGACGGGTGCGCTCCACCAAAAAGGAGTTTTGAATAATTCCCGCCGCCTGGCCAGCTACTGTTTCGATCAGGCGTAATTCCGCTTCCGAAAATTCAACGGATGCCTGCTTGTGATTGGATATCTGCACGAAGCCGACAAATTGATCGCCCGCCACCATCGGCGCCAGCACCGACTCGCGCAAACTGGCGGCTTGGGCGATCGTTTGAAGCCCGAGATCGCTCCATGTCCGGTCATCGGCGGCGTTGCGCGCGGAGATCAGCCTGCCCTCGTGAATCACCTTTTCTGCCGGGCTATCGGGTTGGATGGTTGTCCGATAAATCTCGACAATGTGGCGTGGCAAACCTTGAAAGGGAACTTGCCCTTCAAGTGTCCGCTTGTTGGCGTCGTAAAGAAGAAAACCGAGGATATCCACGGCGAACAAGGGAGAAATACTATCGATAAGGCGGCTGATCAGGCTGGCATAATCCTGCGCCACGCCAACAGACTGTGTCAGGTTGACCAAGCCACTTAATTCTTTTGAACGCCGTATTTCGCTCGCGTACTTCCGCGCGTTTTGTATCCCGAACCCCGCCTGCGAAGAAACGAGTTGTAACAAGTCGAGGTCGTGTTGCCCCAGCGCGCCTGCCGAGAGATGACCGAATTCGAGCGCGCCGATCAGTTCATTATTTGCAAACAGTGGCAAGCCGATGTACGACAACACAGCAGACTTTTCACTCACTTGCGCCAACTCAGGATTTGTAGAGCGGATATCGGGGAGTAGGATCGGGATACGCTTCGAAACCAGGGTCTCGGTCAGCGCGCCAAATTGCGACGCGTAAGCGCGAATCGTTTTCGACGTCCCGGAGGGATCGAGGGTGTAGATGTCGAATAATTTACGCAGTGAGTCCCAAATCTTAATCTCCATCACATCTGCCGGGACAAGATGAGATACATTCAACAAAATGGAATAGATCGTGTTATCCAGATCAAGGCTTTCGGTTACGCCCCTGCCAAAATCCGAGACGATTTTCAGCATGGAGGAATCTGCCAGAGCCGCATCGGCGCTCGCCGCCAGGCTAACCCCCTTCATGGTAATAAACATCAACGGATATGGACCCGGCACTTGATACGATGTCGCTTCCACCAACCTGCCGCCAACAGACAGCCGCTTTTGACCGTGCGCCGCGCAAAGGTTGAGAAAATCCTCCGCGGGTCTTGCCTTGCGAATCAGTTTTTCGAGTTCGGGGAGTTCGTCGGCTCGCAAACCGAACCAATCGCGCGCCAGATCATTAAGATAATCCACCCGCCCGCCTGGCTGGATGGTCACGATCGCTTCAGTTAAGTTTATAGAAGTTGGGATTTCAACCGCAGGAGTTTGCAACCCGCCCGCTTGCACGTTCCCCGGCAATCGGCGAAACCAGAGCGCCACTAGTACCAGAGCCAGCAGTACTACGGCAATCGCGATCAACCAAAAACTGACATCTAGCCCGACAAGCATATTCCGCCCGGTGTCTTACGCAGATTCCTGCCGGCGCGCTTCCGCCGCAAGTTCGGTAATTTCGCGGATATCCGCAAACGATTGACCGCTCGGCGAAACAACTCCCACAGAAATGGTCATGAACGGCATCTGAATCGTGGAGCCGTCTGCCGCGGGGGCTTGCACAAATCCCTGCTGGCGGTCGATGAAGTTATAGTGCGTTTGCACTTCCTTATTAAAGCGTTCTTTGAGGCGCGCTTTGAGGAGCGGCGCTTTTTCTTCGCGGGTGATGATAATGAAGTTGTCGCCGCCCGCATGACCGATGAAATCGGTGGTGGTGCCGATTTCATCCACCACTTCTCCGATCATCATGGCGGTAAAACGGAGCACATCATCGCCAGCCACAAAGCCATACACGTCCTTGAACGGCTCAAACTCATTGACGCGCGCATCCAACAGCGCCCACCCCTTTTCACGGATGATTTCGCGCAGTCGGTTCTCGATCAGCCGTCCCGCCGGGAGACCCGAGCGCGGGTCGGTGAGGCTTTCACGCTCTGCGCGGCGAATGGCGCCCTGCACGCGCAGTTTGAGCTCCTCGATGTCGAACGGCTTGGTGATGTAATCGTCCGCGCCGAGTTCAAGCCCCTGCAGTTTGTCACTGCGCTCATCTTTCTGCGTGAGAAAAATGACAGGGATGTGACTGGTGCGCATGTTCGTGCGCAGGTTGCGACACACCTCATAACCGTCGATATCCGGCAACATAATATCCAGCACGATCAAATGCGGCAGGACATTTTTGGTCTTCTCTAGCGCATCTGAGCCGCGCACGGCAACATCGACTTCGAAATCCATGCCGGCGAAGAAGATCTTCAGCATGTTCCCAATGTCGATATCGTCTTCCACGATCAACAGGCGGGCTTTTCCCATAAGCAGCCTCCAAAATTACGGGTGCGTCGCGAGCAATTTGCGAACGCGTTTCGCATTGCGGCGCACAGTCTCGATTTGTGCCTCAGTGACTTCCTTCTCGAAGGAGCGGAACCCGCTCACGCGGAAGCCATGTTTTTTGCAGACCGCATCGATCTCTTCCACGCGTTCCCTGGTGAGGTGTTTGCCAAGCGTGTAATCCTCGAAGCGACCTTCCAACGTCAGGGCAATCGTCTCTGCCATACAGGCATACGCCTTGCCCGGTGGAAACCCAAAATTAAAATGGAAATCAACGGGTCCTGGCACGTCTACCATTCCTCCGTCTATGACTAATATATCATCTCTCGCCGAGGCGACCATTGCAGAAACATCACGAGGGCGCGCCACATCGCATACCACGCTCCCCGGTTGCAGGTGTTCAGGGCGGATCACATCATGGACCGCGCTCGTCACCGTAAGGATTAATTGCGATTCTGCAAGGGCATCCATCGTGAGACTGACCACGATCTCGCTTCGATACTTCAATTGTAGCCTGTCTCGCAACCCCTCGAGTTTTTCTCGGCTCCTGCCGATCAACACCAGGCGCTCCACTTCACTTGCCAGCAGTTCCGCGCACACACTGCCGATCGCGCCTGTTGCGCCCACCACCGCCGCAGTCGCGCCCGAAAGTGGAATCTCCATCACGCGCGCGGCTTCGCGGATCGCATCCACAGCCACCATCACCGTGTACGAGTCGCCTGTGGTAACCGGCACATCCAGCGCATCCGCTATGGTGATGCCCCCGTCCCCCACCACAGACGTGAACGCGCCCAAGCCGAGCATCTGCGCGCCGAGTTTTTCCGCCAGCCGCCCGGTTTGAATGATCTTGTTGTACACCATTGTCTCCGGCAGTTCCATCATTCGCCGAGGCGTGTACGGGCAGGCAATGAACCAGCCTTTGATCTCCTTGCCTGTCGCCTGCGAGGTGATGCCGGTGATCTCCGAAACATACACCGGCGGGAAAAATGTGGAAAAAAAGTCGATCTGTTTTTCGCTCAGCATTCTTCCAAGAAATGGATATTTTCGACTGACATCCCTTTTGGGGTCAATCGGATGGATAATAAATGCGAAAGTGTCCAAGCAGTTACCAGGATTCTGAAGTTGCTTCGCCGGGGCGGGGGTACATTCTCTTATGCAGGTTGGAGAATTTCAATTTGTGATGATCCGAATCTTCGTAGCGCACATCCTTGTCGATCACGCGTCGGTCTTTCGAAGCGAACAGCACCACATCCGATTCGATCGTGCGCGCCGGGTACACCACCATCCCCGAACCCAACCTGCAATTATGCCCGACCGCGCTACCGATCACCGGACGGTTCGAATAATTGAGTTTTCCCTTGCCATCCAACGCGCGGAGCGGCGCGGGGATCAGGTTGTAATCGGTGAACGTGGAGCCAGCGCCGATGAAGGTGTTGCGCCCCACAACACACATTTGCAAACAGGTATTTTGCGCCACCATGCTGTTATCCATGATGGTGGTCATGAACAGCGCGGCGCGGAACGGAAGAAACGCCCCGTCCCCCACCACCGAGAGCATCAACTGCACATCTTGAGAAATGTTGACGTTGTTGCCGATGATGCAATTTTCGATGACAGACCCGGCGTTGATCGTCACGTTATCGCCGATGGTCGTCGGCCCGTGAATGATAGCGTCGGGATCGATGACGCAATTCTTGCCGACCGTTACGAGTTCGGAGGATTGAAGGATCTGCCTGCCCTCGTACAGCGCTTTACCGAGAATTTTTAGTTTGAACGCGACATCTTCCGCAAGCCGCTTTTCGAAGCGCGCGCCGCGCGAGAACAAGCCATACACCACATCGGCGATGAACACATGCACCCACGAATCGATCGCAATGCAGGCGCGAAGCGGCACTTGAAAGGTAAGATCGCCGCTCTGGTCTGCCATGTAGGTTGGCACATGGTAATACCCAACCTCGCGCGCTTCCAGGTCGATGATGAGCGGTTCCACATCCGCGACAGGACCGCGCGGGTAATACCACAGATCGGCGAGGAAGGCGCTACCCGCAGGGGAATACGAAGAGGAAAGCGGCAGGGCGTGCTCGCGAAAGGCTGGGTCTTCAGCCGAAAACGCGGCGCGGACGGGTCGTCCCTTTTTACGGGCAGTGGCAAGGAACGCCTTGATATACGCATCATCAAAGAACAAATTATCGCGATACACGATGGTCTCTTCGCGCTCGAGCGGCATCCGCTGTCCGGGCGCAAGTTCGATCTCGCGCGTGGTATAAGGCGCAAGCGCGTTTCGCTGATGCAACCACAGCGGCACATTTTGGATGCGCAGGTCGCGCGCCGGCTCGTTGAACGGCGTGATGAGTGTCTTTTCGGTGAAAATGATCTTGAGCATACCGATGGCAATTATTCCACAGAATTGCAAAAATCGGGGCGCGCTGTCCCTTTCTCTTCGTTACAAGATTGTTTGGAAAATTAGGGCTCCCGCCTGATTACCTTACACAATGGTTTTGGGACGCAGATAAACGCTGATTTCGCTGATTCAAAAAGAGAAAATCTGCGTTTTCAGCGTGAATCAGCGTCCTGATTTTGAAAGTGTAAGGTAATCAAGGCTCCCGCTATTTGTTTGACCTCTTGCATCAGTATCTCCCACGCAGCCACAAAGCGCGCAGAGACTCTTGAGAAATACGCTTTTTCTCCATGTTCTCGGTGGCAATAAAGCCTTTCGCAAGAGGTCTATTAATCTTTTCAAAAATAATCGCGCAGGCTCTAGCGTTTTTGACGGGAAACGCTTTTGCAAACACAAAGGCTTGCATTGACGGTTCGTCTTTCGCTCACCGTGTCGAAATGACACGACGGTCACAAAGGAAAAAACCAAGGAATCCAGACTTTTTCCCCACTTTGTGTACCTTGTGTCCTTCGTGGTGAAGCTCTGTCCCGTTAATTACGGGAGACCCATCGCGCACAAACCAAAACACCAAGACGCGGAGGAAGCCATTAAGAAGAGGGTGTAATAATTTCATTGCGCGTTTATTATCGAAGTCCCTGTTTGGTACAATCCCCCGCATGTTTCGCCGCGTAAAACAAGTCATTTTCCCATTACTCATTACTGCTCTTCTTTACTCTTGTTCCCCCTCTGGAATCACCCCCTACCCCACCTACGATCCCTTCGCGCCGGTCACCGGGCAGGCAGTCACACCCGCGCCGCCCCAACCCGGCGAGATCATCCAGCCCACGAAAACACCATCGGGACCAACGCCCACGCGCGCGCCACTCTCAGTGACGATTCCCACGCGCAACCCAAACTCATCCTTCACCGCGCCAACGCCAGATGCGCCTCATGCGCTCCCACCGCCGCGTGAATTTGTCGATCAGTACACGGTTCAAGCCGGGGACTCTTTGGGAAGCATCTCCAAAACATACGGCATCTCGCTCGAAGCATTGATGCAGGCAAACGGGTTAAATGAAACAACTATGTTATCTGTTGGGCAGGTGGTCAACATCCCGCCCGTCGTCACCGATCCGATCCCCGGTTCGGGGTTCAAATTGATCCCCGATTCAGAGTTAATCTACGGTCCCGCCGCCATTGCATTCGACCTCGACGCCTACCTCAAAAGCAAAGGCGGCTATCTCGGCAATTATGTGCAGGACGTCAACGGAACCTACCTGAGCGGCTCGCAAATTATTCTGCGCGTCGCCCAAAATTACTCCGTCAACCCGCGCCTGCTCGTGGCGCTCCTCGAATACCGCAGCGGATGGGTCACCAATCCCGTGCCATCGAACATCGATTACCCACTGGGCAATTATGATGAATATTATGCGGGGCTATACCGCCAAACCGCCTGGGCGGCTGATAATTTAAATCGCGGCTATTACTCATGGCGCGTCAACGCGCTCGGCGCGCTTCCGCTCAACGACGGAACCTACGCGCCCATGGACCCAACCATCAACGCGGGCACAGCCGCCCTGCAATATTTCTTCTCGCTCTTCAACGATCGCGCCACATGGGACTTCGACGTAAGCCAGCCTGGCTTTTATCAAACGTATAACCTGTTGTTCGGCTTTCCATTCGACTACGATATCGCTTCGCTCCTCCCAGTGAATTTGACTCAGCCACCCATGCAACTCCCCTTCCCCCCCGGCGCGACGTGGTCATTCACCGGCGGACCGCACGGCGGCTGGGATAGCGGCTCAGCCTGGGGCGCATTAGACTTTGCCCCGCCGGGTGAAGCCGCGGGATGCGCGCAAAGCGAAGCGTGGGTTGTGGCAGTTGCGGATGGATACATCGTCCGCGCGAGCGACGGCGCCGTGGTACAGGATCTGGATAACGACGGCTACGAACAAACCGGGTGGACGGTTCTCTACATGCACATCGAAACGCGCGACCGTGTTCACCCCGGCGCCTACGTGTACGCCGGCGAGATCATCGGGCATCCTTCCTGCGAGGGCGGCATCTCGAACGCGACGCACCTCCACCTGGCGCGCAGATACAACGGCGAATGGATTCCCGCCGATGGGAATCTCCCGTTCAACCTCGAGGGTTGGGTCTCCAGCGGCGATGGCGTTTTATACAACGGCTGGCTCACGCGCGGCACAACCGTCCTACAAGCGGAAGAGGGTGTCTTCGATGGCGTGAATCAAATTTCGAGGTAACCCCCCCCCAAGGATCGCAACCTTTTGCAGATTAACAATTTAGGTAACTACTCAGACCTGTCGTTGCGAGGAGGGCTCTTGCTCGCCTGCCCCGATGTTTTTTCGGGGTCCCGACGCCTGTCCTGAGCCTGTCGAAGGGAAGCAACCTCCCGGCATGGGGAGACTGCTTCGGCAAAACCAAGAGCGCCTCGCAGCGACATGTTCGAGGCTGAGTAGTTACCAATAGGCGGTTTATGACCGCCGTATTTGCCAGCGAAGCGACGGTCACACGCGCGCCTGCGGCTCAGCGCAGGCAGACCGTCTTAGAGCGGTAAAAGCGAAAGCCCTATTTTGAAAAGAACAACAGGTTGCCTTGAACAGCAAGACATTTTTCGCGCAGTGCCGTAAGGCTGATTTAAACACGCGTTCTTAGGGCGATTTAACCATCAAAGGTATAATCCCCATCGTGAAACGCTCGCTCATCATTCTGACTCTGACAACCGTTATACTTTCGTCATGCCGGGGAAACTCCTCATCGCTCTGGGGGCAATACCAAACTCCCACTCCCATCGGCGGGACCACTGTCGATCAGGCGCCAGTCTTTGAAGCCCTGCCGGCGCTGACAACAACCCCAACGACTCCGCCTCCCGCATTAACCGCAACGCCGACCTCCCTGCTGAGTTCGTTCGTCACGCAGTCTGTAGCCACCTCCACGCCGACTACATTTTTAACTCCCACACAAGCGGGCGCGACCATTTTGTATTACTCCCAGAATGGCGATTGGCTCCCCGCTGTGGCGAGCAGATTTCAAGTGGAAGCGAACGAGATCACATCCCCGAAGATTCTTCCCACCGACGGAATCCTCGACACCGGCACCCTGCTCATCATCCCGGAACGCCGCGACACAACGGCGCAATATACGTCGCCAGCCCAACTCATCCCCGATAGTGAAATTATTTTTTCGATCAGCGCTGTGGACTTTGACGTCGCCAGGTATGTGCAGAGCGCCGGCGGATATTTATCCACCTACCGCGAATATCTCGGCTCGACCGGTTGGATGACCGGCGCCGCCGCCCTCAAACGCTCGGCGCTTGAAAATTCGATCAACCCGCGCCTCCTGCTTGCCATTCTCGATTATGAGGCGCAATGGGTGCGCGGCGCGCCGCCCGATGACTTCCACAAATCCTACCCGCTTGGCTACGAAAACTTTCGTAACAAGGGCATGTTCCTGCAATTCGGCTGGGCGATCAACCAACTCTCCACGGGGTACTACGGCTGGCGGAACGGGAAACTCACGCAGATTACGTTCAACGATGGAACCAGGTACAAACTCGATCCGTCTTTGAACGCCGGCACGGTCGCCATCATGTATTACTTCTCGAAACAGCACAGCCTCAACGAGTGGCTGAGGATCATGGATCCGAACAGCGGGTTCGCCTCGTTCTACGCCAGGATGTTTGGCGACCCATGGTCGCGTTCCACAGGCGCGGGGTCGATCTATCCGCCCAGCCTCTCACAGCCGGTGATGACCCTGCCTTTTGAAATGAACACCGAATGGGCATACACCGGCGGACCGCATAGCGCATGGGGCGATGAGGGCGCGCTTGCGGCTGTCGACTTCGCCCCCTCCACCGCCAAAAGCGGATGCGCCGTGTCTGACTCGTGGGTGCTTGCGATGGCGCCGGGCTTGGTCGTGCGCTCGGGGAACGGCATTGTCGTCATCGACCTCGACGGCGACGGGCACGAACAAACCGGCTGGAACATCATGTACCTGCACGTGGCAAACAAGGGACGGGTGGCATTGGGCACATGGGTGGATCAAAACGACCACATCGGTCACCCTTCGTGCGAAGGCGGCATCTCCACCGGCACGCATACCCACGTGGCGAGGAAATACAACGGCGAGTGGGTCATTGCCGATGGCGGTATTCCCTGGGTGTTGAGCGGCTGGACGGTGATCGCCGGCGATAAAGCCTACCTCGGCAAACTCATCAACGGCAATCGCATCGTCACTGCGGATGTATACGGTCAATCGAAATCGCTGATCGTTCGGGAAGACGATGATTGAGAATCTTCTTAACCACAAAACACACAAAGGGAACGAAGGAAAACAGAACCTGAGACCTCTCCTTGCAAACTTTGTGACCTTCCCATCCCGCTCGATGCAAGCCATCATTTTCAAATCAAGTTTAATTCTTTCAATTCTCCTTGCCTCCTGCGCCCCGCGCGAACCGAACACCGCCGTCCAAAACATCATCACCCCGCTCGCGCCGACGACAATCCCCTTGCCGACATCGGGCAGACCCCAATACCAACCCGGCGAACTGGTAGAGTACACCGCCCAAAACGGAGACAACCTCCCCGCGCTGGCAAAGCGCTTCAACACAACTGTGGATGAAATCTTCGACGCGAATCCCATCATCCCGCGCGACGCGACCACCATGCCCGTCGGCCTGCCGATGAATATTCCCATTTACTATCTTCCGTTATGGGGAACCGAATTCCAAAGCCTCCCCGACCATGCCTTTGTAAACGGACCCGCGCAGATCGGATTCAGCGCCAGCGCGTTCGTGTCTGCCACCAACGGCTGGCTCAAAGACTATCGCGCCTACGCGGGCGGCAAGAATCGCACCGGCGCCGAACTGGTGGAGTATGTCGCCATCAATTACAGCATCAGCCCGCGCTTACTGCTTGCCCTGCTCGAATATCAAACCGGCGCGCTCACCCAACCCGAACCGCCCGACGAAAAATACCTGCTCGGGTTTCGCCGCGCGTTTTACGACACGCCCTACCTGCAACTGGTCATAGCGGCAAATATCCTCAACAACGGATATTACGGCTGGCGCAACGGCTCGCTCGTTGAATTTGAACTGACAGATCGATCGCTCACACGACCCGACCCCTGGCAAAACGCGGGATCGGTGGCGCTTCAATATTATTTTTCGCGATTGCAGTCCGGGGATGCCTACCTCGCTTCCATCGGACGGGACGGTTTGGCTCGCGCCTATCAAACTTTTTTCGGCAACCCCTGGCTCGACTCGCCCATCGTCATCCCCGGCAGTCTTCACCAACCGGAGTTGCGCTTCCCGTTCCTTGCCGGTCACGTGTGGGCATACACCAGCGGACCTCACACCGGCTGGGGCACCGGTCAACCCTTCGCCGCGCTCGATTTCGCACCGGCATCGGATACCTCCGGCTGTTACACCGTTGCGCGAGACATCCATGCCACGGCAATGGCAGACGGGCTCATCGTTCGCGCGGATGTGGATGGCGTGATCATCGATCTCGACAAAGACGGCGATGAACGCACAGGCTGGGCTTTGTATTACCTGCACACCGCCACCGATTCGCGCGTTACCGTAGGGACAGAAGTGCAAGCGGGCGACCCGATTGGTTATCCCTCCTGCGAGGGCGGCTCATCAACCGGAACTCACGTGCACGTTGCCCGCAAATACAACGGCGAATGGATTTCCGCCAGCGGTACGCTGGCGTTCAACCTCGAAGGCTGGGTTGCCGGCGGAGAGGAACGCGAAGGCGCGCTCACTCGCGGCGGCGCAACCATCACGGCGTGCGAATGTTCCGATTTTAGGACAAGGGTGGAATCGGGCGTGAGGTGAGTTAATCCACCAACATGGTGTTTTGCCATACGCCCTGATGGATCAACCGCTTCTCTTCCCCCGCGTCTTCATAAATTTCATACTTCAATTCCATCGGGAATACCTGTTCGAGCATCGCGCTGGCGGGGCAATATTTCGTCGCAGTCAATTCAATCGAACGGATGACGGCGGCTTCCTCGATCTCATGCCCCGTAACGATAAATGTGATTTCAGCGCGGGTAAACACTTTTGGAAAATCTGGCGAACGCGGGCCGTCAAACGTCACCTCAAACGCGGTGACGTGTTGGCGCTTCTTCTGCAACACGGAAATAATATCCATCGCCTGGCAACCGATCAACCCCAGCGCGATCATCTCCATCGGGCGGACTCCGCTGTCACTGCCGCCCAAAGCCGACTCAGCGTCCATTTGAATCGGAAAGCCCGAAGGACCCAAGCCGGTAAATGTCATTACGCCTTCCCAGTTGACCGAAGCCTTCATTTATTCCTCCGCGATGATCGGTGTCACATATTTTTCGAGCGCGCGCTTCTCGATACCCCCCAACCACTGCAAGCGGACTGTGCCGTTGCGGTCGATGACATACGAGGAGGGAAGCCCAAGCGTTTTGAATGCCTGCTCCGTTGCGATATACGTTGGGTCGAGCCAAACGGGAAATGTCAATTCGAAGTCTTTCACAAACTGAAGCACGTCTTCGGTCGGGTCGCCGTCGTTGACCGCGATGATTGTAAAGCCATCGTCCCTACGTTTTTCGTAATATGCTTGCAAGGCGGGCATTTCCTCTTTGCACGGCTGGCACCATGTTGCCCACAAGTTGACGAGGATCACCTGCCCGCGATACTCTGCGAGGGAATGGGAAGCGCCTTCCGCGTCGGTGAGAGTCAACTCGGGGGCGGGATAATTTACCGCAGCCGGGACAACCGTAAGGTCGGCGCGAGGCGGGATGTTTCGATACAGATAAAAAGCGGAGGCGGCGATGAGGGCGAGTCCCAATCCGATGAGGAGGAATGGAATGGTGTTTTGAAAATTTCGTGAAGGTTGAATCTCGGTCATGGTTTCGGCAAGTATACCCTGCCGACCAGAGCCGGAAACAAATTCAGGAAGAATGTCATGCAAAATATGATGTTTGCCACTGGAAAGGATTCGTCTGCCCTGATTAATATGTTTGGATGGATTTTGATCTGCATCGCTTGCCGGTATTTGGGGATCTGCGCGAGGAAAACCTCAAGGTATTGGAGGCGCTCCTGGAAACGATCTCTTGCCCCACCGGTGATTTCGTCATCCGGCAGGATTCGCCTGCCGAGTATCTGTATATCATCCTCAGCGGCAAAGTTCAGATCTCTTTCAAGCCGTATGATGGAGTGCCCATTACGATCTCTCACGTGGAACCGGGCGGGCTGTTCGGCTGGTCGGCTTTGATCGGAAGCGAGAGATACACCTCGTCGGTGATCGTTATCGAGCCGTTGAGGGCGTTGCGGATACGCGGGGATGAATTAAGGAAATTAACAAGGAAAAACCCCGAAGCGGGACAGGAAATTTTGAACAGCCTTGCCGATGCCATTTCGACGCGCTGGAAGGATGCGCGCGAACAGGTTAAGTTGATGCTTGAAAATGGGATGAGGTAGGGCGGGATCGTTGTTCTACTCAAAATTAATCGCGCAATAAATCTAACCACTGAGACACGAGACACAGAGAAAAATAATAGAAAGCTCTGATTACCTTACACAATGGTTTTGGGACGCAGATAAACGCTGATTTCGCTGATTCAAAAAGAAAAAATCTGCGTTTTCAGCGTGAATCAGCGTCCTGATTTTGAAAGTGTAAGGTAATCAATAGAAAGCTCTGGTAACTGCTCAGACATGTCGTTGCGAGGAGGGCTCTTGCTCGCCTGCCCCGATGTTTTTTCGGGGTCCCGCCGAAGCAATCTCCCGGTATTGGGAGACTGCTTCGGCAAAACCAAGTGTCTCGACAAGCTCGACAACCACGCGGCGCCTCGCAGCGACATGTTCCGAGGCTGAGTAGTTACAAACTCTGTGACTCACCATCTCACCTGTCGCGATACTCTTTCGGGAATGGTTCAAAGCGGAGTGGAAGGATTGCT
This sequence comes from uncultured Anaerolineales bacterium, assembly GCA_949319575.1. GTDB lineage: Bacteria > Chloroflexota > Anaerolineae > Anaerolineales > Villigracilaceae > Defluviilinea. The sequence continues at coordinate 2,202 of CASGHD010000102.1, read as the reverse complement.
CGGTTAAATTCTTAATCTGCAAGTATCAGCAGATCACGAAAGCAGGTTCTTGACGCAGTTGCGCTGAGTCAAGTCAGGCGACAGTTCGACTTGCTTGGCAAATCGAACTGTCGCCTGAACTTTCGTGAAGTACTGAGTCTCCCCCAACAAGATCGTTACGCGGGCTTCCTGAAAAACTTCACCACAAAATACCCACCGAGGAGGATGAGGGCGGCGGGCCAGAGATATTCCATCCAACCGACCACGTCGGCGCTGAGGAACGCGCCGAAGATCAGCAGGGCAATGCCGGGGAAAAATGCCCAACTGCGGCCGCTTCCGCCGGGGAGGATGGCGACGAGGACGAACGTGATTCCCAGCCCGAGGAAGAGGAAGCCGTCGTTATCCGCGCCGGAGATTTCATCGAGCGCGGAAATCGCGCCGAGGGTGAGCATCACGCCCGCCGGGATGATCGCCCACCAGCGACTCGTATCCGTTGCATAGACCCAAATGAAAGCAAGAGCGATGCCTCCAAAGAACACAAGCCCCTCGAAGGCTTCGAGCGGCTTGGGCAAAAACGACGATGCGGCTAACCCAATCAATGTGAATGCGGGGAATGCCGCCCACCAATTGTTGCGGTCACTGATGAGCAGATAGAGGAAGAACAAACCCACCAAGCCCAAAATCGCTCCCCAGAAAATTCCGCTGACGTTCGAGATGATGTTCAGGTTTTCAAGCAGAATCAACACGCCGCCGAACACCATCAACGCGCCGATCCATAAACGAGGGTCGTATTTTTTCATTTGATTATCCTTTATTACTTTATGTCGTTGCGAGGAGCGAAGCGACGAAGCAATCTCCTCGCGCCAATTGTTTGTATGTTACAGGAGACTGCTTCGACAAAGAACAAGAGCGTCTCGCAGCGACATCACTTTATCGTCACCGAACCCAGCCCGCCTTCGAAGTTGATCTCAGCGCGGTTGGTTGCCGAATCAAAATCGGGGGATTGAAAAAAGCCCGCGTCAATGTTGGGGAAGCGGTTTGTGTCCACATCCATTTTTGTCAAGCCGCCCTCAAAGCGGATACGCGCCGCGGCGCCGTCGGGGACGCGAATGTCGAACGAAGCCGCGCCAGCATTCACGTCGAGAAGAGACGCGCCGCGCGCGGGCAGAGTCAACTTCACACTGCTCGCTCCCGTCGAACATTCGATGCGCGTCGCCAGCACATCTTTCAAATCAACATCCAGACTGCTCGCGCCCGCGTTAATCTCCAGCGTGACGGGGACTTCCTGCGTGATCTGATAACGCCAGACGCCGGACGAGGGCCCGATGAATGGGATCATCGAGGGACCCGCGCCTATCTCGACGTTCAGCCTGTCTCCGTCCATTCGGCTTTCGGTGTTCATCCCAACCGCGGACGAACCGACGATGGCTTTCCCCGCCGGCGCGCCTCCGCTGATTTGAATCTGACCCGCGCCGTGCGAAAATTCATAATGGACACTTTTCGCGGATTGCAGCGCCAACGAAAACGTGTCGTCGTCGCTGAGGTCGGGTTTCCAAAACACGTTGAGGATGATCCAGCCGCCGACGAGAATCAACGCGAGCGGAAAGATGAAACTGAAAACGTTCGTGATGATGCCCCGCGCTTGCAGGAAGAACAACACGCCGAGCAAGATGATGAACAAACCCCAGAAAATATTACCCCGTCTCATGATGTCCTCCGCCTCGCCAAAAGCCGCGCGCGAGAACGAACAAGCCAAGCAAGATCAAGAGGATCGCTACGCCGTACTCGCCGAGGAAATTGAGGTCGCCGAGGAACGTGCCAAAGACGAGGAACAACACCGCGCTAAAACCAATCGTTCGCAGTCCGCCGCTTATGTTGCGCCTTGTGTTTTCGCCGAGCGCGCCGGCAAGGATCGAGCCGACGCCGACGAAGCCGGGGATGAGAGTCCACAGGTAGGACCACGAGGAATAATCGTCAACTCGCTCTTGATACAACAGAATGCCGCCGATGCCCGCGACGATGGAAGCGGGAACCGCCATGCCGGGCGCGCCGGTGAGCAAGCCGATCACCAGAATCAACACGCCCGCCGCGATGGTCCACATGGCGCCGGTCATGTTTTCGGTGAAGCCTTGCAGTGAAGGGACTTGTTTCGTCGCCACCAGCCACCCGCCGATTGCGATCAACAGGATGCCGAGAAATAGATTGGAACGGTTTTTCATGGTT
>CASGHD010000101.1 GCA_949319575.1 uncultured Anaerolineales bacterium | reverse complement strand
TTCGTGATATGAATATCGCGCGGACAGGCATTCGTGCAGTTATACGCGGTGTGACATCGCACCGTGCCGTTCGTCTCGCTCAAGATCTGTAAGCGTTGCGACGCGCCCTCGTCGCGGCTGTCGAAGATGAAGCGATGCGCCGCCATCAATGCGGCGGGACCGTAATACTCCTCACTCGCCCAGAACGACGGGCAGGATGTTGTGCAAGCCGCGCACAAAATACACTTGGTGGTTTCATCGAAACGCGCGCGTTGTTCGGGAGATTGCAAACGCTCTTTTCCATCGGTAGGCAAAGGCGAATCATTGATGAGATACGGAAGCATCTTCTTGTAATTGTCGAAGAAGGGATCCATATCCACGATCAAATCTTTTTCCACTTTCAAACCGAGCAACGGCTCGACGGTGATGCTCGCGCCCACATCACGCACCAGCGTTTTACACGCCAGCATATTGCGCCCGTTGATACGCATCGCGTCTGAGCCGCATACGCCGTGCGCGCACGAACGACGGAACGCCAGCGATCCATCTTTATGTCCCTTGATCAACTCAAGCACATCGAGGATGCGTTCGTTCTCGTGCGCCTCCACCGTGTAGGTTTCATAGTGTCCGCGCGCGTCTTTCTCGGGACTGTATCTGAAAATCTTAACTGTTACTTCCATGTAAACACCTCTACATCAAACTCAACTCGTATCTCGCAACACAACGAGGAGATTGCTTCGTCGTCGCTCCGCTCCTCCTCGCAACGACATCATCAATACACTCTCGGCTTCGGCTGATACTTCGTGATCACCACAGGCTTATAACCAATCTCCAACTTTCCATTCTTCTTCGTGACCAGCGTGTGCTTCAACCAATTCGCATCGTCGCGTTCGGGGTAATCCTCGCGCGCATGTCCGCCACGCGACTCTTTGCGGTTCAACGCGCACGCCGCCACCGCCTCCGCCACCGCCAGCATGTTGCCGAGTTCCCACGCGTTCAACAATTCGGTGTTGAAAATTTTTCCCGTGTCGCCCACGCGCACATCTTTGAATCGCGTTTGCATGTCGCGCACTTTTTCCAACGCCGAAGCCATATCTTTTTCATTTCGATAAATGCCGACTTCCTCGAACATGACCTTCTTCATCTCGTTGGATAAATCGTACGCATTCGTTTTACCCGACCCATTCCGCAACGCGTCAAATTCGGACCTCGCGCCTGCTTCGGCATCCTGCGGCAGTTTCGCCCAGTCAGCGGACTTGGCGTACTCCGCGGCTGTCTGTCCCGCGTGTTTGCCGAAGACGACGATATCGAGCAATGAATTCGTCCCGAGTCGATTCGCTCCATGTACAGACACGCACGCGCACTCGCCCGCCGCGAACAATCCAGGGATTTTCGTGCCTTTGTCGTCAACCACCACTTCGCCGTATTTCGTCGTAGGGATTCCGCCCATGGTGTAATGCGCGGTCGGTTGAGTCGGCATCATTTGTGTGACCGGGTCCACTCCGAGGTAGACGCGGCAGAAATCCACGATGTCGGGAATCTTTTGCAGGATGGTGTCGCCAGTGATTCGGTAGGGAGAACCGTCGGGGTTTGTGCGTCCGTCTTCCGCCGCGAATTTGTTCACCGTCTCAGGGCGGATATCCAGATAGACATAATTTTTTCCGTCCACGCCGCGACCCTCTTTGATCTCGGTGTAGATCGCGCGGCTGACCACATCGCGCGATGCCAAATCTTTTACGGTGTGCGCGTACTTCGGCATGAAGCGCTCGCCCTTGCCGTTGATCAGCACCGCGCCCTCGCCGCGCGCGCCCTCGGTGATGAGAATGCCGAGTTTGTAAATGCCTGTGGGATGGAACTGAAAAAATTCCATGTCTTCGAGCGGGATGCCGCGACGGAAGAGGATCGCCGCGCCGTCGCCGCTGTAAGCGTAGGCGTTGGATGTCACTTCAAAGATGCGACCATGCCCGCCCGTCGCGAAGATGATCGCTTTTCCATGAAAGACGTGAAACTCGCCAGTGGCTAGTTCAATCGCGACAACCGCCGTCGCTTTTCCATCCACCATAATGAAATCAATCACTTGATATTCATCGAAGAATGTGACGTTGCTCTTGAGGCACTGTTGATACAGCGTTTGCAAAATCATGTGACCCGTGCGGTCTGCGGCGTGTGCGGCGCGTCTGACGGGTTTGCCCGTTTCATTATTTGTGTGCCCGCCAAACGGACGTTGCGAGATGCGTCCTTCGGGCGTTCGGTCAAACGGCAGACCCATGTGTTCGAGCTCAAGCACCGCATGGATCGCTTCGCTCGTCATAAACTCGATGGCATCCTGATCGCCGAGATAATCGGAGCCTTTGACGGTATCGTATGTGTGCCATTCGGGTCTGTCTTCCTCATAATTACCCAACGCCGCGCTGATCCCGCCCTGCGCCGCGCCCGTGTGCGAACGCGTCGGGTACATTTTACTGATAACCGCCGTCTTCGCCCCGCGCGACGCGTACAGCCCCGCCATGAGTCCCGCGCCCCCCGCGCCGACGACGATCACTTCAAACTGATGAACATTTGCCATGAATGATTGCTCCTGAATTCTTTTCACCGCGAAGCACGCGAAGAACGCAAAGATTTTTTATTTGTTTTCTTAGCGACCTTAGCGCGCTTCGCGGTTAATTTTTTCTTACGCGCTCAAAATAACATAAATTGCAATCATACTTGCCACGATTGCATACGTAATGACAATATTCCTCGCCCAGCGACGTGAACTTTCATTGGTAACGTAATCGTCAAAGATTTCCAGCACGCCATGGACGCCATGCCCAGCGGCAGATAATAGGAAAGCGATGACCATCAACTTGGAGAGGATGGTCATCCACACCTGCCCAAGCGGATTCTCTGCCATGTTGGGGAAGTATGCCCAGTACAAAATATCGCCGAAGTTCGCGCCCGTCTGCGCGCTCAAAGTCAACGCGCCGAGGATGCCCGCGAGGATGAGTCCGTACATGGCGAATACAGTGAAGCGCGTGAACGCCCACATGAAAGTTTCAAAATTGAAACCGCGCTTGGAAAGGGGAAGGATTCTCGCCGCCATGTCTAACCTCCGAACGCGTTGCGGAACACAACGAATAACGCGAATCCCGCCACGATCACATACGCCACCCACTCGATGTTGATGGCAGTGCGATAATGATCCATGAGTTTGGGTGAGAGGTCAAGGATGGAGATGCGGAGTCCGTTGATGACGTGGAACAGGCCGAAGGTCAGCATGAACGTTTGGAAGATCCAGTTGCCCATCAGCGCTTGCATGGAGTCCAGTCCCAATAATGAGAGAATGTAGACAGTGAAGAAAATGAACAACGCGCTTCCGCCGATGCGATGCAGGATGTAGGTGATGTATCCGCTTCCTCCCTTGTATCCCAGCCCTGCCGAAAGACTGACGTTTCGATTCAATCCCATAGATGCCTCCGAAAAAATATTGAACGGGGCTATTGTACACCCTCACGCGCGAAACTGAAAATAAATGTCAGTTTGTAAAACAACAGTTACAATTGCTCAATACTTTTTCAAATTGGAGCAACCATGAAAACACCAAGCGGATTGGAATACTTCGAAGTGCAAGCAGGCACAGGCGCGCAAGCCGAAGCAGGAAAAACAGTCAGCGTACATTACACAGGCAAATTTCAAGATGGAGGCGTGTTCGACAGTTCCGTTTCGCGCGGCGAGCCGATCACGTTTCCGCTTGGGCAGGGACGCGTCATCAAAGGTTGGGACGAAGGCATCGTACTGATGAAAGTCGGCGGCAAGGCGCAACTCATCATCCCGCCCGATCTTGCTTACGGCGAACGCGGCGCGGGCGGAGTCATCCCGCCGAATGCGACATTGGTGTTTGATGTAGAGTTGGTCAGTGTAGTGTAGAAGAAAAACCCTCCTTTTGGAGGGTTTTTCTTTATTTTTGCCTAAAAATGGCACAAATATAATGTAAAAAATACTTGACATTAAGTAATAAATATATTACAGTAAGTAAAATAAGTATTACCTGTATAAGAAAAGAGGAAAACATGTCATTTCAAGAAAAAAATATCGCTGTTACTTTAACCACCTTTAGCCTCATCCTAGCCTTCTATCTGTTTAGGATATTTCAAATGGTGCAAAGTGAAACTTTTACTTCCACCAACCTTTTTTGGCTTTGGGGCATCATCGCTTTGCTTGCTGTGATTGGAACGATTGTGGCAACTATTTTTACACATATCGTTGGTGGCATTGTGCATAAGGTCAAAACAAATGAAGACCCTCAAATTGAAGATATACAAGATGAACGTGACCAAATGATTGAGTTGAAAGGCACTCGATTGGCTTACACAATCTCTTCATTTGGGGTTGCACTTGCTATGTTGACTTTTGTGTTTGGTCAGTCGCCACTCGTTATGTTTGCCTTAATTATTTTCTTTGGCGTTTTGGCAAATATTGTTGCTGACATTTGGCGACTGAATCTGTATCGGAAAGGCTTCTAAATATGATCAACAGCCACATTCGCAATAATATTCGGACATTACGATTTCATCATAGCGAAATGACTCAACAACAATTGGCTGAAAAAGTCGGTGTGACGCGTCAGACGATTATTGCAATGGAGCAAGATAAATATTCACCCTCACTAGAACTGGCTTTTCGGATTGCACTCGTGTTCAAGGTTCCATTGGAAGAAGTATTTTCTTACCAACCAGAAGAAATCTCTTAAAACAAAAGGTTAATCAAAATGAATAATTTACAAAAAGTTGGCGGTATTGCCGCGATCCTGCACTCGGCAGCATATTTGATAGGCATAGGCTTGTATTTAGCTGTCATGTCTCCCATCATTGAGGCTACACCTGAGCAATATGTAATGTTGCTTCCAGAATATAAGGACATCATGTCGGTATGGATATTAATCGCCTATTTGTTGGCAGGTTTATGTCTTGTGCCAGTGTCGCTTGCTTTCTACGAACGCTTAAAAAATGCCACCCCTTCTTTAATACAAATATCTACTGTCTTAGGGTTCATTTGGGCGGCTCTGATCATCGGCAGCGGCAATCTCATGATCCACGGCTTTGAGGAGATCGCTGATTTGTATGTCAAAAATCCAGCGCAGGCTGAGACAGTTTATGTGACGCTCAAGATTGTGGAAAACGGGATCGTCAGTGCAAATGAACTCACAGGCGGGCTGTGGATTTTGTTGTTAAGTTGGGCCGCTTTGCAAGTTGGAGAACTCAGTAAAGCATTGAATTATCTGGGAGTGGCAATTGGAATAGCAGGACTTCTCACCCTTATTCCACCGATTACCGAAACCGCTCAACTATTTTTTGGAATGAGCATGATAGTGTGGTTCGCTTGGGCAGGGATTATTTTATTACGCAAAACTTCTGTAAGGAAAATATAGTTTGTCTATTTCAAAAACAAAAAGTCGGGACTTTCAAGTCCCGACTTTTTGTTTACTTTCTGACCTAGAGAATGACGTTGTGTATGACGAACTGTTAACCTGCCAGCCTGATTTGCAGATTTGTTCCAACAGCGTCGGCGTATTTTCTAAGCGTAGACAACCTCACATCGTCTGCGTGATTTTCGATGCGCGAGATCGCCGATTTTTTGGTCTTCAAACGCCGCGCCACTTCATCCTGAGTCAAACCAGCCGCTTCGCGTGCTTGGCGAAGAATTACGCCAATCTTGAATTCAGCGTATCCTTCCTCGAAGCCAAGCGCGAACACCTTGTCTTTCATCGAACGTTTTTGAATATATTTCTTTACGTCGCTCATTGTTTTCTTCTCCTTACCAGATACTCTTCCATTCGTTTCGTTGCTAACGCGATATCCTGTTCAGGCGTCTTTTGTGTTTTCTTTGCAAAGCCATGCGTCAGGATCAGTAGTTTTCCACTTTCAAAAAAACCAAGTAATCGAAAAATATCGTTCCCAACTTGAATACGGACTTCCCAAAGAGATTTTGTGCCCGTCAGTTTCTTGAAGTATTGTATCGGGACAATCTCAAGGTCTTCCACCAGTCGCAATACCCATAAAACTTTTTGCGACTGTTTGCTTGTCAGCGAATCTAGAAACTCTTCAATCGGGTTTTGACCGTTTGCGAAGCGATAGAACTCGATTGTCCGCATGAACCAATGTTATCATATATGTGAACTTTGTACAAGAAAGAAAACCGAGACTTTTTATGGTCTCGGCTTTTGTTTCGTCACCGCTTCGATTTCTTCTTCGCCGACTTTTTCTTTACCGATTTCTTCGGCGCGGCTTTCTTCACAACCTTCTTCTTCGCCGCGACCTTCTTTACGACCTTCGACTTTGAACCTTCAACTTTCACCTTCGCCGCAGGCGCGGTCTTATCCATCCACTCAATCACCGCATCCCCAAACTCGGAACATTTCACTTCTTTCACATCCGTCATGTGACGGGCGAAATCAAACGTGACCGTCTTCGCCAGAATCGCGCCTTCCATGCCTTTGATGATGAGGTCCGCC
>CASGHD010000100.1 GCA_949319575.1 uncultured Anaerolineales bacterium | reverse complement strand
CCGGAAGAAAACCCCGCCTTCTGGGATTCTATCTCGGCAAATTCCTATCTCGCTGACATTTCAGGTCCGCTTCAACTGCATCACGGCACAAACGACGAGGACGTGCCGCTTGCCTTCTCGGAGAATCTCTTCTTTCAAATGTTCGAGGCTGGTCAATATGTGGAGTTTTATAAATATCAAAGCGACAATCACAATATCTCGAGATATTTCAGTTTGGCGATGCAAAGAACGATCGAGTTCTTTGACCGTTTCGTGAAATAACTCCATGAATCCATTAATCTCAGTCGTCGGCGCGAGCGGAGTAGGAAAGACCGCCTTCGTCAACGCGCTCGCCGCAACCGGACAATTCACCACGGCGCTCGAACAACACGCCGAGCGCCCGTTTCAACTATTATTCAAACACGATAAAAAATTCGCGCTCGCCAACCAAATAGATTACCTGCTTCTACGCGCCGAACAGGAAAAACGCCTGCGCGCCGCCAACAAGCCGGGACTCGTGGACGGCGGACTCGACCTCGACCTTCACGGATTCACGCGCCTTTTTCACCGTCGCGGTTTAATCTCCGACGCTGAATACGATCTCTGCGCGCGGCTGCACTCATTCTTCCGCCAAACGCTTCCGCCGCCGGACCTGATCGTGGCGCTCAGCGCTTCGCAGAAGATCATTGAGACACGACTCGCCTCTCGCAGCCGAATCAACATCGCGTCCGCGCAAGATGCGGAACTGCTGAATCAATTTATTCATCAATGGCTAGATTCCGTTCCGCCGGCGAAAATCCTCCGCATTGACACATCTAACGAAAGCAAACTTTATCCGAAAGCGATACAACGCCTGCTTGCCTGGGTCGCTGCGCTTCGTTCTCACCCCGCCGACCGTTAACTCCCGCTTGCAGATAGTTCAGTTTTCCTGTATCCTTATCGCGTATGAACGACACTACCATTATCGTAATCAGCATTCTGTTGTTTCTACTCATCTTGTTCGGCGGAACGGCGTGGTTGATCTTCGTCTATTTTCCGAAAAGAACCACAGCGGTCGCCAACGACTTGGCAAACACGGTCAAAAACACTTTTGGGCTGACTCCGCAAGTGACTATCAACCAGAAGATCATTTCAAAGCGGACGAACGAGATCTTGCAACTGGCAATGATCGAACAAGATTACGACGTCGAATACGAAGCCAGCGACAAACGGTTGGGAAGCGAGAAACGCATCCAACTGCGCGGCATGTATCGCGCCAAGATCGGGTTCGATTTGCAAAAGAGTTTCAACATCGAAGTGCAACGCGGCAGGTTCCTTAAGCCCGGGCAGGTCACTTTGCAACTGCCCCACGCCGAAATCCTTTCGGTCGAACCGCTGGACGTGCAAAAATCCTCTGCTTCGGGACTGCTCAATTGCGTCACCAGCAAAGATATGGACAATGCCATGAAAGAACTCGACGCGTTGGCGTTAGACAAAGCGAGCAAACTAGACATGCTCGCCGACGCCGAAAAACGGATCGAAACCCGGCTGAACGAGGCGTTGCTGCCAAGGCTGATTCGCTATCAACTCGCGCATCAAGTGCGCTTCCTTGAACTAGACGGCGGCGAGAACAACGAACAAGAGAACCTCATCTCTATTCCCTCTTCAAAGACGACATCGTAATACCCTCCCTTCTCGAATCGTCTACACGACATGAATAATCCTAGAAAAATTTACCAAACCATCGAACCTCAAACGACTATCGAAGGCGCGGGCGTGCGCTTACTGCGCTCCATCGCGCCCAAAGTCAGCAACCTATTCGATCCATTTCTGCTCTTCGATCATTTCGCCTTCAACAATCCGCTTGAAGGACCCTTGCGCGGCTTTCCCATGCATCCGCATCGCGGCATTGAAACCGTTACATACATGCTCGAAGGCTCTACCGCGCACCGCGACAGTCTCGGCAACCAAGGTCTCATCGGTCCCGGCGACGTACAGTGGATGAGCGCCGGTCGCGGCATCTTGCATGAGGAAATGCCGCGCCGCAGCGAAAGCGGAAACATCTACGGCTTCCAACTCTGGGTCAACCTCCCCTCGCATCTCAAAATGTCCGAGCCGCGCTATCAGGAAGTGAACGCATCAACAATTCCCACTTATGAAAAGGATGGAGTCAAAATCCGCGTCGTCGCGGGGACGGTGGACGGAGTCAACGGACCCGTCGAAGACATCTCCGGCTCGCCTCTTTATCTGGACGTGGAACTGGCTCCGGCATCCGTCTGGCATTTCCCCATCCCCAGCGGACACAGCGCCCTCGCCTACATTTTCCACGGCGAAGGCCTGTTCGATGATCAAACGATCAACGCGCCGCACATGCTAAAGTTCTCCGACGACGGCGACCACGTTCAAGTCAAAACGGAAAACGACTCAGTCCGCTTCATGCTCATCGCGGGCGCTCCGTTCAAAGAACCCATCGTGCCATACGGTCCGTTCGTGATGAACACCCTCGAAGAGATTCAAGACACGCTGAAAGAATTACGCAACGGGACGTTTATAAAATAAGAAGGAGATAGACCTCACAGGTCTTGAAGACCTGTGAGGTCTTTTTATTAACTATGACCCAAATCCTCCACGGCGACCGCCTCGGCAAACAGGGACAACTCCGCCTCGGGTGTTCGGCAATCATCTTCGACGAAAACAAACGCGTCCTGCTCACGCGCCGAACGGATAACGGTCAATGGTGCCTGCCCGGCGGCGGGATGGATTCGGGCGAGAGCGCGGCGGAGGCTTGTATCCGCGAAGTGATGGAGGAGACAGGTCTCCACGTCCGCGTGAAGCGGCTCGTCGGCGTATACAGCGATCCGAATCAACTCATCATCTATCCCGATGGAAATAAAGTCTTCGTCGTCGCGTTATCGTTCGAAGTCGAAATCATCGGCGGCGAATTGGGTCTGAGCAACGAGACAACCGAAGTCGGCTACTTCATGTTGAAAGAAATGGAATCGATAACGATGCTCGGCAATCACAAATCGCGCATCGAAGACGCATTGGCAAATCAAGCCGAGGCGTACGTCAAATAATTAATGGTCGTGAAAGGTCGAACAGAGTTTCGTTTTTGCGAGAGCCGCGATGAATCGATTCAAGAAACAGGCATGGAACCGACGGTGGACGATAGATGATCGTCAACGATCTATCGTCCACCGTCCATTGTCCATGGTCAGATCTTCAACCACCACACCCCCGTACATTCAGGCAGGACGATCCACTCGTTCTGCCTAATTTTTTCTCCCAACTCATCCCCAAAGAAAAAGCGCGACAACTCCTCGGCTTCCTCCAGCGATTCAAATTTGTAATCGGTGCGAATCCATTTGTTTTGGAAACCGTTCGCATCCAGCCATTGATATGTCGGCTCGACATGCTCCAGCCGAATCGGATTCTCGTTTCCTGTGCCAAGCGACTCGAAGAGGATGATCGTCCCATCCTTTCGCAGAACGCGCCTCATCTCGACAAGCCAATTCTCTAATTCTCCAATCCCCTTTTCTGGATTCCACACCGCAAGGTAACTCACACTCCAGCCGGAGACGGCGAGGTCTGAAGAGTAATTTGTAATTGGTAATTGGCGGTGGTCGGCGACTTCGACTTTCCAATTCGACAATCCGCTTGCGAGGAGTCTCTCGCGGCAAACGCGCAACATTTCACTTGAAATGTCGAAGGCGCGGATAGACTTTGCGCGAGGAGCAAGCAGAAGAGTTAAGCGTCCCGTCCCTGCGCCGAGGTCGAGAATGTCCAAGCCATTGGGGTTGATAATTTCTTCAATCGCTTTCAGAATATTGCCTTGATGATCTTCACGCGCGATCAACGCTTCATAACGATCCCCATCGGTTTGGTAAATTTGTCTTTGCTGTTCGTCACTCATTAGGCTTCATCCATTGTCAATCGAAAATCCATGTTGGACGCAGATAAACGCAGAAAACGCAGATTTTCTCTTTTTGAATCAGCGTAAGTCAGCGTTTATCTGCGTCCCAATTTTAATTTAGACAGAGTCCGAGTACTTTCTATTCAATCTGAGTTTTCCAATCGTAATTTTCTTTCAACACCTTCGCAGGGACTCCACCCACCAGCGCGCTACTCACTTCCAACTTGCCGCTGACCACGCTCCCCATCGCCACAAGGACATTATCCCCAATGGACGACCCAGGCGCAAAACGGACCGCGCTTCCAAGATAGCAATCGCTTCCGATTTCAATATCTCGATCCCGCACGCCAACGCCGTGCGTCCAGAACTGCGAGCTGATCCCCGCGATCCATGAGCCTTTGCCAAGTTTGAACTTCCCTACAATATCGAAATGGTGACTCGATGTGATCAACGTGTCCGCGCCGATGTCCAGAGTCCGCGCGTAATTCATTGTTTGATTTTCCTCGCGCAAGACCCAATATCCGCATGAAAAAGTGTTTCTATCTCGAATGGACGCGCCCTCCGCGATTTTGACTTTTATGGGCCCGATGAACAGGTTGAAGAATCCAATCTTTGATTTTGTAATGGAGAATTCGTCAACGGCGATGAGCGTGCCGAATCCGATTCGGGAATTATCAATTCGGTAGCCGAAAAACAAGCGATAGCCAAGAACGCGCAAAACGTTCAACGGGAGGATACTAACTAGAAGCGCGAGAGCAACTTTGAAAACAGGCATGGGATAAAGCCTTCTCAAGAAGGGTGTGGGAATTTGTTCAGCATGGTAGATTATACGGCATCACGATTGTGGAGATAACAAACATGAACCCTGAAAATCAATTCGATTTCTGGCTCGGCGAATGGGATGTGACTTGGGGCGAAGATGGCAATGGCACGAATCGTATCGAACGAATCTTGGGTGAAAAGATCATCCAAGAAAATTTCGACGGCGGAAACCTGCTCGGCTTGAGTTTTTCTGCCTACGATGCCGAGCGCGGTCTCTGGTGTCAAACGTGGGTAGATAACAGTGGCTCGTATCTCGATTTCACAGGGAAGTTTGCCGATGAAAAAATGATTCTCTCTCGTGACGCCATTATCAAAGGCGAAGCGTGCAAGCAGAGGATGGTCTGGTACAACATCGAGATGAATCGATTCGATTGGAATTGGGAACGCTCGGATGATGGTGGGGTTACGTGGCGCGTTGTCTGGCAGATCAAGTACAAGAGAAAATTGTCCTGATATAATTCAATCCGTAAACACGGAAACAAGTAGACACGAACACAGGGAAACACGTAAACTTGAACTCGACGTGTTTACCTGTCTACTTGTATACCTGTGTACTCTCTTAATCTTTCCCATGACAACCCTCTCCCCCTCCGCGCAAAAGATTCAAGACCTGCTCAACTCACTTGGCTACAACTACACCGTGATCGAACACGCCGAGTCCACGCGCACGGCGCAAGAAGCCGCGGATCGCGCGGGATGCGAACTCGGTCAGATCGTCAAGTCGCTTATCTTCAAAGGAAAGCAATCCAATAAGCCGATCCTCGTTCTCACCAGCGGCGCGAACCGCGTGGATGAAAAACGCATCAGCGAATACACGGGCGAAACCATCGGCAAAGCAGACGCCGATTTCGCGCGAGCCGTCACTGGCTTCGCTATCGGTGGCGTGCCTCCCATCGGTCATATCGAAAAGATCGAAACCTATCTCGATGAAGATTTCCTGCAATATGAAAATGTTTGGGCAGCAGCGGGGACTCCCAACGCGATCTTTGAATTAAAAACGGATGACTTGCAAAAGATGACCGACGGAAAAGTGGCAAGAGTCAAATAAGTCACGTTACGCAGACATGGTTGTAATGCGAGACTGCGAAGCGTCTCGCTTTTCAGGCTGTTCTTTGGCAAGGGCGACATAAATGTCGCGTTACGGAAACTGCATTGACTTCAACTGCGTAACATCAGTCAAATAATCAAAATTATTTTACAGGGTGTTTACAACTTCGCAACTTTCGGTTAACGCTGCTTGCATACAATCTCCTCTCCTGAGGAGGCCCCATGACAAAAAATCATAAGATCGTTTCGGCGGCTGGCGTTTTGCTATTTGCCGTGCTCGCTTGCGCGCGGACAACGCCAACTTCGACACCAGTTCCACAGCCAACTTCAATTTCGACAGCGGTTATTTCACCCGGCGAAGATGTAACGCTCACGCTCAATTTTGGTGGAATTGAACGCTCGTACATTTTGCACATCCCTTCGTTGTACGATGCGAGCAAGCCAACCCCGCTTATGTTGTCCTTTCACGGCGGCGGAGGCAACGCGGAAAACCAATTGCGCCTGACCGACGACAACCAACTGGCAGATGAAAAAGGATTCATTGTCGTTTACCCAAACGGCACGGGCGCACTCGATAACGTCCTCACCTGGAACGGCGGGAATTGCTGTGGGTACGCCTCAAGGAATAATATTGACGATGTCGGATTTGTCCGCGCGCTCGTTGCAGAACTTCAATCGCAATACAACATTGACCCAAAGCGGATTTACGCGACAGGATTCTCCAACGGC
>CASGHD010000099.1 GCA_949319575.1 uncultured Anaerolineales bacterium | reverse complement strand
TCGCCATCGTAGGTGAAGGTCGCGCTGGTGAAGGCAGGATTAGAAGGCGTTGGAGTAATTGTCGGTATAACTGTTGGCGTCGCAGTTTTGGTAGGTGTGGTAGTTGAGGTAGGCGTTTGCGAAGCCGTAGCAGTTGGAGTTGAGGTCCTCGTTGGGGTATGTGTAACCGTCGGTGTATGAGTAGGTGTATTCGTCCCAACAGGCGTATTGGTAGGCGTCGAAGTTTTTGTTGGCGTGTTTGTTACAGTAGGCGTGTTCGTTCTTGTCGGTGTAAACGTAATCGTCGGTGTATTCGTCGCGGTGGGAGTATTCGTCGCCGTCGCAGTCGGACCCGAGACCACGTTCCCGCCGCCGAAGTTATCGAGCAGGGCATCGGTGGCATCCGCGAACCACAGTCCGATGTAGCCGCCAGCATTGTAATATTGCCACGAACTCACGTTGCGAGTCGCAAGCAGGGATCCGTTTTTGTACACGTCCACATCACCGTTCGCTTTGGCTCTCGCGCCGAATTGATCTCCGTTATTGAATGTGGCGGAAATGTCTGTGCCGTGTTGCACCCAGCCGTTGGTAATATCAAACGTCCAGACCTGAACAACATCGGTGTTCGCATCGTACAACACTTCGATCACGCCGTCGCCGTAATTATTGGCGCTCTGTGATTTGAGGAGCAGGTTTTGTTCGGACGCATCCCCGTCCACTTGCGAGAGGGTCACATACACTTCCTGGTCTGCGCCATAGGATGTGTTGCCCCAATAGATATGAGTATCATAACCGCTTGCAGTCACATCGAGTTGGTTCGAGGCGATGGCGTATGCCGACGTATACCCCGACCAGTTGCTCCCAATCGCGCCGTTCGCACGGTTGAAAGTATCGAGAACGGATGTGGATGGAAATCCGCTTTGCTGGAGGGGCTGGTGCACTACTTTTTCCCTCTCCCAGCGGGAGAGGGCAGGGTGAGGGAGAGCCTGCGCCATCACACCCGCAGGCGCAAAGCCAGTTCCTCCCATCGTTACATTCACCATTCTGTTCTCCGCGTCATACGCCAAATCAAAATTCTTGCCATCGGCATCCCGATCAATCATATTTCCGTTTGCATCATACTCATAACTGTTTCCATTCGAGAGCGAAGCCGCGGCATGAGGATGATTAGCATCATAGGTATACGTCACACCCGCCTTCACCGCGAGATTACCCGTGCTGGCGGAATACGAGTAAGACTCGTTATACAGTCCGTTGGTTCCACCCGCCGCGTTCGCGCTCGTGATGCGGTTGAGCGAATCATACCCGAAGGTCTGCGTTTGTGGACCGGCGATACTATCCGTGATCGTGCTGACGTTGGCATTCTTATGCAACCAGAAACGCGCCCCGGTTGTATTCAATTGAAATTCTTGTTGAGTTTTCTCATTGGGTTTCCCCCAATGGAATTACTTCTGGCATTCTACCCCCCCCCTGTAATGTTTGTCAAGCATCTTTATGGTTGTAGCAAAGTCGCTTGACAAAACCAATCATGTCATGCTGAGCGGAGCGAAGCATCTCTACCTTGGTATGTCCAAGACCCTTTGGTCGCGGAACAACGCTCCCTCAGGGTGACATAAACTGGACTTTGCTACAGCCATGCAAGCATCTTCGCTTTCCCTTGCCATGCCCTTTGGCATGGGCTATAATCCCGCCGCTCTCACAGAATTTCAAACTTTAAAAGGAAAGCGCTCGCATGATTGACGTTAACGAATTACGAAAAGGGGTCACATTTGAACTGGATGGCGGTCTCTACAAAGTATTGGACTATAGCCACAACAAGACCGGGCGCGGAAACGCCAACATTCGCATCAAGGCGCGGAATTTGCAGACCGGCGCGAACATCGAGCGCACGTTTAACTCTGGCTTGTCGGTGCAGGATGTGAGACTTGATTTCCACAACGTCTCGTATTTATATAACGACGGCGATTTTTATCATTTCATGGATAACACAACTTTTGAACAGCCCGCCATCAAAGCCGATGTGCTTGGCGAGAAAGCGCTGTATCTCAAAGAAGGCATGGAAGTTAAACTCACGTTCTACAACGACGCGCCGCTGGATGTGGAATTCCCGTCCACCGTTGACCTCAAAGTGGTCGAAGCCGAAACCGCCATTCGCGGCGACACGGCGACCGGTGTGACCAAAAAAGTAATCACCGAGACCGGCTTGGAAGTGCAATGCCCGCAATTCGTGAAGGTGGGCGATGTGATCCGCATCAATACTGAGACCGGCGAATATACGACGCGTGTGTAAATTCAAGGTGACAGTCACTTCAAAGGTGACTGTCACCTCCTTGAACGTGGGGTAAAGAATCCGCTTGCTCGCTCATCGCTTATTTAGACTGCCAGCGTACACTTGAATCATGAAAACCCCCTACGGCGCTGAATGCCCTCATTTCTACGGCGATTATTTCCGCGGACGAAACGTGGAAGAGTGCCGTCTGCTCAAAGCCTCCGGGCAGGCATGGACGCGCGACCTGTGCAAGTTTTGCCCGGTGCCTGAGATCTCGCGCGCGAACGCCTGCGAACACATGCGATTGACTGCGAAAGTGGCGCGTCCATTTTCAGCGGCGTTTATGAGGCGGGTGCAAGTCTCGGCATACTGTGAAAAAGTGAAGAAAAACGTTTCGGAGCCGCACATAGGCTGCGGTGAATGTCATGCGCTTCCATTCAAACTTGAAGTCAAATCCTAACTCATCATAAAGTATCTCGATTAACTCTATGGCTATTACATTATTACTCGATCTCGACGACACCCTGCTCAATACAAATTTGCGCGCGTTCATGCCCGCTTACTTTCAGGCGTTGGCAGATCATGTCTGCGGTCACGTCTCGTCCGATAAATTTTTGCGCGCGTTGATCGGCGGCGTGAATCAGATGAATGAAAATGAAGACCCGCGTTTAACCTTGCGCGAGGTTTTTGATTCGTATTTCTACCCGGCGTTGGGCTTGCCGAAACATGAATTGCAGGATGTGCTTGATGATTTTTACGATCATGTATTTCCGCAACTTGCCATTCATACCTCGCGCGCGCCACACGCTGTCGAGTTCATAGATTGGGTGAGCGCGTCGGGCTTTCAGATCGCGATTGCGACGGACCCGTTGTTTCCGATCAAAGCGACGCATCACCGTTTGCGCTGGGCGGGCTTGGAGCCTGAACGTTTTCAACTTGTTTCGGCGTTCGAAGATTTTCATTTCACCAAATCTCACCCGGCGTATTATGCCGAAGTGTTGGGGCGCATGGGCTGGCAAGATGGTCCAGCGCTTATGGTCGGCAACGACCCAACTCGCGATATTTTGTCCGCTCAGCGGCTGGGGCTGAAGACATTTTTCATCGAAGGCGAGGCAACCTCCAGTCCGGGCGTCGAGACGGGCAGGGGGCAATTGAGCGATGCGCGCGCCTGGCTTGAGTCCGTCGGGCAGTCCGCGCTGGAGCCGTCTTTCAAATCCCGCGACGCAGTTTTGGGAATCCTGGAATCTACGCCGGCAGTGTTGAATCATTTTCTCGGCTTGTTGAATGAGGATGATTCGAAACGCGAACAGTCGCGAGGCGATTGGGCGATGAATGAGATCGCCTGTCATTTGCGCGATACGGAGCGCGAGGTGCACGCCCTGCAACTTAACCTGATGCTGGAGAAGATCGACGCGTTTATTCCGCGCCCTGAAACGAGCGTGTGGGCAAGCGAGCGCGATTATTTGTTGGAGGATGCCCGCGCGGCGGGCGTCGAATTTGCGGATGCGCGCGTCGAATTGTTGGCGCGTATAAAATCACTGCCCGAGGAGGTTTGGTCGCGCCCGGCGCGTCATGCCATCTTTGGACCGACGAACTTCTGTGAAGTGTTGGGTTTTATGGCAGATCATGACCGGTTGCACCTGCAACAGGCTTGGAGCGCCCTGCAAACCCTGCTCGGGGAACGTGTCTAATCGGGTTGGAGCGTGTTGTAAAGCGCAAGCCTTCTAAAGAGTGGAGGCATGAGACGAAGGAGATACTTGATGAGGAAACGAGTTGTTGTCACGGGGATGGGTTGCATTAGCCCTGTGGGGAATACCGTGGAGGAAACCTGGTCCGCTTTGCTTGCGGGGAAGTCGGGCGCGGGCGCGATCACGCATTTTGATTCCAGCAAGCATAAAACGCGGTTTGCGGCAGAGGTAAAAGGGTTTGATGCCGTCTCTGTATTCGGCGCGCGCGAGGCTCGCAAGATGGATCGCTTTACCCAGTTTGCGCTGTTGACTGCCGCTCAGGCTCTTGACCATGCCGGTTTGAGGATCGACGATTCGAATCGGGACCGGGTTGGCGCGCTGATCGGGACGGGGATCGGCGGGGTTGGCACGATGATGGAACAGGCTGAAATTCTGCGCGAGCGCGGCGCCGATCGTGTCAGCCCGTTTCTTATCCCCATGATGATCTCAGACAGCGCGGCGGGCATGCTCGCCATTCGTGTCGGCGCGCGCGGACCGAACATGTCGTTGGCGACTGCCTGCGCATCCGGAAATAACGCCATCGGCGAAGCTGTTGAGATGATTCGGCGCGGCGCGGCGGACGCGATGATCGCGGGCGCGTCCGAGGCGGCGCTGGCGCCCATTACCATTGCCGGTATGAATGTGATGGGCGCGTTATCCACTCGCAACGATGACCCGCTCACCGCCTCCCGTCCGTTTGACAAGACGCGCGATGGCTTTTTGATGGGGGAGGGCGCGGGCATGTTGATCTTGGAAGAACTCGAATATGCAAAGGCGCGAGGGGCAACGATTCTATGCGAGATCACCGGCTATGGGACGACCGACGACGCGCATCACATCTCTGCCCCGGCAGAGAACGGCGCCGGCGCCGCCATCTCTATGCGGCTGGCGCTCGAAGATGCGGGGCTGACCCTTACCGATATTCACTACATCAACGCGCACGGCACGTCCACGACGTTGAACGATAAAAGCGAGACCGCCGCCATCAAGAGTGTGTTTGGCAAACAGGCGTATGCAATACCGATCTCATCCACCAAATCGATGACCGGGCATTTGTTGGGCGCCTCAGGCGCGGTGGAAGCGATTTTTTCAATCCAGGCGATCCGCGAGTCGATCTTGCCTCCGACGATCAATTACAATACGCCCGATCCCGAATGCGACCTGGATTACGTTCCCAACAAGCCGCGCAGTGTTGCGGTGAAACACGCCATGTCCAATTCGTTTGGGTTTGGGGGACACAACGCCACGCTGGTGATCAGCCGGTACGAAAAATAATCGAATTTATTGAGTGACGGCAATTTTGTCCCTGCTGTGACTCATGCTTGTTGCAGGAGAAAGCAATGCCCTACGCACATATCACAGGATGGGGAATGGCGGCGCCCGAAGGGGTGATGACCAACGACGATATCGCCAAGATCGTTGACACGAACGACCAGTGGATTCGCGAACGCACAGGGATTCGCGAGCGACGCATCGCTGGCGCGTCGGATTTCACATCCACGCTAGGGGTGGAGGCATCGATCAAAGCGCTCAAAGTGGCGAACGTTCGCCCAACGGATATTGATTTGATCATCTGCTCCACATCCACTCCGGAATATATGTTTCCCGCGACCGCGTGTTTGATTCAAGACCAACTCGGCGCGACCAAAGCGGGAGCGTTTGACCTGCTCGCCGCGTGCACGGGGTTCATCTATGCGTTGAACATGGGCGCGCAAGCGATTCGCAGCGGTTCGGTCAAGACCGCGTTGATCATCGGTTCTGAAACTCTTTCGCGTTTTGTCAATTGGAAAGATCGAAATACGTGCATCCTGTTTGGAGACGGCGCGGGCGCGTTCGTTTTGCAGGCGAGTGAAAGACCGGGCGGCGTGCTTTCCGCAGTCATGCACTCAGATGGCTCCGGCGGCGACCTGCTCACCCTGCCCGCCGGCGGTAGCCACGCCCCGGCGACCGAGTCCACTGTCCATGAAGGTTTGCATTGCATCAGAATGGACGGGAAGGAAGTCTTCCGCTTTGCCACGCGTGTGATGGCGTCTGCCACGCTCGAGGCTCTCGACGCGGCTGGGCTGAAAGTGGAAGATATCAAATGGATCGTGCCGCATCAGGCGAACATCCGCATTATCGAAGCGGCGGCGCGCGGACTCAAACTGCCGATGGATCGGTTCATCGTCAACCTCGACCGCTACGGGAATACTTCCACTGCCTCCATCCCGATCGCGATGGTGGAAGCGATTGAAAAAGGGCAGATCAAGGAGGGTGAAAAACTCGTGATGGTGGGCTTTGGCGCGGGTCTCACGTGGGGCGCGCTCGCCGCCGAATGGACGGGGCCGCTTCCCAGCAAGGGACACGTCCGCCCCGAGCAATATCGCAGGCTGGGTCGCGTGCGCTCGCTGGTGCGTCGCGCCATCCGCTTCATTGAAGGTCTGCTCTATCGACGCGAACTATAACTGTTTAGCCACACATCTCCCGATGTTCTTTAGGAGAGACCACTGAGAGCTTTGACCCCGCGCCTGCTTCGGGGCAGGTGGAAAACCTCTTTTTTCTCTGTGGCGATGATGCGTACGCAAGATGTCTAATGGTGGATTAATCACGATTGTGGTACGATACAGCCGAAATCAGTAAAGGAGTACTACATGCTTGGATTACCACGCGGCGCTGAATGGATCATCATCCTTGTGATCGTCATCCTGCTTTTCGGTCCAGGTCGCATCGGCAAGATCGCCGGCGAACTCGGCAGGGGTATCAAATCCTTTCGCGAGGGGTTGAGCGAAGGCAAACAGGATGCCGAAGACGCGGACTCGAATCATAGCGCGGAATCAAAATAAAACAACAGGCTCTCAAAAGAGAGCCTGTTGTCATTTATTGGCAAGTGACGCTACGCAGGCGAGATACCCTTCGCGTTACCGTAATCGATCTGTGTCGCCAGTTAATAATCGAACTCTTTGACAGACTTGTCTTTCATCAGCATTTCCACAAATTTCTTTTGATTTTTCGGCGAGCCAACGACTAGCAAAGTGCTCGTGATGGCGCTTTCGGTTTTTCGTTGATGCGATTCGATGGCGTTAAGCGAGCACGCCTCGAGCGCTTGTTGGATCGTCTCGATCCCCTTTGCGTTCCCCGATTCGATCACCACCTTGTACGTGCGCGCCTCGCGGATGCGATCGATGCGCCGCTCGACCAGGGGGAAGATGAACAACACAATCAGCACAACGCCTGTGGAAACCAGCACAAACTCCAACGCGCCCGCGCCGATTCCCATGCCCAACGCGGCAGAGAGCCAGATCGTCGCGGCGGTGGTCAAGCCGCCGATCTTGCCATGCTCGCGGATGATCGCGCCAGCGCCGAGAAAGCCGATGCCCGTTACGATGTTTGCCGCGATGCGCGTTTGCGTAAACCCCGGGTCTATGCTCAACGAAAAGATGGTGAACAACGCCGAGCCGAGGGTGATCAAAATGATGGTGCGAAAGCCCGCGGCTTTATCTTGATATTCACGCTCCGCGCCGATCAGCCCTCCAACCAAAACAGCCATGCCAAGTTTGATAATGTTATCAGTGAGTATTGGGTCCATGCGCTAATTTTACAACAACTCCTTTAATTCTGCGATTGACGTGACAGGATTTTTGCAAACGAATCCCTCGCACACATACGCGGTCGCTTGTCCGTTTTTGAGAGGGCGGTCTTTCAACAGCGCGGGCGCGTTATTCGGCGGAGGATAGGCAGACGCGGCGATGACGACGTTGGGTCTGCGCGCGGATCGAACGACTCGTATCAACTGTGACGCGTCTTCACCGCCCGCCTCGCTCACGATTGCGACTTGCTTCACTTTCCCTAAAGCGAAATCCGCCGCCGACAGCCAGCGCCCGAACGCCGTGGGGTAGCGGACAGCCATGCCCACAACAAGCCCCAGCGATTTTTCCGCGAGGTCGCGATATTTCCCCTCATCGGTGAACGCCGCAAGTTTGAGTAACGCCTCACATGCCAATGCGTTACCCGATGGGGTTGCGTTGTCTTGCGCATCTTTCGGTCTCACCAATAAAGCTTCGCCGTGTTTCGAAGTGTCGAAGAATCCGCCAGCGGGATCGTCGAATAGCCCGATCATTTCATCGGCAAGTTCATTTGCCGAAGAAAACCATTTTTCATCGAAGTCCGTTTGATACAGTTCAAGCAGTCCCAAGATCAACGCGGCGTAATCTTCGAGAAAAACTTCATCTGTTGTTTTGCCGTCGCGCCAACTATGCCTGAGTTTGCCATTTGGTCGGAGATTGGAAAGGAGAAACTCTGCGTTACGTGTAGCCAATTTGTAGTACATGTCGTTGCGAGGAGCGTTCTTAAGCGACGAAGCAATCTCCTCGTTTGGTGATGCAAGGCGCTTTGCTTCATTCTCAATGACGCGAGAAGCCTCTGCCATCGTTGCCAGCATAAGCCCATTCCATGAGGTGAGCGCTTTGTCGTCTGTGTCAGGGCGGACTCGTGTTGCGCGGGCGGCTAAAAGTTTGGAGTGGCAATCAGCTAGTTTGGGAGGAACAGCCTCCGCGTCGAGTTTGAAGCGGGCGGCGAGGGAGGAATCGTCTAACGCGCGTTGCAACACGGTCTTGCCTTCCCAATTTCCGCGCGGGGAGATTCCGTACGCCGCTTCAAAGAAATCCGAATCATCTTTTAGTGTGGCGCGGATTTCGTCGAGTGCCCACGCATAGAATTTGCCCTCCTCGTGTTCAGAGTCGGCGTCGAGCGACGAATAGAATCCGCCATTGGGGTGAGTCATTTCGCGGGCGATGAAGTCAAGCGTTTCGGTCACGACGCGTTTGAAAAACGGGTCTCCAGTGATCTGCCATGCATGGAGATAAACGCGCGCGAGCAAAGCGTTGTCGTAAAGCATTTTCTCGTAATGGTGTACCCAATCGTACAAACGGAGTTGTGTTTTCAGCACGGTTATCAGTCGGTAGTTATGGTCTGATGACTCACTAAGGATTTGAGATACCTGCAAGTTGAGACTCCATCTCAATTGGCAAATTGACTGGCTGTAAACAAACAAATCCTTGACACACGTATGCTGTTGGAAGATCATTCAATAAAGGTCTATCCTTCAGCAAGGCTGGCGCACCCGGCTCCGGCGGGTAATTGGAAATCGCAGTTACCTGTCGGGGCCGGAACGATTTCCAGAGAGTACTTAACAATGATTTGGTTTCAGTATGCTGTGCGTCGCCGATAATTGCCACCTCACGAGTCGGACCAACAGCAAAATCAGCTGCACACAACCATTGTGCGAAGGCAGTTGGATAGCGTAGCATGGCTCCATATACTGAGGAAAGCATCTCCTCGGCAAGATCTCGCCAATCCGTCCGATCCCC
>CASGHD010000098.1 GCA_949319575.1 uncultured Anaerolineales bacterium | reverse complement strand
ACCTCCGAACGCGACCACGACGTTGGATTGAACACGATCACGGGCGCGGGAACACGGGCAGAGATATTTGCGAGGATGTTTGCCAAATCATCTTTTGCCGTCGCCAGCGTTTGCTCGTAACGCGGCCGCTGACTCTGTTCCCACACCCAATCGAACCCCACGCCAGAGATGTTGTCGTAATGTGCGTTGAATGCGGCGAGGTCCCACGCGGATGACTTCGGCGCGTCAATCAACAAACCAAACTTATCGGCGGCGGTGAGATAGTATTCGCTTTCTTTGTCGGCGATCTTTGCAAACGGACGCGTATTGTAAAACGCCTGCCAGATCGGATTCATGTCAACGGTGATCTCAGGCAATGGCTGTGTCGCCAGATATTGAAATGCGCTGTCAGCGTCGGACACAACCAAAACGGTATCCTTATCTTCCGCATTCCAACGATCCACAAACTCGAGCAGGTCGGTGCGAGGGTTTGATAAGTCGAACCCAACTTGCATCAACAAAAAATTTGAATCGGTGGTTTTGAATTCTTCTTCGATGGTCTTGTGTAATTTGGAAATTTGAACGCTGGGATCGTCATCCCGATACAGATCGTTCCATGCGGCGTAATACGACATGTACGCGACCAACACACGTCCCTGCGAGGAAGCGGGACTCGTCCAATAGAACGCGGGCGGCAATGGCGCGCAGTTTTCGTAATCGGGATCACAGCGTCCTTGATGGCGTCCAATAAAAAGATAGGGAATATCGAGTTGACTCAAATAAGATGGGAACGCGGCAGAGTTGCCGAACGCATCCGATTGCCATGCCGAGCGCGGCACATAGTCCGCGCCGAACGTTTCAGCGATCCACGCCTCGCCAAATTTCAGGTTGCGCACTTGAATCGAAGGCGCGACCAGGCTGGTCTCGGGTTGCGTGATCCCGCCCCACGAGAAGGTGAGTTGTCCATTTTGCACCAGACTCACAAGGTCCGCGCGCGAGGCGGGGTGCGTCTCCCAAAAATGCTGGACGAACAGAACTTGTTCCAACGTATACCGATAGCGCGGATTGTCTTTCGCAATCTCAATCGCAGTGAGGATGTTTTGATCCGCCTTCTTGCTGTACGCCTCGAACGAATCGTGCCAGTCCGTATCCCAATGCGAAAAGGGGATGAGGAAGACGACGCGTTCGGCGCGGGCGATGAGCGACTGCGTTTCGGGATCGAAATTGCCCAGCGGCTCCCGCATCTCTTCGGGACGTGGGGCTGGTCGCGCGCACCCGAAGAGGATCGCCCCCCCGATCAGGATAAACACGAGCGCGCGGCGAAATGATTTCACGGTAAGGACATTTCTAACGCAAAAGGCTTGCATTGAGCGGTGTCGAAATGACACGAAGCGCACAAAGGAATTACGGCTCTTGCGTTTTGAGCGAGATTGGGTTCGTAAAATATAAGGTTCCTGTTGGGATATCAGTTCCCCGTTCGCAGTACAACTGCGAACGAAAATACGAGAAGCAAATGAGGCTCCAAGACCCCGAAGGGGTCAAATGATTATAGATGCATCGCGAACGACAACCCCGAAGGGGTGTCAGATATGTCATCCCTTCGGGATTTGAATTGATGATCGCGTTTTTCTACAACCCTGCCATCCCTTCGGGATTGACATGCGCATACCATCAGTTATTTACTCACCTTACGCAGAACGTCCCGCAGGCGTTGTCTTGAGCCTGTCGAAGAGCTCGGTTGAATCAATTGTATTTTGCGAGGAAGCCTGCGGGACGGTGTGTCATTTATTCGCTTTCACCATTTCAGGGTCGGGAACGGGAGTTGGAGTGATGCTGTCGTTCAAGTCAACTTCTGGTAACGATCCATACAATGGATCAACAACATCGGACAGTGTGGATTCTCTCTGTTCCAATCGCCCAGCCAACTGTCGCCGCCGCAGATCGTCAATCGAATGGCGTTCCCAAAAAATGGTGTGTTCCACCATTTCGCGGATCGTCCAGCCTTCGTCGGGAATAGACGCGTCGAGGAGTTCATCGGGCATGCCGATCAACGCGGCGATCACTTCCGCGCGCGCCTTCACGGTATCAACCATCAGGCGATGGACTTCGCCTTTTTGCATGTTCTTGAGCAGGTAGCGCGAGTTGAAGAGTTGCCCCGCGTGCATCCTGTCGTGGTCAATGTTGTGAGTCAGCAGGTCGCGCACTGTGCCGTCTGTGGCGCAGATGTGATCCGATGACTCATCCAGTTCCGCGTCGGTCAGCGCGGCGAGAGTTTCCAGCGTTTCATTCAGCGAGATTTGAAGTCGTTTAATCAGTTCAGTTGCGTTGGCGGTCATAGAAAAATTCATCCTCATCCAAACAGCGGCATTCCACAAACCGCTTTGCCGATGAAATCGTACAGCACATCCGTAGTAGGAGCCATCACGGTAGCCGCGCGCGCATCGCGGAAGTTGCGCTCGACTCCCACTTCCTTGCGAAACGCCGCGCCGCCGCAGACTCGCATCGCCAGGTCGGTGACTTCTGTCGCGGATTCTCCCGCCGCCGCCTTGACCTCGAGGATGCGCAACATGGCGTTTGGCTGATTCCCCTCAAGGGCGGTTAAGGCGTCCAACAGCAGAGCATGTGAAAGGTCCGTTTTGATGCGCATGCGGGCGATGTACGCGCGGATGGTGGGCAAATCCTGCAATGCCTGACTGAGATGTTGAAGTTTTGTGTTGCTCACATGCGCCGCCGATTTCGTCGTCGCCGATTCCATGATGCCCGTCGAAATTGCCGCCATCATCATCTGGAAGTTCGGAAGCACGATGCTCATCATGATGTCGAACCCGCCTCCATCCGCGCC
>CASGHD010000097.1 GCA_949319575.1 uncultured Anaerolineales bacterium | reverse complement strand
TATCATGTGGTACGCGAGTATGTTGAAAAATTTCGCGCGAAAGGATTCGTGACTCCGCTTCCCATTCCATCGGAGGCAGATATTTCGTAGGGACAGGGCTTGCCCCTATCCAATGGCGACCGCAAGGATCGCCCCTACATTCACCATGAAACCAAACGTAGTCGCCATC
The DNA here is from genome assembly GCA_949319575.1 of uncultured Anaerolineales bacterium. Classification (GTDB taxonomy): domain Bacteria; phylum Chloroflexota; class Anaerolineae; order Anaerolineales; family Villigracilaceae; genus Defluviilinea. The sequence goes on along the minus strand of CASGHD010000097.1, from coordinate 2,907 downwards.
ATTCAGGGACGCATGTCCTCCTCGCGGTTGCCTGGGAAGATTCTCGCAGACATCGCGGGTCAACCGATGTTGCAACGCGTCTTCGTTCGGACCTCGCGGTCTGCTTCAGTTTCCCAAACCATTTTCGCCACGACGACGGACGCGTCCGACGACCCCGTAGCCGAATACTGTCACTTCAGCGGAATCCCCTTCACGCGCGGCAGTCTCTACGATGTGCTTGACCGTTATTACCAGACTGCCAAGCAAGCGAAGGCGGATGTGGTTGTAAGAATTACTGCTGATTGCCCAGTGATTGATCCTGAGTTGATTGATGCAGTAGTAAATACGTTATTGGAGACTGGAGACTTGAGATTTGATTTCGTGGCGAATCGTTTGCCTCCGCCATATCACCGCACTTATCCGATTGGACTTGACATTGAAGCATGTACGTTCAAGGTTTTGGAACAGGCATGGAAAAAGGCGAAAGAACCGCAACACCGCGAACACGTTATGCCCTATCTTTACGAAGGCGTACAACTGATTGCTGATAACCGATCACTTCAAACTGGCATCTCCCCACGCGGATATAATATCGCCCTCCTCCATCACACCACCGATTTCGGCGACTACCGCTGGACGGTTGACACGCCCGAAGATTTGGAATTCATGCGTCAAGTCTATGCTCACTTCAACGGACGCGATGATTTTTCATGGAAAGAAGTTCTTGACCTGGTCCATGACAATCCTGAATTGATGAAGATCAATGCGGGGGTGGAACATAAAACGCTGAATGATATTGATAAACGCGCGCTGAAATGATGTCGTTGCGAGAGCGGCGTTCTTCCGCCCGAAGCAATCCCCAATTACGAGGAGATTGCTTCGTCGCAAAGAGCAAGAGCGCTCCTCGCAACGACATACTGCTCACTGATCACTGATGACTTTACTCACTCTCTTCTCCGCCCCCAAACCCTTCACCGATCCACACATCGCGCTGATTCAACGCAACGCAATCCGCTCATGGACGTTGCTCCCCGATGTCGAAGTTATTTTGCTCGGCGAAGAGACGGGTCTAGCCGAAGCCGCGAAAGAGTTCGGTGTGAAGCACATTCCCAACGTAGCGCGGAATGAATCGGGCGTGCCGCTGATCTCGTCCATGTTTCAACTCGCCCGCGAAAACGCAAACAGCGACCTGCTCTGCATCGTCAACGCGGATATGATCCTTATGCCCGATTTTGTTGAAGCGGCGAAACGAGTCAAAAGTCAAAGGTCAGAATTCGTCCTTCTAAGTCAACGCTGGGACTTGGACATTCCACAACCACTCGATTTTTCAACGGGTTGGGAGAATCGTCTATCGTCCATCGTCCATCGTCAAGGTTCCCTCCACCGTCCCGCAGGCTCCGACTTCTTCCTCTTTCCTCTTTCCTCTTTCCTTGATGTCCCCGCTTTCACTATCGGCCGCGCAGGCTGGGACAATTGGATGATCTACAAAGCGCGGAAAGAAGGCTGGGCGGTGATTGATTGCACGCCGTCTGTGATGATCGTGCATCAGAACCATGATTACTCGCATCTGCCTGAAAGCAAACCGCATTACGAGCACCCCGACACTAACGAAAACATCCGTCTCGCGGGCGGACAAGCTAACATTCGCTACACGATTTTGGATGCAACGTATCAATTGATAGATGGTAAACTTTCCCGCCCAAAGATGACATCGTTGAGGTTTACGCGCAAGTTGGAATTATTTCTGCGCGCCATCTTTTTCTTTTTGCCTGAAAACATGCTCGAAAACATCGCCCGCCCAAAACGCTGGCAGAAGCGAATCCACAAACTCTTCAAATGAGCCACAGGTCAAAGGTCTAAGGTCGCACGACTTTCGACATTTGACCTTCGACCCCACTTGACACCTGAAACCTGGAACTTGAAACTCAATGAGAAAAGGACAAAACCCCGCCAAGTTCGTCAAAGATGTAGCCAAGCCCGAGCGGATTACCGTCGCGCTGTTGAATTACATCCCCTTCTTGAGCGGATTTTATGCCGAGACATTGGATGTATTAAAAGTAAGTTTGGATTCCATGCGAAAAGATGCAGGCTTGCCGTTCGACCTGATGGTCTTCGATAACGGCTCGTGTGCCGAAGTGCGTGACTTCCTTGTGAAAGAAAAAGAAGAGGGACGAATTCAATATTTGATCCTCTCTGAAAAGAATATGGGGAAAGGCGGCGCGTGGAATATGATGTTGGCGGGCGCGCCTGGCGAAATTATTTCTTACACCGATGCGGACGTTTTGTTCTCCCCGAATTGGCTTTCGCGTTCTGTGGAGATTCTCGAAACCTTCCCAAATGTTGGCATGGTGACCGCGCGTCCCTTCCGCACGCCGCCTGAGTTTTATGAATCGACTCTCAAGTGGGCGCGCGAAAATGCGACGCTCGAAGAAGGCCAATTCATTCCGTGGGAAACATTTTTGGAATTTAACTTATCGCTTGGACAGACGGAAGAAGAGAATAAAAAAGTTTATGCAGAGACTAGAGACTGGAGACTAACTTACAACCCCATGTCGTTGCGAGGAGGAGCGGAGCGACGACGAAGCAATCTCCTGTTGAATGAGGAGACTGCTTCGCAAAAACCGCTCGCAGCGACATCTGAAATCGTTGCCTTTGCTGGCGCGTCGCACTGGCAGTTCACAGCGTACAAATCCACACTTCAGCAATTCCTGCCCTTTGACATGGACAAACCGATGGGGCAAGTCCGCCAGTTGGACAAGCGCATGAATGAGGCAGGCTTACTGCGGTTGATGGTGAGCGATCCGCTGGCGATGAATATGTCCAATACGCTGGGGTATTTGAGAGGGGAGTTGGGGAAGGAAAAAGAGAGTAGAAGGCAGAAGGCAGGCTTTGGGAAGCGGGTGTTGGAAGTTGGATTTATCAAGAAGA
>CASGHD010000096.1 GCA_949319575.1 uncultured Anaerolineales bacterium | reverse complement strand
CGAGATGGGGATCAACATCCCGCGTCCGTCCTGACGTAAGCCTGCTCTCAATGCGGACGCCAACTCTCCACCTTGCGCGCCGACGCCAGGCGCGAGAAACCATAAATCAGGCGCGGCGGCGCGGACGCGTTTCAGCGCGTCTATGTGAGTCGCGCCGACGACGAGTCCGATGTTGTTGTTGGTGTTCCATGTCTGGGCAAGGCGAGCGACGTGTTCGTAAAGCGGAACCGACGATGGACCATTGACCATAGACGATGAGTCGCTTTCTATGGTCAATGGTCTATCGTCAATGGTCACGAGGATGTCCTGCAAATCTCCACTCCCCGCATTACTCGTCTTGCACAACAAAAACACGCCTCGCTCTGGATACTTGAGAAATGGTTCAATCGAGTCTTTTCCCAAGTATGGACTCAACGTGATGCAATCCACGCCCATCGATTCAAATGCGGATTTTGCGTACGCTTCGGCTGTGGAGGCAATGTCGCCGCGCTTGGCATCGAGGATGACGGGTATCATCGAGCCGAGGCGTTTTGATTCTTCATCAATCGCTTCGATGACTTGTTTGAGCGCGGTCCACCCTTCGGCGCCGAAGACTTCGAAGAACGCCGCGTTGGGTTTGAATGCCGCGGCGTAGGGAGCGGTCGCCTTAATGAGAGTCAGGCAGAAGTCGAGGGCTGAAGCGGCGGTGGGAGAAGATAACTCGCTAACGTGCGGATCAAGTCCCACACAGAGCAATGACGAGCAATCATCCACGCGCTTTTCCAAAAAAGAGAAAAAAGTTTCCATGAAATTCCTGTTCACCGCTAAGCGCGCGAAGTTCGCAAAGAAAATCTTTAAAAATCTTCGCGCTCTTAGCGTTCTTCGCGGTTAATGTTTTTAGGCTTTGCCAAGAACCATTGCGAGAAGAGCCATTCTCACATACAAGCCATATTCCATCTGACGGAAATACGCGGCGCGGGGATCGTCGTCGAAGTCCATGCTGATCTCGGTGACGCGCGGGAGCGGGTGCATCACGATCATCTTTTGTTTCGCCGCTTGCATGATGGCGGGGTCAATCACATACGCGCCTTTGACCTTCTCGTACTCGTCCGCATTTTCGAAGCGCTCCTTTTGGACGCGCGTGACATACAACACATCGGTTTCGGGTAAAACTTTATCGAGCGATGAAAATTCATTTTGCGAAATGCCTTTCTCTTTTACTTCATCCATCACTTCTTTCGGCATCTTCAAAATATCGGGCGAGACGTAATTCAACTTCACATCGAACAACGACAGCAAACGCGCCAGCGAGTGGACGGTGCGCCCATATTTCAGATCGCCGAGCATGGTGACAGTGAGATTATCAAAATGTTTGAGTTCCTCTCGAATCGTGAACGCGTCGAGCAGCGCCTGCGTGGGATGTTCGCCCGCGCCGTCGCCCGCGTTGATGAGCGGTTTACGCATCGCCTTCGCCGCGATCGCCGCCGACCCCGTTTCGGGATGTCGCAACACGATCACATCGGCATAACATTCGAGCGTGCGCACGGTGTCGGTCAGCGTTTCGCCTTTCGTCACCGACGAATATTTCACCTCATTGATCGGGATGACCGAGCCGCCGAGTCGCTCCATCGCGGCAGTGAACGACGACGATGTTCTCGTGGACGGTTCATAAAAAAGGTTTGCCAGGATTTTTCCTTTCAGCAAATCGAACGTTCCCACGCGCTCGACCATGCCGCGCATCTCGTGCGCCACGCCGAAGATGTATTCCAAATCTTCACGCTTGAACTGCTTGACGGAAATAATGTCCTTGCCATACCATTCGGCGTTTTTATTTTCGCCGAACGGCAGGTGAGGGGAGGATGAGTTTGTGGGCATGGGGCTCCTTGGGTTGGGGGTTAGGGGATTGGAGAATTAGAGAATTAGAGATTGGAGACTGGAGATTGGAGACTTTCCATGAGATTGTCGAAGGATTGACGGTGGTCGAGTAGCCCTGAGCGCTGGTTGCGAAGGGTGTACCGAGATCACGCTTCTCGCGTCGGGTGAGGCTGATGTTGTTTCGATTGAAAAAATCTCTGCTTTATGATTTACCCATATACAAAACGTAAAGATCGACTCCAAGTCTTCCACATTCTGCAAGTAACTTCGCTGGTATTGGCAAAGCAAACTCTTCTGTAACAATCTTTAGCATTACACCTAATTGATATGCTTTGACTTCATCAATTTGTTCCTTCTCGAATGGCATCAAGAACTCTGCCGCATTGGTTAATAAAAAGTTTCTCTCGGCATATTCGGGCTCAAGTTTCTCGTTACGGTCGTATCGAATCAGAATTGAATTAGTCTCTTCCGTTGGCATGTGTATTTTCCAACCTTCTTGTAAGTGCCTTCTCTCAAGAATAGAAACAATTCCATTTATATCTTCGTCGTTATAGTCAAGATGGTAAATTTGTAAAACTATTTCCATAACTATTCCTTTCTTGCTTTATCACTCATCCAAAAAGATAAATTCGCCAGGGGAATAACATTGATCAATGGAGTTCACCTATGGCTCAAGAATGCCAACCCATTCCAGCGGCGTGATTTGGGTCAGCGATTCTCCATCGGGGCGCATGACCCATGTTGAGTCGTCGTCGGAGTTGGTGAGGATGAGCCAATCGCCGTCCGTCCACGCGCGTGGGTTGAAGTAGGGTTTGGCATCGTAATCGGGAGCGTAGATGCTGTTCCATGTTTGATCTTGTAGATTGAAGATAAGCATTTCAGTTTGATAGTCGTCATTGGGAGTTCGGCGCGAGGTTGTGAGCAATACTTTATTTCCATCAGGCGCAAGCAAGTGAACTTCCGCGATTTCCCATGTTTCGGTGAGGCGATGCGTGGTTTCATTTCCGTTCGAGAGGTCGCGGATGTGAAGAGTCCACGGCAGGGTGAAATCGGCTTGGGGTTCGCCCCATGTCAGATAGGCGAGCAGGCGTCCGTCCGGAGAGACCGTGGCTGAAACGCCGGCGTACATCTCAGCGGGGTTGAGAGTCCAAAGCGGTGTGATCTTATCGGCGGCGACATCCGCAACATACAACGAAGCCACCTGAGTGGGAGTCATGCCGCTGTAAAACGTGTGGAGCGCATACACCAGCATTTGCCGCGCCTCATCATAAAAGATCGGAACAAGCGCGTGACCCGACGCCTCCGTTGGCAACTCCGCGCGCCAGATTTCGCGGCTTTCGCCCGTTTCCAATGAACTGATGAAGACCGCGCGCGTCATCGTTTCGTTTTCGTCGGCGCGACTCCAGACGAGGCTTTTGCCATCGGCGGAAAATATCGGCGCGATGCGCGGATTTCCCTCCACGTCACGACGCGTGTCCAGTTCGTTGATCCAACCTTCACGCGGAGACACTCGATCGAGTCTGAGCGAGCCGTTGCCGGTATCGGTCAACGAATAGATGTTCCCATCGCGCACAAGAACAAAATCAACCACGGGCGCGTAGAACCGTTGAAGAATGAATTCCTGTTTTATGCCGGCAGGATCGAGATAAGCGAGATTCTCTTCTGTTCGCACGATCCATTCCCCGGCGCCTTCAACAGTCGTAATCGGGGCGAAAGCCGCGTCGGGTGTGACGGTGGCGCAGACTGTGCCGCATCCGCCCGGGCAATTGCCGGGGCAGGAATACGTTTCGTTTGCGCTGCAGGCGGGCGGCGTGCAAACCGCCATGAATGTTTCAGTGGTCGAAATTGGAAGCGGGATGAGAGTTTCGGTCGCGGGCGGCGTTGGAACGAATAAACTACATGCCATGATCGCAAGAAGCGCTGGGATTACGGTTAATCGTTTCATCGTTTTGCCTTTCATCACTCAAAGAGATGATTCGCTAGCGGGATAACATTAATCAACGCCTCTTCGTAGGGATGCGCACTCTTTATCACTTTGATCGCATCCTCCACCAACTCGCGCTTGCAATTGACCTCCATTTTATACTCCGCCACTTCGCTGATCTCTCCAATTGTCCCTTCAAATGGATTCGCGCCCTCCATCGGGCGGAAGAATCCGCGCACGGCGGTGAGAGCAACGCAGTGGTCGTAGTTTCCGATCACGCCCACACCGATCTCTGAAAGCGCGTCGGCGAGTTTCATGGCGTGGTCTTGCGGAATGAAGATTTCGAGTTTTACGTCGGTGAAGTTTTGCACGGTGATTCCTTTTACTATACAAAGACTTCCGAAGTCTCGTGGACTTCGGAAGTCTGAAAGTTACTCTTGAGAGAGTAAATCTGCATCAATCAAATCCTGCGGGCGTCCTGCCGCCCGTTTGGAAAGGATAAGGTCTTGCTTTGAAATGAAAATCGCCTTCAAGCCATCGAAGTCCACTTCCATGCGCCGATCCCAACATTCATCGAACTTGATTCCAGGGATTCCCATTAACACGTCTACGCGTACAGGCGGCACACCCATTTGGAAGAAAAAACCTTCTTCTGAAAAATCCTTTGGAGTCAAATCTGCCAGCGGGGCGCCAAATTCCTTCAATGCGTTATACACCGCATCCGCATTATTGATGTCGGTGCCGATTAGAACATCGAGGTCTTTGGTAAAGCGCGGTTCGGCATACTGAACAACTGCATAACCGCCAATGATCAAATACCTAACGTTGTGGTCGTTGAAAATGCGTAACAAGTCGCTGAAGTCGGAGTTGACGAACATCGCGTCCTTTTACTTTCATATAATGGACTACCAATTCCCACGAGGCGTCAAAACGCGCTTTTGCAGGTTGCATCTGCCAGAATTTCAAGTCAAATGATCGGTCCATCTGCTCGATTCTTCCGCGCTTTTCGGTGAAATTTGTTCTCATACTTGGATTCTACTCCATTTCCAATGCTCTTACATTCCTTCCATAACCTTGTTCAACCAAAATTTTCCCATCCTCAAAGGCAGTTTTTCCTCGGAGGACAACCCGCTTCACGCGCCCTTTGACCTGCCACCCCTCGAAGGGAGTCCAGCCGCACTTTGAGAATTGCTCCGCCGCCCGAATTTCATACGTTGCGTTTTCATCCACTTCAATCCACGTTTCGGATTGTTCGGGGAGGTGGAAAATATTTCTTGGATTGACAACACTCTTTTGAATCAAATCGTCTAAGGTCAAACGTCCAAGGTCAACGGCGGTGAGGAGGAGAGGCAAGAGAGTTTCCAAGCCAGGGAATCCAGGCGGAGGGTTATCGGAGTCTTTTTCTGCGAGGGTGTGAGGGGCGTGGTCAGTGGCGAAGCAATCAATCACATTGAGGTTTGCCCATAGCGCATCTACGTCTTCCTGCTTTGCCAAACGTGGACGAACTTCCATTTGCCCCTCTTTCTTCTTTCCTCTTTCATTGTCCGACACTTGCGAAACCATAAACAGGTGGTGTGGACAGACCTCACACGTAACCTTAATTCCTTTTTCTTTCGCGGCTTTGATGAGCAGGATTTCTTCTTTCAATGAAACATGCGCGATGTGAATGGGACGGTCGTAGATTGCGGCGAAGAGAATCCCTGCCGCCATGGTTCGGGATTCGGAGTGCAGGACGATGGGATATTCTTTTGGATAGGTTTGAAAATGTGGTATCCATAATGTCATATCATCGAGGCGGAGTTCGCCGAAGGTGGAGTCGAGGTACATTTTCAAGCCCGCGGCTTTGGGCGCGAGGGATGAAACGATATCCGCGTTGTCAGGTCCTGCGCCGAGGAATTGGGCGTAGTCGCAACGCGCTTTTTGTTTGGCAGCGTCGAGCGCGAGATCGAGAGTCGCTTCATCGAAGATGGGAGGCTTGGTGTTGGGCATGGCGAGGATCATCGTCACGCCGCCGGCGAGCGCGGCTTGGGTGACGGAGTCCCAGTCTTCTTTGTGGGTCTGCCCAGGTTCGCGCACGTGGACGTGGGGGTCAATTAGGCCGGGGAGTTTAATCATACGTTAAGTTCCAAGTTTCAGGTTTCAAGTGTCAAGTTGAAGATAAATTGTTGCTCAGAAGTTTATGAGATGCTACAATCGAAATCAAGAAAAAGCAAGGAAGTGACGAATGACCAAACTCAAACTTGACCAAGACGAACTCAAACTGCTTGCCTCGTATGAGCAGGATGAGTGGAAGTCTGCAAAAAATGTGAAAGAGCAAAAAGAGAAATATCGAGCGTATGCGCGTGCAACATTCAAAAAGGATAAGCGTGTCAACATCCGCATCTCTTCAAAAGATCTGACGGATTTACAAAAACGAGCCATTCGTGAAGGTGTTCCTTACCAAACGTTGATTGCCAGCGTTTTGCACAAATATGCAAGTGGAGGTCTCACAGAGAAGTAGATTGTGAAGCGCGAACCTCACCCCCAGCCCCTCTCCTAAAAGGAGAGGGGAGTCAAACGGAACAAAAAAGAGAGCCGATGATGGCTCTCTTTTGAAAGGGGAAGAAAAGGTTGAGGAAACTGAATCAGGATCAACGTCGAGGATGAAGCGGTTTGTCATGTCGGCGTGATTCTATGCGGGCGGGGGAATCTGTCAAGAGGCGGTGTATAATTGTTAGGGCAAAGTAGAAATGTCCCTTTTGAGCAAAGTTAAAATGTCCCCTTCGGAGGACAGGCAACTTGGAGACATTACTAGAAATGAGCGCGAAAGAAATCAATCGGTTGGAAGTGCTGCAACGGCTGGACAAGAAAC
>CASGHD010000095.1 GCA_949319575.1 uncultured Anaerolineales bacterium | reverse complement strand
GGCTGGTGAGATCCAAGAGTTCACATCGACGATCTCGCTCGGCACCTCGATGTCGGCTCATCGCATCCTGGGGCTGGACAAGGTCCCAAGGGTCGGGCTGTTCGCCCGTTAAAGCGGTACGCGAGCTGGGTTCAGACCGTCGTGAGACAGGTCGGTCTCTATCCGCTGTGGGCGTAAGGGATTTGAGAGGAGCTGCTCCTAGTACGAGAGGACCGGAGTGGACTGACCTCTGGTGTGCCAGTTGTTCCGCCAGGAGCATTGCTGGGTAGCTACGTCGGGCAGAGATAACCGCTGAAAGCATCTAAGTGGGAAACTCGCCTCAAGATTAGATCCCTGTAATCCAGTTAATGGAGTAAGACCGCAGGTAGACCACCTGCTATATAGGCAACAAGTGTAAGCGCAGTAATGTGTTGAGCTAAGTTGTACTAATGGTCGAGGGCTGAATCCCGTGATGTGGAGAACTTATTACTCTTCCACGCAAATCTTATCAGTTGCTGTTCAGCATTCACATGTGAAATAGTCCCTTGGTGATTGGAGCGACGGGGGTACACCCGGTCACATCCCGAACCCGGCAGTTAAGTCCGTCAGCGCCGATGGTACTTGGAGGGCGACCTCCTGGGAGAGTAGGTCATTGCCAAGGGGCTTTTCTTAAAAAAGCACACGCGCAGTCTATCCAACTGCGCGTGTTTCATGTATAATTAATCTTGCAGTTCGGTTGACGGGCAATGCCCCGAATACACAGAGGAGCGTGAAGCGCGCGGTTTGATCCAGCGATCATTTTGTCGTTTCTTATTTTTACACCATCCCTCAACCGACTCTGCATGAACGCAGAGTTTTTTATTTCCATGCGGGAAGGAGGTGACTTCGTTTGGCATCTGTAAATCTTCGTAGCGGCGAATCGCAAGACTCGCTGTTAAAACGTTTTCGTAAAAAGGTCGTCAAGAGCGGCGTGTTAAGCACCGTCCGTCGCAAACGCTGGTTCGTCTCCAAAAGCGAACAGCGCCGTATGGAAAAGAAAAAAGCAATCCGCCGTATCAAGCGGCGCACCTTCACCCGCGACGGCGAGTGAAATGAGTAGAAAGAGACACCATGGCTAAGGAAGAAGATAAAATTCGCGCTGAGGGTCTTGTAATCGAGGCCTTACCCGGCACACAATTCCGAGTTCGGCTCGATAACGGGCATGAAGTGCTCGCCTACCTCTCCGGCAAAATGCGAAAGCACTACATCCGTATTCTGCTTGGCGACCGTGTCGCGATGGAAATGTCGCCGTACGACCTGACGCGCGCGCGCATCACGTTCCGCCAGCGCAAGAACGCGCCCATGCCTGTGCAAGAATAGCCATCCCCTTCTTTTCTTTGATAGAACATAAACGGCTCCCGAATTTTCGAGAGCCGTTTTGGTTTTAATTGCGGATGAAAAGCCGCTTCATCTCGACGGGGCGGCTGGTTCGCCCTACCCCGGGCGGAGTCGACTCCCACACGCGCGGCAGAAACGGTCCCCGGAAACCGCGCGCGCGCCGCATTGATGGCAGTAGACCTCCCCCTGCGGTTCGTCTGTTTGGGAGCCAACGCCTTTGCCGCGGCGTTTTCGAGCTTGGGAAGATATCGACGCGCTCGCGCTCAGGGACCGACGATACAAAATAAGCGCAACCCCGATCATGGCAACTCCCACTCCACCGACGATCCATGGAAGTTGATCCACCGAAGTACGGCCCTGCGTATCCTCACCCAGCGGCTCAGACGGTTGTACCTGGCTTGCCGCATTTGGGGAGGTGAGGGCTTCCGTATTCCGTTGATACGCTACTCCTATTTGATAGGAATTCCCCATATTAAGATCGCGTTTGTTAATGGTCGCCACAAGGAACCTACCATCTGGCGAAGGCGCGAACGTATTGACGGGGGTGATGGTTGCCTCGCTACTATCGACAGGGATGCTGAGCGTCAGGATAAACTGGCTTACCTGATAGTCGCCGAACCATTTGTAGTTAAACGACCGCTTGTTATTGTCGCGCGCAATCGCTTGGTAGTACTCGATCCGATAAGGCGCGTAGGCATCCACGTTTATGGTGATGGTTTGCCAGTCACCCTGCTGGGCTGGCGTTTCAAACGGCGCGTTGACCAACTGTCCGTTCGCGCTGAACGCCACCGCGGTCAGGTTTCCCTCCTTTGGGAACCGCAACGTCACCTGGGCAGGGAGTGGCGTTTCCGGCGAAACGACAAACTCATTGATAATCAACATGCTAGGCTGGTCGTATTCCGCCCACAACTCGATGCTGAGTGATTCAAATTTGACCTCCCCCTGAGCGCGCGCAACCGATGGAAAGGCCAACAAGAGAGAAAGGAGAAGAACGGCAAACCACTTTTGCATGTGAAACCTCCAGGTGCTTCTCACCGAATCTTACCATGTAAACCGGTGCGAAATCACTGTGGTTTCTGGAGGGCGCGCGCCAATTGCCAGCAGGCCTGGTTGATCGGCGTTTCGATATTATGTTTCCTCCCGATCTCGACCACCGCGCCGCAGATCGCGTCGATTTCCGTGGGCGCGTTGCGAAGCACATCCTGCAACATGGACGATTGATTCGCGGAGGTCTTGCGAGCCACCTCTTCCACCATTGCTACAGGGTCGTCGAAAGGGAGTTTTATTTTTTCCGCGTGGGCAACTTCCGCAACTTCGCTCGCCAATTTCGCCATCATCTCCCGCGCGGACGGGCGATTCAACAATTCGCCATTCGGCACGCGCAATAACGCGGTCAGCGGATTAATCGCCGCGTTGATGACGAGTTTTCCCCACACCAGCGATTGCGCGTCTTCGATGAGATGCACGTTGAAATTCGCAGAGGTCAAGGCCGATTCAATTGAGTTAATGTTTTCATGCCGTTGAATGGACACAACCCCCTCGCCCCCGGCGCGCGCTACGCCCGGCGCGAGGAGAGTTGCCCCAGTGGTTGTGCTTCCCAAAGCAACACGCGAGGGCTTAGCCACAGAGACCTCAGAGATCACTGAGTCTTTCTCTCTTTTTTTCTCTGTGAACTCTGTGGCTGGTTTATCTAGAACTTGAGTGAGTGTTTCGTAATTGCCGATCCCATTTTGGAGGGTGACCGCGAGTCCATCGTCTGCGAGACAATCTTTCAACTGATTCGCCGCGCGTTCCGTTTGCCACGCTTTGACTAGCACGAGCGCAAGTTTCGCGCCAGCACACTCATGCGGATCGTCAGTCGCATGGACGTTGAACTTTGTTTCGTTTCCTTTTAAATCAACAATCCGCGCGCCGTCTTTTTTCAGGGACGCGATTCCCTCCTTCCATGTGCCGAGCATGGTGATGTTGTGTCCGGCCTGTGACAATCGCGCGGCGAATAACGTGCCGAGCGCGCCCGTGCCAACGATGAGGATTTTTGAATTCATGTGTTACGCAGTACGCAATACGCAGTAGGGCAATACTTCGTACTGCGTATTGCGTAGTTTACTTTCTTAGGCAAGTTCCTTTTGCAAGGATTCCCACTCTTTGTCTTCCATCTCGACTGTATGCTCAAGTGCGGGGAATCGTTTGGACTCAACATCCTCGATGAAGTCGCCGAATGCTTTTTGCATCTCGCCGTGGAAGTTGGCGTACTTCTTGACGAACTTGGGCGTGAAGCGGTCGAACAGACCGAGCAGGTCGTGCGTGACCAGCACTTGCCCGTCGCAGCCCGCGCCCGCGCCGATACCGATGGTGGGAATGGAAATTTTCTTCGAGATCAACTCCGCCAGCCGCGCAGGCACCGACTCAAGCACGATGGAGAAACAGCCCGCCCCTTCGAGGATGATCGCATCTTCGACGAGTCGTTTCGCGGCGATGGCGGTTTTGCCCTGCGCGCGGAATCCGCCAAGTTGGTTGATCGATTGCGGCGTGAGACCGAGATGCCCCATGACGGGAATCCCCGCGTTGACGATGGAACGGACCGCGTCCGCGCGTTCGCGCCCGCCTTCGAGTTTGACCGCGTCCATGCCGCCGTGTTGGAGGAAGCGGCCCGCGTTGCGCGTCGCTTCTTCGACGGAGACTTGATACGACATGAACGGCATGTCGCCGATGAGCAACGCAGACTTCGCGCCGCGTGAGACAGCGCGGCAGTGATGGAGCATCTCCTCCATCGTGACAGGAAGCGTGTTTTCGTATCCTAACACGACCATCCCAAGCGAATCGCCGACGAGGATGGAATCGACTCCCGCTTTGTCCATCGCCAGCGCGGTGGGATAGTCGTAGGCGGTGAGCATGGTGATGATCTCGCCGCGTTCCTTTTTCTGGCGATAGGTGAGGGTGGTGACTTTTTTGCGCGCGGTGGTCGCCGCGCTGGTGGAAATTGGTGTTGCAGACATGGTATCCTCCGATTTGGTAGGAGCCGTTTGGTGCGGTCGTCCCCTTGTCGCCGCGCTGGACAGGCTTTGAGATTTTCCCGTCGCGTTCACGCAAAGCGGATACGCGCGGTGTTGCTGATTATTCCACAAATTTCCTTTTTCGCCTATAATAAATTTATCAAAACTTCCGTCATTGCGAGGAGGGTCGAAGACCCGACGAAGCAATCCCCTTCACCGTGTTGGAGATTGCTTCGTCGCAAAGAACAAGAGCGCTCCTCGCAATGACGTAATCCAGAGGAGAATTCCATGAAACGCATGTTTGGCTTTTTGATCGGGATCTTTGTAGGGAGTTTGGTCGGTTCGACCATCGCGCTATTGATGGCGCCTGAATCGGGCGAGGAACTGCGCGGGATGATTCGCGCGCGCGGCGAGAACTTCTTCAGCGATGTGCGCCACGCGGCGGATGAACGACGCATTGAATTGCGTCACAAGTTGGATGAGATGCGCGCGCCGAGGGAGGGCTAAGAAGTAATTGGTAATTCGTAATTTTCGTTGATGGTAACTCGCGGTCATAGTTTGGCGGAGATAGAGTCTCGCGTAGGGCGACCGTATCCGTCCTTGTTGTTGAGGAACAAGGTTCATTGCCGGGGGCGCAGACCGCGCCGATTGAGTTATCCAAAGTCCTAAAA
>CASGHD010000094.1 GCA_949319575.1 uncultured Anaerolineales bacterium | reverse complement strand
GTTTCTTGTCCAGCCGTTGCAGCACTTCCAACCGATTGATTTCTTTCGCGCTCATTTCTAGTAATGTCTCCAAGTTGCCTGTCCTCCGAAGGGGACATTTTAACTTTGCTCAAAAGGGACATTTCTACTTTGCCCTAACAGGGGATTCTTGCCTCTTGACAAAATCTGCTGACGGCATACAATTGTGACAATGATACAATTGGTACAATCATGGCAAACAAAAAACTCACCCTCCAGATAGACTTCCGCTCGGGACTGCCTATTTATACCCAGATCGTGAATCAAGTGCAGGCGCAGGTTGTAAGCGGCAAACTACAACACGACGATCAACTCCCAACCGTGCGCGCATTGGCGGAGGAATTACGCATCAACTTCAACACGGTTGCGCGCGCCTATCGCATTTTAGATGAAGCGCGGATCATCTCCACGCAACAAGGGCGCGGGACATTCATCACCGAAATCCCGCCGCCGAAAGTGACGGAACGCCTGCGCCGAGAATCGCTGGAGGCATTGACTCAACGATACATCGGCGAAGCGCTGAGGCTGGGGTTCTCGAAGAGTGAGATCCGCCAAATGGTTAGCGACCAACTCAAAATTTGGAAAGAAGCGAGTAAATCCGAAGAATAAAACGTAGTGACGACTTCAGTCGTCACTACAGAAACAAAGGAGAATGAAATGGATACAAAGTTTATGAAGTCAATCAGTGAAAAGAAAAAGCCGCAAAAAACCGATCAACACATCCCGCCGATTGCAGGGACATCGTTCGGCGTGTTGTTGTCGATCGCAGTGCTGGGCGCTGTTTTCGGCGACGGAAAATACAACGATGCTATTGTAGGCGCATGGGCGCTCTTTTGGACCTTTCTCGGCACATACATCTTGTTCGCGCTGAAAGTGGCATCGCAATGGGAGAAAGCCATCGTTTTGCGACTTGGAAAATTCCAAAAACTTGCTGGACCTGGCGCATTTTGGATCATCCCGATCATAGACAACATCCCAACGTGGATTGACCACCGCGTGATGGTCACGCCGTTCGCCGCGCAGAAAACTCTGACGAAAGATACCGTGCCTGTAGACGTGGACGCTGTTTTGTTCTGGGTCGTATGGGATGCCGAGAAAGCCGCGCTCGAAGTGGAAAACTATCGCGCCGCCGTGGACTGGGCGGCGCAGACAGCCCTGCGCGACATCATCGGGCGCATGATGCTGGCGGATATCCTTGTTGGACGGAGTTCACTGGATAAGGAATTGCAACAAGTCATTGATGAGCGCACCACACCCTGGGGTGTGACCGTGCAATCGGTCGAGATCCGCGACATCGTCATCCCGCAGGATTTGGAAGACGCCATGTCCCGTCAGGCGCAGGCGGAACGCGAACGCCAGGCGCGCGTCATTTTGGGCGAGTCGGAGAAGCAGATCGCCGAATCGTTTGCCGAGGCGTCGAAGTCGTATGTAAATAATCCTACTGCTTTGCACTTACGCGCGATGAACATGCTCTTTGAAGGCTTGAAGGAAAAAGGCGCGCTGGTGATCGTGCCGAGTTCGGCGGTAGACACAATGAATCTCGGCGGATTGAGCGGCATAGTTTCGCTGGCGCAGAATAATTTGACGAGGGAAGATAAATAACCGAATCACACCGTTCCGCAGACGGCGCAACGAACATCTGCGTTGTGCAGAAACCTGCGGGACGTTCATTGAAAGGAAATCAAATGTCAACACGCACAACTATTTTCGTTTCCGTTACCTTGATCGCTAGCGCGGTGCTGGCAGGACTCCTGCTTTGGAGCCGCCTGCCTGATCCCATGCCCGGGCATTGGAATGCGGCTGGCGAGATTGACGGCTATATATCCAAATTCTGGGGCGTCTTTCTGCTCCCGATCATCAGCATCGCGCTGACGGGCTTGTTCCTGATCGTCCCGCGCATTGACCCGCTCAAGGCAAACATCGCCCAATTCCGCGCCGCTTTCAATTGGTTCATTGTGGCGTTTGTGGTGTATATACTCTACCTCTACATTCTGACCCTATTGGCCGCCCTCGGAACTCTCTTCAATATGACGCTCATGCTCTTGCCAGCTGTCGGACTGCTCTTCATTGGCATAGGCTACCTGATGAGCGGGGCAAAACGCAACTTCTTTATCGGCATCCGCACGCCGTGGACGCTTTCGAGCGATACAGTCTGGGATAAAACGCATAAACTCGGCTCCAGGCTTTTCATGCTGGGCGGCGTGGTGACTATTCTTTGCGCGTTTCTAGGCGAATCCGGAATCTGGATCATGCTGGTCGCCATGCTCGGCGCCTCCTTTGTGCCGATCGTCTACTCGTACGTGTTGTATCAGCGGGAAACAAAGTCGTAACCAACACGGAGCGGAACTCCCCCGCTCCGTTTCACGTGAAACGGAGATTGACATGGCAGACGAAATCAAGCAATGGGAATATCGCGTTCAAACCATTGGAAGTTTTTTCGGCGCGAAAGACGAAGATATTCAGTCCACGTTGGATGAATGGGGTTCGGAAGGATGGGAAGCCATCAATGTGTACACGCCGTATGGAAGCGACAAAGTCACCATGGTCGCCAAACGTCCGCTCACCGAACGCGCGCGGCGAATGCGTTCCATGCCGTCGCAATAAACAATAAGGAGAAACATCATGCTTATCACGGCATACGTTATCAGTTTTCTGGGCATGATCCTGTTGCCTATCATTTTATGGATCGTCTTCACGCGCAAGTTCGCGCTTTCGTGGAAACTCGCGCTTGCGGGCGGCTTGACTTTTATCGCCTCGCAGGTTTTGCACATCCCGCTGGTGGCGGGGTTAGGCAGTTTCTTTAAAGGAACTTCGTTACTGGTCACCGCCATCATACTGGGTCTGCTGGCGGGCATCTTCGAAGAAACTGCGCGTTATATTCTATTCAAATTCATTCTAAAGAAATCGCGTTCATGGAAGGAAGGCGTGCTGGTTGGACTGGGTCACGGTGGGACAGAAGCGATACTGGTTGGGATTTCCGCAGCGGCAACACTTGTGTTTATGATCGGCTATCGCAATATAGACTTGTCCACTGTGCCAAGCATTCCGCCCGAACAACTTGAACTGGCGAAACAACAAGTGCAAGCGTTCTGGTCCACGCAGCCGTATATGGCGTTGCTGGGATTCTTCGAGCGGGTCTTTGCGATGTGTTTGCACGCGAGCCTTTCATTGATGGTGTTATACGGGCTTGTAAAGAAACAAGCCATTTGGTTTTGGCTGGCATTACTGTGGCACGCGTTCGTGGACGCGGTCGCTGTGTATGTTGGTCAGTCGGTTGGAGTTTTACAAACGGAAGGTCTCATTGCCATCTTTGCCGCAATCAGTTTGTGGATCGTCTTCAAGATGAGATCGAAGTTTGAACAAGTCACCGCGGTTAGCGAACAGGGACCAGCCACGGGGTAGAAAAAAGCATCAAAGCAGAATCAGGCTGGGCGGGGAGAGATGCGCGGCTATCCATCCAGATCAACGGGATTAATTATTCGTCTAGACAAATAATTAATCCCGTTCTTTTTTCATCGAGAGTACAATCAACACATGAAAAAATTCTTGCACCCATTGTTGCTCATTATTTTTGTTTCGACGTTGATCGGCGCGGGCATGTTGCGGCGCGGACATGAATGGGGCGACGATTGGGCGTGGTATGTGTTGCAAGCGAAAAGCGTTTGGGATGGCACAGTGGATGAATTTATCGCGATCAGCGATTTCACAAATTATCAATCCACGACGCACCTCGGACCACTCGCCTACCCGTGGGGCTACCCCTTGATCTTGGTTCCGTTTTACGCGGCGAACGGAATCAGCCCGATGACGTTGAAGATTCCTGGATTGCTTTTTTACGCGGGATTTTTAGTTTGCTTGTATCTATTTACAAGATCACGCCTCACGCGGAGCGAGAGCCTGATCTTCGTCGCGCTGTTCGCGTTCAACCCGATGTTGTTAGAGTTCCTCGATTACATTCTTTCGGACATTCCTTTCCTCTTCTTTTCGACATTGACGCTGTTTTTGGTAACGCAACAAAACGAATCGCGGACTCGCTACGCGCTGATCGGCGCGGCAATTTTCTTCACCACGTTTCTGCGCGCCACAGGGCTTCTCCTGCTCGGCTGTTTTTTGATGATTGAATTTTTAAAGTTGCTTGCTCAGCGTAAAGATCGGGTCGTTGTTAAACAAATCATTTTGAATTCATTCATCGTTTGCGCGGTGTTCGCCGCGTTATGGATAGCCAACATGATGTTATTCCCCGGCGGAGGCGAATCATACCTCTCACAATACAAAAATCTGACCGTTGATCTCGTCGTTGGTTTTATCGGCGCATACTTCAAAGTGTATGGCTGGTTCTTCGGCGACGCGGCGGGCTGGCAGTATCTTTACTATTTTGTTTTGGCGTTCGCCTTGCTCGGCGCGTGGATTCGGCGCAGAGAAGAGTTGTACTTCATCCTCTTCTTCGCGGTATGGATGCTCGTGCATATCACCTACCCCTACTGGCAGGGACCGCGTTACATCTTCCCGCTTCTACCTATCTTCATCTACTTTGCATTTCAGGGGATGAAGTTCGCTGTTGGAAAACTTTCTGAAAAAAATCAGGTGACGGGTCAGCGAGTTATGTTGGGGTTTTGGATCGCTATCGCTGGCTACTTCTTTGTTACTTCGAGCGTTTCTGCCTATCACAACGTGCAAACCGGGCGAAAGATCAACGGTCCCTTCGACCCCATGAGCGTGGAAGTATATGACTGGGTAGCGAGGAAAACGCCGCCCGACAGCGTGTTGATCTTCTACAAAGCCCGCGTGATGAGACTGATGACGAATCATCCTTCCATCATGATTAATCAATGTGATGGGATGCTGAAAGGCGATTACCTGATTCTCAGCAAGAAGGTTGGCAAGAACAACCAAGTCCCGCCAGAGGAAATCGGCGCATGCAACCTGCCTATTGATAAAGTATTTGATAACCGCAGGTTTATCATTTACGAGATCATAAAATAGAGAAACTTATGCCAAAGACCATCTATTCGGAAATCGAACTACCAGAAATCGTCCGTAAGGCAAATGAACTTGCCAACAAGTTGAATTTTCCATTGATGCCAGAAGGTCGCCCCGTTGGACACAAAGGGCCACCATCGGCATGTATCCCATCAGTCGGTAAGTTGCTGCAAGTGCTGGCAAGCGGAAAACCCAACGGTCGAATCGGCGAACAAGGAACGGGTGCAGGGGTGGGAACTGCGTGGCTTGCAAGCGGTCTTCGAAATGATGCACGCTTGATCTCAGTCGAAATAAATCCAACACTTGCAACCGCGGTCACGGAACTTTTCAAAGATTATCCCAACGTAGAAATCAAAACAGGCGACTGGCATAAAGTGATGAATCCAAATGAGCCGTATGACCTGCTCTTCATGGATGCCATGCCGAGAGGCGAGCTTCTTAATCCGTCCAACTGGAATGCACTTGTGGATGTGATAAAAATCGGTGGACAGATTGTTATGGATGATTTGACCCCGGTCGAACAGTGGCTCCCCGAATGGAATGACATCGTAGATGCCAAACGTGAATTTGCTTTTGCGAATCCGCGCGTAGTTGGTGTAGAAGTACGAACCACACAGACAACATCAGCCTTAATCATAACGCGGACAAAATAATTTCAACTTGAAATCAAAAGCGCCTCATCTCTCGACAAGGCACCTCAATCCTCTAATCCTCTAATTCTCTGATCCTCTGGTCTCGATACGCCCCTCTAAAACCATTCGGGGCTACTCGACCACCAATCCCCAGTCTCCAGTCTCTAATCTCTTTTTTTCTACCCCAAGTGCATCGGCATAATCACATGCAAAAACTGGTCATCACCCACAGGCTTGACCACGCCCGGCGCGTTCGGCGCGGAGGTTTCGAGCGCAACGTTCGGGGTGCGGATGACCTCCAACGCTTCGCGTAAAAATTTCACGTTGAACGCGATGAGCAATCCGCCGCCGTCTACCGTCGCTTCGACGATGGTTTCGTTTTTGCCGGTCTCTTCGGAAGTTGCGGAAATTTCCACTTCGCTGGGTTGCATGTCGCTTTGCGCGGACTTGATATTGAAGCGCGCCACGTTCGAACCTTCGCGCGCGAAAATTTCCGCTTGCTTGCACGCCTTCAATAAAGATGAAGTTGAAACCAGCGTGCGCGATTTATATGAACGCGGAATGATTTGTTGATAATCGGGGAACGTGCCGTCAATCAATTGCGAGACCACTTCCACATCTTTTACGCGGAAGACGACTTGTCCGCGTCCTTTGGGCAACACCATGTAGATCGGCTCTTCGCCATCAGAAGCCACGCGCGCCAACTCTTTCAAGGCTTGGGCAGGAACGATTGCCGAAACCGGGGCAGGCGAAGGCGTCGAAAGAACCGCCTTCCGCACGGAGAGTCGGAATCCATCCGCCGCCGCCATCGTCAACTTGTCTTTATCCACTTGTATCAGCACGCCCATCAACACGGGACGCGCC
>CASGHD010000093.1 GCA_949319575.1 uncultured Anaerolineales bacterium | reverse complement strand
GTTTCTTGTCCAGCCGTTGCAGCACTTCCAACCGATTGATTTCTTTCGCGCTCATTTCTAGTAATGTCTCCAAGTTGCCTGTCCTCCGAAGGGGACATTTTAACTTTGCTCAAAAGGGACATTTCTACTTTGCCCTAACAGTCCACGTCTTTCTCGTTGACGATTGATATTCGGGATGATACAATCCCGCCCGCTTGATTGCCCAAACGCCCCCATCGTCTAGTGGCCCAGGACGAAGCCCTCTCAAGGCTTAAACCGGGATTCGAATTCCCGTGGGGGCACAGGTAGAGTCATCCTTGCGATGGCTCTTTTGTTTAAACCGTGATCCCCGCAGGGGGGATGCTATTCGAATTCCCGTGGGGGCACAACTTAAAGTGACAGTCACCTTGAAGGTGACTGCCACTTTTGAATTACAATTCAAACATGCCAAACATTCTCGTCGTCGGTTCCCTCAATGCAGACCTCGTCGTCCGCGCGCCGCGCTTTCCGCAACCCGGCGAGACGATCAGCGGCGACGATTTGAATATCATCCCCGGCGGCAAGGGCGCGAATCAAGCCGTCGCCGCGGCAAGGCTCGGCGCGAATGTTTCGATGCTGGGGCGTGTGGGTAAAGATGACTTCGGCGATTTGCTTCTTGAGAACCTCAAACAAAACAAAGTAGATTCGACTCTTATTCAGCGCGCTGATTCTTCTACTGGAACTGCCATTATTATTGTGGATGCAAGCGGGCAAAACAGCATTGTGTTATCCGCAGGGGCAAATGGAAAAGTTTCAATCGCCGATGTGGATATTGCATTTACCAATTACCAACTCCTCCTCCTTCAACTCGAAATCCCCCTCCCCACCGTCCTGCGCGCCGCGCAACGCGCCAAAGAAAATAACGCGCGCGTGGTTTTGAATCCCGCTCCTGCCAAAGAACTCCCCAATGAATTGATCGCCCTTGTAGATTTCATCATCCCCAACGAAACGGAGTTATCCTTTTTGACAAAACAAAACGTAAGCGATATTGCATCTGCCGAATCTGCCGCAAGGGATTTGTTGGAACGCGGGGCGAAGAATGTGATCGTGACTCTGGGAAGCAAGGGAGCATTGATCGTAAACACGGAAACATGTAAACAGGTAGACACATATCAAGTTGACGTGGTGGATACCACAGCGGCTGGCGACGCGTTCATTGGAGGATTTGCTACATCTGTGCTGGAAAATAAAACGCTCGAAGAGGCTGTCCGTTTCGGTTGCGCGTGCGGCGCGCTCGCAACAACAAAATTCGGCGCACAACCGTCATTGCCCACGAAAGCAGAAGCGGATAAATTAATCTCCAATCCTTCGACTTCGCTCAGCGTAAGTCTCTAGTCTCTAGTCTTGATATCACAACCTAACCCGTTTACTCAACCACCAATTACCAATTTCAAATTACTCCTATGCCCCCTAAACGAATCATCATAGACACCGACCCCGGCATTGACGACGCGCTTGCCTTCCTGCTCGCGCTCGCCTCGCCTGAAATCAAACTCGAAGCGCTGACCACCACGCAAGGCAACGTCACACTCGAAACCGCCACGCGCAATGCCCTTGCTGTTTTGGAATTGGCGAAAGCGAATCACATTCCTGTAGTTGCCGGGAGCGTGGTTCCGCTTGTTCAGCCGTTGCGCGCTTCTGCGCACGTCCACGGCGAAAGCGGAATTGGCAACTCAAAACTACCCACGCCGAAAAGCAAACCGCGCGAAGGACACGCGGTGGATTATCTGATCGAGCGCGTTCTTGCAGAGCCAAATGAACTTGGCATTTTCCCAATCGGTCCGCTCACCAACATTGCCATGGCAATCCGCAAGGAACCAAAATTTGCCAAAGCCGTGAAGGAACTGGTCATCATGGGCGGCGCGGTGCTCGAACACGGGAATGTCACGCCGCAAGCGGAGTTCAATATTTATGTTGACCCGCACGCCGCGCACATCGTCTTTCATTCAGGAATTCCGATCACGTTAATTCCGCTGGATGTTACGCACAAGTGCCTGCTCGAGCAAATACACATCGACCGCCTGCTCCGGATCGACTCCCCCATTACGCGTTTTATCAGGAGCGCGGTGGAAACCTGCTTTGCGCATTCCGAATCATACGGCGGCAAGGGATGCGCCCTGCACGATCCGCTGACACTGGCAACCGTGATTGCTCCCGAATTATTGACGCTCAAAGAGTTGCGCGTGGACGTAGATCACTCCGGCGGCGTTTCGATGGGAAAAACCTTCGGCGATTTCCTCGGCAAAACCGGCAAGCCCGCCAACATGCGGGTTGCCCTGCAAGCGCGCGGAGATGATTTCGTCGAGTTGTTCCTTCAACGCATGGAAACGCTTGCGAAAACCATCTCCGTCTAAACAATTCTCGAATTCTCCAATTCTCTATCTCAAGACAAGTCTCTAGTCTCTAATCTCTGGTTTTCCTCAATTACTTTTATGAAACACATTCTCCTCGACACCGACCCCGGCATAGACGACTCGCTCGCCATTTTGCTTGCGCTCGCTTCGCCTGAAATTTCTCTCGAAGGGCTGAGCATCGTTCACGGCAATTGCTCGCTCGAACAAGCGACGACAAACGCCTTGTCTATTTTGGAGTTGGCAAACGCGAGTCACATCCCTGTTGCAGTTGGGTGCGAACTGCCGCTTGTGCAACCGTCCCTGCTCGCGCCCGAGACGCACGGCAACACAGGCTTGGGGTACGCAAAACTTCCGGGTCCGCGAACCAAGCCTCAGGTCCAGCACGGATGCGATTTTCTCATCGAGCGAATCATGTCCGCGCCGGGCGAAGTCACACTCGTGGCGATCGGTCCGCTGACGAATGTCGCGTTGGCAATTCGGCAGGAACCGCGCATCGTACAATCACTCAAAGAGTTGATCATCATGGGCGGCGCGATCCGCTATGAGGGCAACACCACCGCGCTGGCGGAGTTCAACACGTATGCCGACCCGCACGCCGCGCACATCGTTTACCACGCGGGGATTCCCACCACGCTCGTGCCGCTGGACGTGACCTATCAATGCGTTCTGACGCAGGGAGATGTGGATCGGCTCCTGCGACTCGATTCGCCGCTGACGCGTTTCATCGCCGACGCGACGCGCTTCTACATGGAATTTCACGACGAGTATCAAGGCGTGCAGGGGTGCGTGATCAACGACCCGCTCGCGCTGGCGTTGACCTTCGCGCCTGAGTTATGCGATTACCGCGAACTGCCCGTGGACGTGGACATTTCAGGCGGTGTTTCACTCGGTAAGACCATCGGCGATTTTTATAATTACAATAAAAAACCCGCCAATATGAAGGTTGCGCTCGGCGTGCGTCCGCGCGATTTCATCGAATTGTTTTTGGAACGTATGGAGAAACTGGCACAGAGAATAGACTCAATCGAAAATAAAATTGGGACGCAGAAAAACGCTGACTCACGCTGATCGAAAGAGAAAAGCTCTGCATATTCTGCGCGCTTCGCGGTCAGCGACCAAAACGGGTTTCAGCTTATGCTCGATAAAATCGAATGACTGATGTTACGAAGTTGACATTGAATTGATTCTCGTACTGCGACATTCATGTCGCTTTTGTGCAAGAGAGTGGTTCTTAAGTCTAAGAAACGCATGAAAAAGAGCCTTAGCCACAGGGAACATAGAGTTCACAGAGATTTTTTGTAACTACTCAGCCTCGGAACATGTCGCTGCGAGGCGCTCTTGGTTTTGCCGAAGCAGTCTCCCAATGCCGGGAGATTGTGTCGCCACGGCGCCACGCGACGCTTCGTCGGGACCCCGAAAAAACATCGGGGCAGGCGAGCAAGAGTCCTCCTCGCAACGACATGTCTGAGTAGTTACGATTTTTTTAGGTTTTTCTCAAAGGTCTCAGTGCGCTCTGTGGCAAAAAGCAAGTTAAGAAACAGTCTCTAAGAACAGCGTGCAACGCGAGATAAATCTCGCGCTACAAACATTACTATATAAGGTGAGCGAATGACTCTCCAGGAGAAAGCGATGTTCGAAAAAATCAAAAGCGACTTCAAAGGAATCGCCTGGCTGTTGATCGTTGTGGGAGTCGTCGTCAACGGCGCGGGAGCCTTGGCGATGTCGAAAACGGGTCTTCCACTCTATCTTGATTCCATTGGGACGGTTTTCGTCGCAGTTGTGGCGGGACCTTGGGCTGGAGCATTGACGGGGTTATTGACAAACTTAATCCTTGGGGTCGTATCGCCGGGCTATGCGCCTTATTGGTCCGTTCCGCTGTTGATTGGGCTGGTCACTGGGTTTCTCGCTAACGCTGGCTGGTTCAAACACTGGCTAAAGGTCTTCGCGCTGGGTTTGATCATTGCCGCGCTTGCGGCGGTCATGTCGTCGCTGATCGCGGGGATCGTGTTTGGGAATTTCACATTCAACCTTGCTTACTTTCTAGTCGAAGAGCCAGTGGATAAGGTTGCTACAGCGTTCATCGTATTCATCGTTCTTCAATTCCTTCCAAAACAATGGATCGCTCTTTTCCCCCGCCGAGAAAATATGGACTAAGACGGTGAAACAAAATCGCCAACGCGGTGTTGTAGAAATCAAACCCAGAAAAGGAGAGAGTAAGATGTTAGAAAATATCAAGAAAGAGTTCAGCACCAGGACTTTGGTATTCATTGCAATTGCAATCGCGATCAATATCGTCATCGGACAATTGGTGTTCTACCTGAAATTGCCGATCTACCTCGATAGCATTGGAACCGTGCTGGTCGGCGCGCTCGTCGGTCCGTGGGCTGGCGCAGTTACGGGCGGTTTATCCAACCTTCTTTGGGGAGTTGTCCCTCCTCCCCTTCAAAATACGTTTGCCGTACCGTTCTTTTATGTGGCGGTTGTCATCGGCTTGCTGGCTGGTTTTTTCGGAAAGCGCGGCGTGTTTGAAAAAGAATCGCCTCGCTGGGTTTCTGTATTGATCGGCGCGATCTTCTTCTTCTCGCTTACCATGTTCATTCTCGCCTTCATTAATATTGACACCAGCCAGGGCTTCGCCATCTTCCCCAGCATGAAAGACCTCGTCTCGCAATATGCAATCGTTTTTGTGCTGGCTCTCGCCATTGGAGCCGCCATCGGCTACTTCCTTCTGCAAAACGGCGGGTATGTTGGGCTGGCAGGTCTGGTGACAGGTGTGGTCGCGGCGATCATATCCGCCCCCACCGCCGCAGTTGTATTCGGCGGCGTTACCGGCGGAGGCACCGATTTATTGGTCGCGGCATTCAGGGCAAGTGGAGGAAACATTTGGGCGTCTGTCCTTGCGCAGGGAAGCGTATCTGACCCGTTTGATAAAATGTTGTCGTTCATGGTCGTCCTGTTCATCCTGCGCGCCCTCCCTGCACGGTTCAAGGCGCGCTAAACAACCTTCGCGCGTTCCTATGAATTCATTGAGTATTTATGTAGCCCGCGAAAGCGGGCTACATAAACTAAACCCTCTCACCAAATTTGTTCTTAGCCTCTGCATTCTGTTGGGCGGACTTGCATTTTCAAACGCCCTAGCAGGGTATGTAATCTTGTTTGCAATCGTCACACCTCTTGCGATGTTTGGGGGCGTTACAAAGCGAATGTATCAGTTGGTTTTCAATATCAGTTGGCCCCTAATCCTATCCGTTTTCCTCATCCAGTCCTTCTTTTGGGGAGCGGGAACACCTTTGTTCGAGATTGGACCCGTTTCACCAAAACTCGAAGGCGTGCTCTTTGCATTCAAAAGTTCCGGTCGAATTCTGTACGTCATGGCAAATTTTATTCTTTTCTCCTTAACCACCCGCCCTGATACGTTGATGATCTCACTCAAACAGGCGGGCTTACCGGGCGGACTGGCTTATATCATTGTTTCAACGCTTCAACTGATTCCCCAATATGCCGCCAAAGCCAACATCATTCTAGACGCGCAACGCTCGCGCGGACTGGAAACGCAAGGCAACATCGTTACGCGTGCGCGAGCGCTCCTGCCTCTGGTTCTTCCGCTGGTAATCAGCAGTCTTTTGGAAGTTGAAGAACGGGCGATCGCCATCGAGGCGCGCGCGTTCAATTCCAATCGAGTCGAAACGAGCATTCTCGAGATTCCAGATTCTCAATCTCAAAAAACTGCAAGGGCTGGGATGATCATTATCACAATTCTGTTGATCGCAGGAAGATTTTTGTGGCAATTGTCGAGCTAAAAAACGTCACCTACAAATATCCGCTCACCGATACGCCAGTGTTGAAAAACATCAACGCGCAGGTGAACGAGGGCGAGTTCGTCGCAGTCATCGGACCGAACGGCGCGGGCAAATCCACGCTGTGCTACACAGTCGCTGGTTTTGTTCCGCATTTTTTCAAAGGGGAGATCACTGGCGCCGTTGAAGTTGCGGGGAGCGAATCGAGCAAGTCCAATTTGCATGAGTGGGTGTTGAATGTTGGGCTGGCGTTTCAAAATCCGTTCAATCAGATCAGCGGCGCAAAGTACACCGTCTTCGAGGAGATCGCGTTCGGGTTGGAAAACATCGGCGTGCCGCGCGAGGAAATGATTCAACGCGTCAACGATGCGATGAAATTGACTGGGATCTCGGAATTGGCAGACCGCTCACCCTACTCCCTCTCCGGCGGACAACAACAACGCGTCGCGCTGACCTCCATCCTGGTCATGCGCCCCAAAGTTCTCGTCCTCGACGAGCCGACCTCGCAAATGGACCCCATCGGCACGCGCGAAGTCTTCGGCGTGATCCGCGCGCTGGCAGAAAAAGGCATGACCGTGATCCTCGCCGAACACAAAGTGGAATGGATCGCCAATTTCGCAGACCGCGTTGTCGCGTTGCACGAAGGAGAAATCATCGCGGATGGAAAACCAAGCGATGTTCTCACATCCGATTTGCTGGCAGAAAAAGGATTCGGACTCTCGCGCTACACCTCTGTGGCGAGGAAGGCAAAAGCAATGGGAATGTGGCAGAAAGAAAGATTGCCGGTCACGCTGGATGAGGCGGTGGAGGGGTTCACCCTCACCCTGCCCTCTCCCAAAGGGAGAGGAGAGTAATGAACATCGAAATC
The DNA here is from genome assembly GCA_949319575.1 of uncultured Anaerolineales bacterium. GTDB lineage: Bacteria > Chloroflexota > Anaerolineae > Anaerolineales > Villigracilaceae > Defluviilinea. Next base: position 16,540 of record CASGHD010000093.1, on the reverse strand, counting down.
TCCAACCTCCACTTCGCTTATCCCACCGGCGTGCAAGCCTTGCGCGGAATATCGCTTACGATTGAATCGGGCGAGCAAGTTGCCATTGTCGGGCAAAACGGCGCGGGCAAAACGACTTTGGTCAAGCATCTGAACGGTTTGTTGCAACCCACATCAGGGACTGTCCAAATCGGGGATTGGAATACGAAGGAACATTCTGTGGCGAAGATGGCGCGGCGGGTTGGCTACGTGTTTCAAAACCCCGACGACCAATTGTTCTCGAAGAATGTCGGTATCGAAGTCGCGTTCGGGCCGAGAAACCTGGGGATGAACGCGGAGCAGGTCCAACGTCAGGTAAACGAGGCGTTGGCAATGACGGAGTTATCCGACAAAACGGAAACGAATCCGTATGACTTATCCGCGACTTGGCGAAAGATGGTCGCGTTGGCGTCTGTCATTGCCATGGATACAGACATCGTCATTTTCGACGAGCCAACGACGGGACAGGACGCGGCAAATATCGCGCGCATCGCCAACGTTATAAAAGTTTTGCGCGAGCGCGGCAAGACCGTCATCACCATCACGCACGACATTGATTTTTGTGGCGAAAACTTCGCGCGCGTCATCGCCATGTCGCAGGGACGGATCCTGCTCGACGGCAAAGCGAACGATGTGCTTGGGCAGGAAGATGTTCTTGCCACAACCTATGTTGACCCGCCTCAACTCACGCGGCTGGGCAAGAGGCTTGGTTTCAAAGAAACGGTGAGGAACGAGGAAGAATTTCTGGCAGGGTTGAAAAAATAATTTTCCATTGTAGGGGCGGAATTTCCCCGCCCCAGCCGGGGCGAGTGGACCTCGCCCCTACCCGTTGTAAACCACCAACTCCTCATACCCCGAATCATCTGCGTACTCACGCCTGTACGATAAATCATCGAACGCCAGAAGGACAACCTCAGCGGTGGTGTAAATTTTACAACCCGACTCCATATGCCCGCCAATCGTTTGCCCATCCCCGTCTGAAATCGAGATATGCAAATGCGAGCCGTGAATAGACACGACGCCGGTGATGGACGCGATCTCGAAGAATTTTTCAATTTCAGAGAATGAGCGGTTGTTTGCAAAACGCAATACGGCGCGACGCAGGCTTCCCACCGAAGAGATTACACAGCCTGCTTGAATCTGTTTTTCGTTCACGAATTCCTGAATGCTGTCGAACAAGTCCTGCCCGGATCTCAATCGAAAGGTATAATTTTGCATGGATGAACCTCCAACACAATTTTACGGTCTCGCTTATCGGTTTTCACTTTTGCAAGGCAAATCACAACAATAAAACCAACCGGCTCATGTACAATGGAAACGCACGGGAGCGAAAATGACTAAGTTAAAAGTAGAAGTTTTTCACAGCATCCACGACATCAAACCCGAAATATGGAACCGTATTGCCGCAGGGCGCGGTTTTCAAAGCCACGCCTGGTATGTGTTCGGCGAACGCGCCATGGCAGACAGCCCAGCCACCTATTTGATCGCCTGGGATGGAAAAACGCCGGTCGGCGGGGCGGCGCTGTTCCGCGTCACGAATGAACCGCTTCCCCTCCCAAGTATCGCCCGCAACTTCATGGCGTCCATTTTAAAGCACCGCCCCCTGTTGGCGTGTCGCTCGCCGCTTGCCGACACATCCGCGTTATTGCTCCCCGGCGGGGCGCTCCACGATGAAGCGCTTGCCACGCTTTCACAGGCGGCGCAGGAGGAATTCAAAAAACAACGTTGTTCATTCCTTGTCTTCGATTACCTGCTCACCGAACAGTTGCGTTACCCGTGGCCCCGCGGCTACGAACCCGTCACTGTTTCAGAACCCGGCACCTTCATGCCGATGGAATGGGAAAGTTTCGAAGCCTATCTTGAAGCGGGCAATAAAAAGGATCGCCAATACTACAAGACAAGCGTGAAAGAAGCGGAAGAAGCCGGACTCGCCCTCTCCAAACATCGCTCTGTTTCAGACGTGGAAACCGCCCTCACCCTCATCAAACATGTGTCCATCTGGCACGGCTCCGCGCCCAACCCGTGGATGCGCGGCTTGCTCGAAAATTTTTCGATGATAGACGGCACATGGCTTGAACTCCGCAAAGAAGGCAAACTCGTTGGGTGCGGCGCGGTTGTGCGCGATAACAACTTCCAACTTGCCACCGCGCTCGGCTTGGAGGACGATGTGCCGGGCGGATATTTCTACCTGCTCTATGCCGCCTTGCAGGAAGCCTTCGAGCACAAAGTGCGCCTCGTGCGCTTCGGCACCGGTGCCTACGATGTAAAACGCAGGCTCGGCTTCCACCTGGAAGATACCAATCATGCCATGGTCACCATGGCGGGGTTCCTCGCGCGCGCGGCAAAAAGTTAAACGCCTCATGTTCCCGGCAACGACCCAAGCGGCGATCACATTCCTCGCCATCCTGCTTTTTTACACGGTGGATTTTTTACTCATCCGCCGCTACGACAAACAACGCGCCGCCAGCGGCACGGGCCGCGCCTGGGATTTTACATTTTTCATCTTCCTCCTCGTCGCCGTTCTGGTCCTGCAACCCATTTTCATTCCTCAATTGAGTTTTCGCGCGACTGCCGGTTGGGGCTTCCTCGTTCAACTCCTCGGCATCGTTGTGATCATCGACGCGCTTGCCCTCCACATCTGGTCGCGCGCCCACCTTGGCAAATTCTACGCCGAGCGCGTCGAGGTTCAACCCGATCACAAAGTCATCGATAGCGGACCCTACAAACTCATGCGGCATCCGGTCATCACATCCTTTTTCGGCATTGCGGCGGGGTTGTTTTTTGTTAACCCCTCGGTCGCCACGCTCGCCGCCCTAATCTACGCGCTCTGGGATTTCACCCGCGCCGCCAAACAGGAAGAAGAACTGCTCGCGCAGACGTTGCCCGGCTACGCCGACTACGCGCGCCGGACCCCCAGATTCCTGCCTCGGCTGTGGAGGGTTTGATGCCCACGCTCGAGGCATTCCTCCAACTCCCCACCGACGAGGTCGCCGCCCTCGTCAAAGCGAGCGGCGAAAAGGTCTGCGTGTTCCCCATCAACGGCACGCGGCGTTGGTTCATGCTCGAACATGCCGACGCGATTCAAAACGATTTCTTCTCGGCGTATATGGACTTGTCGATCCAAAATCATATCGAACTCTGCGCGATGCTGTTCGAGCACGGGATCGAAACCATCCTCGCCCCGGTCTTTGGGCGCGAACTCTTGAGGCGCGGCGATGAATACACCCAGCGCGTCGGCATCGAAGGACTCATCCGCACCGCCACCGACAAAAATTATCGGGCGTTTTTCGAGCGCTTCAACGTGAAAATCCGTTTTTATGGCGATTATCGCAATGTGCTGACAGACACGCCGCACGAAGGCGCGCTCCAGTCTATGGACGAGGTGGTCGAAGCGACAAAATCCAATTCAAGGTTTCGGCTGTACTTCGGCGTCTTCGCCGATGAATCCTCAGAAACCGTAGCCCGCCTTTCTGTTGAGAACTTTCGCGCCGAAGGCAAGATACCCGATAAGACCGCGCTGGTGAAACAATATTACGGAGAAGAACTGCCCCCGGTAAGCCTGTTCATCGGCTTCGACAAATTCAGCGCATTCGACATGCCCCTGCTATCCACCGGCGAGGAAGACCTCTATTTCTCGCACAGCCCTTCGCCATACATGACGGCGCGCCAGCTCCGCTCCATTTTGTACGACCATCTTTACACCCGCCGCGCGCCTGAACCCGACTACGCCAAACTCCCGCCTGACGCGCTCAACGAACTTCGGGAATACTACCGCCGGCGCAAAGATTCCGCGTTTGGCGTTGGAAAGCTGAAATTCGGCTTATGGTTCCCAGAATAGACCCCAACAACATGGCAGACATCATCACAACACTCATCAATGAAATCGGCCCCGGTCACATGGCAAGCACGGCATATGATACGGCATGGGCGGCGCGGCTCGACGAGATCGCCCCATCCATCAGCGCCAGCGCCCTCGCCTGGCTGACAAAAAATCAATTGCCCGACGGCACCTGGGGCGCGCCAGCGCCGATGTACTACCACGACCGCGTGGTTTGCACGCTTGCCGCCATGATCGCATTGGAGCGCCGCGGTCACCGCGAAGCGGATAAGGAACAGATCATCAAAGGCAAACTCGCGCTTGAACGGATCGTGAGCGAAGCGACAGGGGGGCTCTCCTCCGACCCAAATGGAGCAACCGTCGGCTTCGAAATGATCGCTCCCACACTGGTGGCAGAAGCCGAAAATCTGGGCCTGATCAAAAATCAGGCGAACCGCATCCTGGGCAGAATCTCCAAACAACGCGCCGTGAAACTTGCCTACTTGAAAGATAATATGATCAGCCGTCACGTCACCATGGCGTTCTCCGCCGAAATGGCCGGCGTGGATGGCAAACACATGCTTGATGTGGATAACCTGCAAGAGAGCAACGGCTCTGTGGGCGTCAGCCCTTCTGCCACCGCCTATTTTGCAACCTATATTAAAAAAGGCGACGAAGCCGCGCTCGCGTATTTGCGCAACACCATGAAGGCGGATGGCAGTTTCCCAAACGTTGCCCCTTTCGACGTTTTTGAGATCGGATGGGCGTTGTGGAATCTGAGCCTGATCCCCGGGCTGGCGCAACACGCCAAACTCAAGCCGCATCTCGATTTTCTATCCACTGCCTGGGTCCCCAAACGCGGCGTTGGGTTTGCCGCGGGATACACGGTCAAAGACAGCGATGATACAAGCCTGGTGTTTGATACCCTCCTCCGCTTTGGAATCGAAAAGGACCTGGGCGGCGTGCTATCGTATGAAGAGAAAGATCACTTCCGCTGTTTCGATTTGGAAGCCAACCCCTCCATCAGCGCGAACATTCACGTGCTGGGCGCGCTCGGGCAGGCAGGGCTGGATATGAAAAACTCGTCGGTTCAAAAAGTTGCGCGCTTTCTGCACAAGGCGCGGGGGACGAATCCGTTCTGGGCGGATAAGTGGCACGCCTCGCCCTATTATGCGACCTCACATGCGATCATCGCGTGCGCCGGCATCGTCAACGACCTGGTGGCAGAATCAGTGGATTGGATCTTGAGCGCCCAAAACAAGGATGGCTCGTGGGGAGCCTACCTAAAAACAGCGGAGGAGACCGCGTATGCCGCGCAGGCGCTTTGTGTATGGAATCAAAAAGTGGCGAGGGTGCCCAAAAGCGTCCTGACGAGAGCCGCCCGCTGGCTGTCGGAAAATATGGATAAGCCTTATCCGCCGCTATGGATCGGCAAGTGTTTATATAGCCCCAACCTGGTGATTCGGTCCGCGGTGATCAGCGCCCTGGCTTTGACTGGTTGACGATATGAAAAAATTCATCGAACGATTTTTTTCCTTTTCCACATCGGACCCTGAAGACACCCGCAAAAGACGGCTTCTCGGCATATTACTTGCGGGCACGGCGGGGATAGCGCTACTCGGCGCGTTATCGTTCGTCTATTTCGCCGCAACAGTAAACCCCGCGGAGGTCTATCTTCTCTTGTGGGGTAGCGCGCTCACGTTTGCAGTGGTGGCGATCGTGTATGCGATGAACTACTTTGGGTCAGGGAGAGCCGCGGCGGTTTTATTCCTTATTTTTTTATACGTCATTTTTCTCTTGAGCGATACTCCCGACCAGATCGTGGGCGGACGAACGTTATTCGCATTCACCATCCCGATCTTCATGGCAAGCATTCTCCTGACGCCGGCTTCCAGTTTTGTTTTTGCGGGAATTAGCGGCGCGGTTATTTTTTATCTGGCGATATCGCTGGGGGTTACCCCCAACATTCCCGGGATCGCCGGGTTTTTCCTGATCGCTTTCGTCTCGTGGCTGTCGGCTCGCAGTCTCGAACAGGCGTTGAACGAACTGCGCTCCATCAATTTAAACCTGGACCGCGTCGTGGCGGAACGGACGGAGGCGCTCGCAGAATCGCTTGCAAGGGAAAAGATCGAGGCGGGGCGCAACCAGGCGATCCTGAACTCCATTGCCGATGGGGTGATCGTGTTCGACAAAAAATGGAATGCCACCATGGCGAACCCCGCCATAAAAAGCATGCTCGATATCCCCCTGCAATTGATCATTAATAAAAACTTCCGCGAACTGGTGGAACATCCCCGCCTCGCTCCCAACAGCCGCGTCCTTCTCGGCTCCATGATCGAACATGGCACCCAACCCATCGGGTTTCGCGTTGAGTGGGGCGAGAAGACTCTCTCGGTCAGCGCGGCGCAGATCTACAACCAGCGGCGGGAGGATACCGGCACCGTGATCGTCTTCCGCGATTTTACGCGCGAAGCGGAAGTGGAGCGACTCAAAAGCACATTCGTGGGCATCGTGTCTCATGAACTACGCACGCCGCTGAACGCGATCCTCGGGTATGCCGAGATGTTCAAAGAGGCGGTGTACGGTCCTGTCAATGAAAAGCAAGTCAACATGGCAGACCGTATCATGAAGAACACCCAACGCCTGCTGGCATTGATCAACGACCTGCTCGACCAGGCGCAAATGGAAGCGGGCAGGCTCACCATCAATAACCAAACGACCAGACCCGCCGAATTGCTCGAAACCATGCACAGCCTGATGGACAAACCCGCCGCCGACAAAGACTTGAAACTTACCAGCGAGATCGAAGACGATTTCCCCGACACGCTGGTCGGCGACCCGGCGCGCCTGCAACAAATCCTTGTGAACCTGGTTGGCAACGCCGTCAAATTCACCCATCGCGGTTTTGTGCATGTAAAATTGTTTCGCCAAGACGAACGCTGGGGAATTGAGGTGACAGACTCCGGGCAGGGCATTCCCGAATTCGAGATCCCCCACATCTTCGATACCTTCCGTCAGGTGGACGATGCCGCCACTCGCGAACATGGGGGATTCGGACTCGGCTTGTCCATCGTCAAACAACTCGTCGGGTTGATGAACGGCGAGATCAATGTAACCAGTATCCTGGGCGAAGGAAGCGTGTTCCTGATCCGCTTCCCGCTCATCATCCCGCAGGAATCCCCCAAAGCATGGAGAGGCTCATGAACAAGCTGGCATTGATCATCGAAGACGACGAAGATCTCGCAAACATTTTTGCCGAAGCCCTGCGCGGGATCGGGTTCGAGGTGGAAAACGCTCTCGACGGCAGAATTGCGCGCGACCGGTTGATCGATGGCGAAACACCCTTTCTCATCCTGCTGGATATGCACCTGCCGCATATTTCGGGAAAGGAATTACTTTTGAAGGTGATGAAAAAAGACGCGCGCTTTGCCAAAAGCTGGATCATAATCACCACCGCCGACGCCCGCCTCGCCGAGGAACTCCGCGACCAGGTGGACTTTGCCATGATCAAACCCATTCTGTTTGGTCAATTGCGCGACCTTGCCGCGCGGTTAAGACCCAAGGATGAAATCTAACGAGCGCATGATTAAACCATGCCGGGCTGAATCGCGGAGTACGTGACTCTTGGCGGTCGCTCAAGGTTAGTTAATAGGATTTACGCAAAACCCAAAAATCTTTCCGCTACTCTACGCTAATCTTTTAAAAATTCGCGAAGATTGGCGTGGATTAGCGGACAAAAAATCATTCTGCGTAAGTCTTGGTTAAAACAAAACGATCCCTGCATAACCACATGCAGGGATCGTTTTCTGAACACACACTTGCGGGAGGGATAAGCCTCTAGATATTAATCGTAGATATACCCCCAACAGGATACGTCCGCGCCGCTTGGGGTTTTCGCCGTCGGGGGCGAATCGCTGTCTGAAACCTTGTAAGCGGCTAAATCGTCTTTGATCTCTGCAAACGCGCGGTCGGCGTTGAAGGTCGAGAGATTAAATCCCTGCCAAGGGACTCTCTTCTCGTCTTGATCGCGGTCATGCCAGCGGCACGCCAGCGCCGCGCCGATCTTTTCCCGCGCTGAAACAGGCAGTGAACCGTTTTGAAATCCTGCCGCCATTTCAGGCACAGCGTCATCCGACAGGTTCAGAAAATATTGCGTATCCAGCTCAACGCGCTGATTCTCGGTCAGGGTCTCTTCGGTAGCGCCGCGCGCTTCACGTTGGATATTATGCCGCACGATGAACGCATCCACGTTCAGCAACGCGAGCGAGGCGATAAACCCCAGCGAAGCCAACAGCATGGCAAAGGCAATGCGTCTCTCCCGTTTCGTCAATTCCAGCGCGGCAACCGCGATCAACAACGCCGCTAGCCAGAGCATGAACACATGCGTATACGTCCGCAGGCGCGAGAAGCCATACGCGTTTTCATACAGAATAAGCCGTTGGAACGCCGACACTTGCATTACGATCACCAAACCAACCAACACCACGCCAAACGTCGAGAACGCGCGCCGCTGAATTTCGGTCTCGCGCTTTGTAACGCCTCCCAAGCCGAGTAACATCAACAAACTGAAGAACGCCACCGCCACGAGTTCGCCGAAGCCGCGCCGCGCATATTCTGAATAGGTGTACCCCTCGATATTGATATTTGCCTGCCCGCCGAAGAAATATTGAAACTGAATGATGACAAACGCGGCGAACAAGATCAACACGCTTCCCAACACAATGGCAGACTCGATGAAGCCGAGAAAGGCGGGAACGCGCGCCTTCCCCTCCACGCCAGCGTCCGACTTTTGCGCGGCGTGAAGAAACACGCCCGCGATAGCATATGCAAAGATCAAAATGTATGCGAGCCGAAAAATATATTCGGGCAAATTCTCGATGTTGAACAGGTCGATGAATTCCTCAAACCGTTTCGCAAAGACGAGGTCAGCCGACGACAACAACGCGCCGAAGACCGCGATGACGGGCAACGCGATGACGATCCCGCGCAAAATAGGCAAGAGGTGAGAACCGCGCTTCTCACCCAGGGACGGCTGGTCGCGCTTCACCTCAGCCGCAAACCCCAGTGGACGCGCGAGCATGCTGGCAAAGAGGGTTAAGTAACCGAGGATGTAATCAATAAAGCCGTAACGGCTCCACTTGCCGCCGAGATAGGTGAGCGCGAAGACTCCCATGAGGAAGAAGGTCATCACGACCGAGAGGAAAACTGTCCACGGCTCGCGGCGGACAAAAATCACAACGGCGAAAAATGCTATGGGCAACAGAAGCAAGCCTCCCCGGCGAGAGAGGCGAAGCCCGTCCGTTTGTAAAAGATAGAATCCGGTGACAAGACAAAGCGTCACCCAGAGTATAAAGTTGACGCCCGCGGGCTTTTCCCAAAAAAGAAAATCGAACGCCCAGCCCAGCAGGATGACGAGCAGCCAGAATCGGTTTGGATTGGTTTTCATGCGCAGCCTCCAGAAAAATTTTGCCAAGCATAGCGCGAACAGGCTTGCGAAGTCTCTCATTTGCTATCAGGTTTGATATATGTGTCACCCTGAGTGATAGCAAAGGATCTGGCTTTCAGTGAAGGCGATTCTCAGAATGACACCCGATGGGAAAATTACAACCTGGTAAGAGACGGTTTTCGCCCATTGACATTAATTTTGAAATATGACATACTGCTAACATTCATTCAGGGGAACACACAATTGATCGCCATCCTTATGAAAGGAGGAGGTGATGTCTAACATGGATAGTAGTAACAAACCCAGCGCTGTGGCATCCCTCCTCAAGTAAGCACAGGAGCCACAGCGCCCCACCAATGCCGTCCGAAAGGGCGGCATTGTGGTACCCCTCCCGCCCTTCGGGCGCCTCCCCAAATACGACAACAAAATTTTATATGCATGCAATTTTTTCATGTCGTATTTGGGGAGGGGTCGTCATTCATCCCCAAATGAAACGCCCATGCCGCGCGCGGTGAGGATGGCGTCATCGTTGATGTCGACCCGTTTTGTTGTTGCGGCAACTTCCTCCAACGAAACATCCACGATCTGCCCGGCGCGTAACGCCACCATGCGGTCAAACTTTCCTTCCGCCGCCAGGCGCACCGCCGCCGCGCCGAAGCGTGTGGCAAGCCAGCGGTCGAACGGTGTCGGCGAGCCGCCGCGCTGTAAATGCCCGAGGACGGTGACGCGCGATTCGAACCCATTTTTTTCCACGTAGTCGCCCACGCGCAAGCCGATGCCGCCGAGTCGCGGCACATAGATTTCATCTCCACTGCGTGAAAAGATCTGCTCGCCGCCTTGTGGCTTCGCGCCCTCCGATACGACGATAATGCTGAACAGGTATCCATCCTCCACGCGCTGACGAACTTGCGCCAGAATCGATTCGAATTTGAAGGGGATCTCGGGAATCAGAATCACATCCGCGCCGCCTGCTACGCCCGCATGCAGTGTGATAAAGCCCGCGTCGCGCCCCATGAGTTCGAGCACCATCACGCGGTGATGCGCCTCGGCGGTGGTGTGAAGTTTGTCAATCGCTTCGGTGGCAGTGTTGACCGCGGTATCGAAGCCAAATGTTAATTCTGTCCCGCCGATATCGTTGTCTATGGTTTTGGGAACGCCAATGACCGGCGCGCCTTTCTTGCAGAGTTCGCGCGCAATGTGGAGAGTCCCGTCGCCGCCGAGGACCAGCAGAGCGTCCATTTCGAGGCGTTTAATCCCTTTGACGATCTCATCCGACACGTCGATCATCACTTCTTTGCCGTCGCGGATCACCTTGCGCGCGTAGGGATTGCCGCGATTCGCCGCGCCGAGGATCGTGCCGCCGCGCGGTAAAAGTCCGCGCACCGATTCGATGGTGAGGGGAACGATTCCGTCTGCCTCTATAAATCCGTCGTATCCGTTGCGAATTCCCAATACTTCGCTGTCGTATTCATAAATGGCGGTCTTCACCGCCGCGCGGATGACCGCGTTGAGTCCGGGCGCGTCGCCGCCGCCTGTGAGGATTCCGATTCGTTTCATTGATTGTCTCCTGATACGCCAATGATACTCCAGACTTATCAACCTTTTCAGCCACTGATTTCACAGAATAACTCACCTTACACATTTTGCCGCAGAGCCACAGAGACGCTGAGAAAATCCTTTTATTTTTCCTCTGTGACTCCGCGTCTCTGTGGCTAGACTGCGTAACATCCGTGAAATCTGTGGCAAAGAAATAATATCCAAGCAACCCTTCTTGCACGCATCCGTATATCCCCATATAATGAACTTCATGGAACAGACAACGACACAACCCAAACTTCAAAATCTTCTGCGCTGGTTTATTCCCATTGCGGTATTGCTCGCGCTCTCGGCATGGTTCTTTATCGCGCCGCCTGGTCTGCTCGGCAAGGCAGACGCCATCGGGTACGCCGTCTGTCATCGCATCAGCGAGCGATCGTTCCACATCGGCGACCGTCAACTTCCGTTGTGCGCGCGCTGCACAGGCGAATTCAACGCGGCGGCGATCTCGTTAGTCTTCTTCGCGTTTGCCAGCGGAAAGAAAAGCGGATTTCCCGGCTGGAAACTCGGCGCGCCGCTGATCCTTTTCTTCCTCGCCTTTGGATTGGATGGATCGAACTCGTATCTTTATTTACTCAAAGAAACCTCCCCTGACGCGTTCAAAAATATTCCCAACTTGTACACGCCAAACGCCACCCTGCGACTCTTGACCGGTAGCGGCATGGGCATCGCGCTCGCGTCCATCCTTTTCCCCGCGTTCAATCAGACCGTTTGGCAAACCTCCAGCCCCGAACGCGCGCTCGATTGGAAAAAACTCGCCGCGCTGGTTGGCATCATCTTGGTGATCGATCTGCTCATCCTCACGGAAAATCCAATCGTTCTTTATCCCATCGCCATCCTCAGCGCGCTGGGCGTTCTCACCTTGCTCACCATCGTCTTCACGATGGCATGGCTGATGATCATGCGGCAGGAAAACGCCTTCCACCGACTCGGCGAAATGTGGATGCCTTTCCTCGCGGGGCTGACTCTCGCCTTATTGATGATCTCGGCAATTGACCTACTACGCTTCAACCTGACGGGGACTTGGGGAGGCATTCCTTTAGGCTGACTCTCGCTCATGCCGCCGTCAATGCGATAAACTCGGCGCAAGCCTCGGCGGCGTCCCACAGGGATGCTTCGCGAGGGATGTCGCCGAGAGAATAAATCAAGGAGAAAATTATGGACTTACTATCTGGAATATTTACCGCCTTCGGGCTTTCGGCAAGCGCGGGGTTGAACGCCTACATCCCCCTGCTCATCGTCGGATTGGTGGCGCGGTATACGAATCTACTCAACCTGAGTCAACCCTGGGATACGCTGTCTAACCCATGGATCATTCTCATGCTGTGTGTTTTAGTCATCGTTGAAATGCTCGCGGATAAAGTGCCGGCGGTCAACCATATCAACGATGTGATCCAAACCTTCATCCGCCCCACCGCGGGAGCGATTGCCTTTGCCGCGAGCGCGAACGTGGTGACGGATGTGAGTCCCGTGTTGGCGTTGGCGGCTGGTCTGCTCGTGGCAGGGACAGTTCATATTGCCAAAGCGGGCGCGCTCCGCCCGGCAGTGACGGCAACCACAGGCGGCGCGGGGAATGTGCCCGTTTCCATTGCGGAGGATATCATCTCCACTGTGCTGTCCATCGTAGCGATCATCCTGCCGATCATCATCGGCACACTGATCATCGTTCTGGGCGCGTTCATCATCTATTGGTTGTATCGCCGCGCAAACCGCGTTACGACCTGATATAATGCAGGAAATCATTTCAATCAGGAGACGCCATCATGGACCAAATGCCCGCTGAGCCCAAGAAGAATAACACCACGATCATCATTGCCGCTGTCGTTGTTGTGCTTTTGTGCTGTTGCTGTATCACTGTTGGTTTGCTGTACCAATACGGCGACCAGATCTTCGGCACATTCTAAATTACTTCACCTAACGACAAACCTCCGCATCACAGCGGAGGTTTGTTGTTTAAGAAGACTTGCTTCAAATCGTCCAATCCGTTCAACGCGCTCTTCCTCAGATCATCGCTCAGGGCAAGGGCATCAAATTCATCTTCATCCAAAACGGATTGGGTTCCGTTTGCTGAAACCCATAAATCGAGTGCAAGGTCAATGTATGAAACGATTCCGTCTTCGATCACGGCGGGTTTGCCAATGTTGCAATACCAGCCTTTGAGCGCGCCATCGTCGCGGTCGTAAATGGCAAAGATGTTGTACCAGTGGTCGGAATAATAATATTCCACGAAGTGGTCGCCTTTTTTGAAGGTCACATCTTGAAACGGCATATCGTCGCGGGTGAACAACGCTTCCAGCACGATGGATGTTTCGTCGCGGCGCAATTCGTCGCCTTCGTATTCGTACAACACTTCGCCAGCAGGATTCTTTTTTTGTACTTTTATCCGAGACATTCTATTTTTACCCTCACGGAGATTTTTTTGCCGATCTTCGGCGCATCCTTCAAGTAGACGTACAAGCCGTTATCGAGCGTGACTTTGTATTTATCTTGCTGGAAGATGACATCGGCGACAATACTTTGAACTGTATTTTGAATACGTCCCTCTGGTCTCGATACGTCCCGCGATGCTTCGTCTTCCACTTCGCCTTCGCTCAGTGTCCGCTCAGCACGCGCGGAACTACTCGACCAGCGATTATTTTGTTCAGCAATCGGGCGCGCCAGCAAGTGAACTTTCTCTCCCTTTGAATGTTTGTGCTTGCACATAACAACAAACTCGCCAACACTACTTTCCACTTTCCACTCGCCACTTTTTATTTTCCCTTTCACCTCCCCTTCAATCACATTCCCCAATCCCAAAAACTCCGCCACGTACGCCGATTGTGGATTCGCCCACACGTCGGCGGGAGTCCCTGCGCGGATGATGTTGCCGTTGTGCAGGATCATAACGCGGTCGGCGATGGCGAAGGCTTCCTCTTGGTCGTGAGTGACATAAATTGCGGGGACTTTTGTCTTTTGCAAAATAGAACGCAGTCCATTCAGTAATCCTTCGCGCAGAGTTCTATCCAATGCGCCGAGAGGCTCATCGAACATCAACAGTCGCGGACGAATCGCCAGCGCGCGCGCGAGGGCGACGCGTTGTTGTTCTCCGCCAGATAGATCGTTTACGCTTCGTTGCTCAAATCCTTTTAGATTGACCAACTCCAACGAGCTGGCTACGCGCTGGGAGATTTCGTCCTGTCTCATGCGGCGCATTTTTAATCCGAAAGCGACATTGTCGTTGACGTTGAGGTGGGGGAACAAGGCGTAATCTTGGAAGACCAAGCCGAAGTCGCGGAGATGAGGCGGGGTCGAGGCGAGGTCAACGCCGCCGAAGGAGATGAGTCCCGAGTCGGGCGATTCGAGTCCAGCGATTATCCGCAAGAGAGTGGATTTGCCGCTTCCCGACGCGCCGAGCAGGCAGACCGTCTCCCCCTCCGCGACGGTGAAGGAGATGTTATCGAGGAGGGGTTTGCTGTTGTAGGATTTGGTGATGGAGGTGAGTTGGAGCATCTATTCCTTGAGAACGTCCCGCAGGTTCGCCGGATGATTTATGTTTCTTGAAGAAACCTGCGGGACGGTTAAAAGTCGTTGTTGTTCGGAAGGCGAAATTTTTCGATGAGCAAAATGCTGACGGTAGTGAGCGCCATGAGGATGGTCGCCATTGCCATGGCTTGACCGTAATTCAACCCGCCAGGTTGCGAGAGGAAACGTTCGATGGCGACGGGGATTGTTGGGTACTCGGGGCGGGTGATGAGGAGGGTCGCGCCGAACTCGCCGAGGGAAATGGTGAACGCGAATGTGGCGGCGGCAAGCGTTGCGCGGCGAAGGATCGGGAGGTCAATATTTTTCCACACTTCGAAGGGCGATGCGCCAAGCGACGATGCGGCTTGACGTAATCGTTGCGGGATGGACGCGATCGCGGGTTGTAGTGTGCGGATGACAAACGGCAACGCGACGAGCGTATGCGCGAACGGAACAAGCCACGGCGACGCAAGCCATTTGCCGTATGTGATGATGAATCCTAAACCGAGCATGACTGCGGATGAACCAAGCGGAAGCATGATGAGCGGGTCGAGAATCTTTTCGAGCGGGGTTGGTTTGGCGAGCGCGAATGCGGCGGGGAAACCTAAGAGAAGTGAGAGAATTACAGTTGCAGAGGCATAGGTGATTGAGTTGAAAATTGCTTGGAACGGAGGGACATAAAACACCGAACCGCGACGATTGATAAATAATTCTTTATAGTAATCTGTCGTGAATCCGTATTGAACATCGCCGCGCTGACCGCGATCCGCTTCGAGGCGGGTGAAGGAGCGGAAGGGGAGGGAGGCGAGGGGGAGAATGAAAAAGGCGGAAAGCAGAAGGCAGAGGATGGTGACGAAGAGTTTTTGTTGGATGGATTTTGGTTTGAGGGATGGTGTGGGGCGAGGGGAAACGGGATACGGGTTACGAGTTACGAGGCGCGTGTAGAGGATGGAGACGGCGAGGGCGCTGAGGAGTTGGATGATGGAAAGAAGGGCGGCGAGGGGTAGGTTGAATTGTCTGACGGCTTGAAAGTAGATTTCCGTTTCGAGGGTGGAGAGTTGCGAATTGCCCAAGAGGAGAATCACGCCGAAGGATGTGAAGTCGAAGAGGAAGACGAGGAGCGAGGCGGCTAGGATAGAGGGGCGAAGAAGCGGCAGGATTATTTTCAGCCACACGCGGAGCGAGTCCGCGCCGAGGGTGCGAGCGGTCTGTTCAAGTTTGGGGTCGAGGTTGGAAAGCGCCGCGCCGACGATGCGGATGATGATGGTGGTGTTGTAGAAAATATGGGCGAGGAGGATGGCGAGGAAAGGATGAAGGATGAAAGAAGAAAGAGGAAAGAAAGGAAAGAGAGAATTGGAGGATTGGAGAATTGTGTTGAGTAATCCATGTGAGCCGAGGAGGGAGGTGAAGGATGCGGCGACTACGACTGTTGGAAGGAGGAATGGAACGGCGGTGAGGGCGCGGAGGAGAGTCTTGCCACGAAAGTCGAAGCGGGAAAATAAGACGGCGGACGGTAGACCGATGACGAGGGTGAGGAGGGTGGAGAGGGTGGCTTGGTAGAAGGTGAACCGCAATACGTAATTGGTAATTTGTAAATTTTCGGGAGTGAGGGCTGAGGAAGATAGTGTGAGTGTGAAGATTTTGGAAAGAGGAAAGAAGAAGGCGATGACGAGGAAGGCGAGAGGGAGGAGCCAGAGGAGAATGTGGGAGGTAGATAGGTAGACACGCGTAAAAGTAGACAGGTAGACAGGTACACACGTAGACAAGGAAAGCCTGTTTACTTGTCTACGTGTGTCCGTGTTTACTTGTTTACCCGTTTCCCTGTTTACTTGTTTACCTGTTTTCATACCTACTTCAATATCACATTCGTCCATGCCTGAATCCATGCGTCGCGGTTCGCGGCGATATCGGCGGGGGAAAGCGTGGCGGGTTGGGTTGGACTTTGAGCATATTTGACAAACACATCAGGAAGGACAGCGTTTGGATTCACAGGGTAGACGAACATTTGCAACGGCATGTCTTCTTGAAATTGTTTTCCGAGCATAAAGTCTATAAATTTTTCGGCGAGGGCGCGAGTCGGAGTCCCTTTGAGGATGCCGACGAATTCAATTTGGCGGAAGCAGGTATCGGGTCCGAGAATGGAGGCGGTGGGCGAATCGTCC
>CASGHD010000092.1 GCA_949319575.1 uncultured Anaerolineales bacterium | reverse complement strand
TACACGCCCTTGCCGATGATCGAATTGGTTCCGATCTTCACGCCCTCGCGCACCTGTGCCTGATGCCAGACGCTCGAACCTTCGCCGATCTCTGCCTTGTCTGAAACTTCCGCGGTTGGATGGATTCGGATTCCCATTATTGAATTCCTTTTTTGGTTTTTTCGATCAAACGATAATTCTGCCCTACGACTTTCAACAAAACGCCGTTAGGTGAATCAAGCAGGCGGATTCCCGCTTCAATACAGGTCAGCCGCAAAATATCAACAAGTTCATCGTCGCCCTGAACGTAAGCTTGGGTAATTCCCTTTTGGTTAAGTTCACCAACGAACTCCTTTGCCTTGTTACGAAAATCCCCATAGACCTTGAGAGAGTCGCGGGCATAGTTAAAGGCGCGTTGGGTGAACACAGCCATCCCGTCGGAGGTGAGATCGTATTTCAGTCGTGTGCGATCCAAATGAGAGACTTTGATCCAGCCGCGATGGATGAGTCGTTTGATGTACCAGTTGACGCTTCCGACGGCGATGCCGAGGCGCTCAGAAAGATTCGATTGTGTGACCATCGAATCCTGGGCGATTTCATTGAGCAGGGAGTATTCGTGAGGTTTGATTTCGGTCATGTGAGCATTCAGTTTCTGAATTCTCACACAGAAAATCGCCCCTGTCAAGTGAAAGTAAACTGTTCCGCATGGCTTTTGCGAAGTCAGAAAGTTCTTAATGCGAATGCCGCGAAAAGGCGAATTGCACGAATTTTTTCGGTCTTATTCGCGTCATACGCTGATTAGCGTAACTTGTGCTGACGGTTCGTCTTTCGCTCACCGTGTCGAAGTATTCGCGTTAATCTTGCTTCACGAAGTCACAACCTTGTCAACGGGCTATGTTCTTACAGAATTTTGTTTTCCCGCCAAACCTGCGGGACGTTCATTTCAATTCATCGTGCAAGATTTGTGAAATCTTCTCCGCCGCGTGACCATCCCCATACAACAGCGGACGCTCCCCTTCAGGCTTCCACGTTTTGTACAACGCTCGGATGCGCTTCGCGTCCACGCCCGCGAGGCTGTTCCAGCCAGCGGAGACCGTTTCCACCCATTCGGTTTCCTCGCGCAGGGTGATGCAACGCACGCCGAGCAAATACGCTTCCTTTTGCATCCCACCGGAATCCGTCAGGATACAATCCGCGTTCTCTTGCATCTGCAAAATATCCAGCGGGCCCAATGGCTCAATCATTGAAACATTCGGGTTGACCGTAAATCCCCATTCTTCGATTCGTTTTCGCGTGCGCGGATGCACGGGGAAGATCACGCGCGTCGGCAATGAACCGAACGCATCCAAAATGGATTGCATATTGTTCGGGTTATCTGTGTTTCCCGCGCGATGGACGGTTGCCAGCGCGTATTCGCCCTTCCTCAAATTCATTCGTTTCAAAATATTCGACTTGGTGCGCGACAATTCAAGATTGCGCAACAGCGCGTCATACATCACATCGCCAATTTGATGGACGCCTTTTGTGATTCCCTCTTTTTCCAAATTTTGGACTGCCGCGTCTGTGGGACAAAACAACCAACGCGACACATGATCGGTCAGCACGCGGTTGACCTCTTCCGGCATCGTTCGGTTATAGGATCGTAAGCCTGCCTCCACATGCGCGAGCGGAATCCCCACCTTTGCCGCCGCCAGCGCCCCCGCCAGCGTGGAATTGATATCGCCGTACACAAGCACGCAATCAGGCTTGACCGTTGAAATCACTTTTTCGATTTCAATCAGCATCATGCCGGTCTGCGCGCCGTGAGTCCCGCCGCCGATGCCGAGGTTGAAATCAGGCTGGCGCATGTCCATCTCTTTGAAGAAGAGATCGGACATTTCATAATCATAGTGTTGACCCGTGTGGATCATCACTTCATTAAAGTGTGAAGCCAGCGCGCGCGACACGGGCGCGGCTTTGATGAATTGAGGTCTTGCGCCAACAATGGAGAGGATGGTTTTCATTTGATGGAATAACGTCCCGCAGGTTTGATGGAGGAAACAAAGCCTTGCTCAAAACCTGCGGGACGGTTTATGTATCTTACTCCGGCAGCCACACTTCCGCTGAACCGGCGAGACAAACTTTCCCGTCCGCGTTGAGAATCGTTGTATCCAACACCAACCGCCGCTTTTCTACATTGACCGCCGTCACTTTCACTTCTACTTTCACAGTTGAGTCAACGAAGACGGGGCGTTTGAACGATGAGTTCTGTGAAATGTACACCGTGCCTTCACCGGGAAAGTCCATGCCCAGCGCTTTCGAGATCAACCCGCCGAGAAACGCGCCGTGGACGATCCTCTTTTTGAAGAACGAATTCTCGGCAAAACTTTCGTCAAGATGAATTGGATTCGAATCGCCGACCACCTCGGCAAATTTTTTCACATCTTCAGCCGAAATAAATCGCTCGAACGAAAAGCCGTCGCCTTCTTTGAAATTAAATTCTCGCATCACTTCTCTTTTTCGACGATCTCGAGCAAATACTCGCCGTAACTATTGCCGCGTAATTCCTCGCCGAGTTTTCGCAACTGCGCTCGATTGATAAAATTCATTCGATAGGCGATTTCCTCCGGGCAAGAGATCATCAATCCCTGGCGATTCTGAATCGCTTCGATGAACATCGCCGCCTGCAACAATGAGTCGTGCGTGCCGGCATCCAGCCATGCCACGCCGCGCCCGAACACGCGTACTTTCAACTTCCCCTGCTCGAGGTAAAGTTTATTCAAATCTGTGATTTCAATTTCACCGCGCGCCGAAGGTTTTACTTTTTCAGCCAATTGCACCACTTGATTATCGTAGAAATAAATGCCGGGCACAGCAAATGTAGATTTTGGCGATTCAGGTTTCTCTTCAATGCTCACCACATTCTCATCGGCGTCGAACTCGACGATGCCGTAACGTTGCGGGTCGGTCACACGATAGCCAAAGATGAACGCGCCCTCCGTCAACGACGCGCATTTTTGCAAGAGCGAGATCATTCCCTCACCGTAAAATATATTGTCGCCCAAAATCAAACACACCGGGCTGTCGCCGATGAATTCGCGCCCGACCAGAAACGCGTCTGCAAGGCCGCGCGGTTCGGCTTGTTCCTCGTATTCAAATTTCATTCCCCACTGCGAGCCGTCCTTCAATAATTCACGAAACGCGGGCAACGCGTCCGGCGCGCTGATGATCAACACCTCGCGTATCCCCGCCAGCATCAACATCGAAAGCGGATAATACACCATCGGCTTGTCGTACACCGGCAACAACTGTTTGCTCATGGCAATCGTCAGCGGATAAAGCCGCGTGCCTTTGCCTCCCGCTAAAATGATTCCCTTCATTTGGACTCCTTCTCGGCGCGCCACGCGTAATTTTTCTTGATCCACTCGCCGTACGCGCCGCCGCTCACTTGATCCACCCACTCTGGATTTTGCAAATACCACTCGATCGTCTGACGAAGACCCGCTTCAAACCGGACCTCAGCCTGCCACCCCAACTGACGCTGAATCTTCCCCGAATCGATTGCATAGCGGCGGTCATGCCCCGGGCGGTCGGTCACAAAGCGGATCAGCTCTTTGTAACTCTTCAATCCCTGCTCGCGGAGTTGGTTGACTTCCTCCGGCGGCGCGACCTCATCGAGAATACTGCAAATTTGATTCACGAGGTTGAGGTTCTTCTGCTCGTTGCTTCCACCCACCACATACACTTCACCCGGCACGCCTTTTTCAAACACGAGTTGAATCGCTTTGCAATGATCTTCCACATACAACCAATCGCGCACGTTCGAGCCATCGCCGTAGACCGGAAGCGGCTTGCCCGAAATCGCGTTGAGGATCATCAGCGGAATCATCTTCTCAGGGAATTGATACGGCCCATAATTGTTCGAGCAATTCGTAATGACTGTCGGCAATCCGTAGGTGTGATGGAAGGCGCGCACAAAATGATCGCTCGACGCTTTGGAGGCGGAGTAAGGTGAATTCGGCGCGTAGGGAGTCTCCTCGGTGAAGTAACCATCCGCGCCGAGCGAGCCGAAGACCTCATCGGTTGAAACATGCAGAAAACGGAAGGATTCTTTTGCTTCACCGGTCAAGTTGTTCCAATAGACGCGCGCGGCTTCGAGCAGGATAAATGTGCCGATGACGTTCGTTTGCAGGAAATCCTCCGCGTGGACGATGGAACGGTCTACGTGCGATTCGGCGGCGAGATGGAGAATGCCCACAGGTTGATATTGTTTGAAAAGCGACGCAACAAGTTCGCGGTCAGTGATGTTCCCCTTCACGAAAACGTAATCAGCGTTTGTATCCAAGTCAGCCAGCGAAAGCGGATTGGCGGCGTAGGTCAACGCATCAAGGTTGACGACGCGGTATCTTCCACTTTTCATCAGCAAGCGCGCGAGGTTCGCGCCGATAAATCCGTTGCCGCCTGTGAGGAGTAATGTTTGTTTCCCGGTCATTGTTGTCCTTTCAATGGAACGTTCTCGTAGGGGCGCCTTCAGTCGCTTTTCCAAATTAATCCAATATCCGCTCGCCAGCCATGTTGTTGCGAGGGCGCTCTTGCTCGCCTGCCCCGATGGTTTTCGGGGTCGCCCGAAGCAATCCCCTCGCTATCATGGAGATTGCTTCGCCGCCAAAAACCAAGAGCAGCGGCTCGCAACGACATCGTGGGAAGTTAATTATTTATAGACCCTAACGATCTCTTCAAATATCTTTTCGTACCGTTCAGCAATCTGGGCGATCTCGAACGAGTTTGCCTTTTTCAAACTGGCTTGGCGCAATGATAACAGGCGGCTGGGGTTTTTGAGCAATTCTTGTAACTTTGTTTTGAATCCCTCGTTGTTTCCCAACTCAATCAAGAATCCGTTTTGATTTTCATCCACGAGGTCAACGAACCCGCCGACGCGGCTGGCGAGGATGGCGAGTCCTTTTGCCAATGCCTGCACGCCAACGACGGGCAATCCCTCGGAAAGCGAGGGCATGAAGAGGATGTCGCTTTTGCCAAACCAATTCATCACTTCTTCGGGGGTGATCCAGCCCGTCAACACAAAACGATCTTCCATGCCCAACTCTGTTATGGATTTTTTCACATCGGGCATCAACGGTCCGTCGCCGATCATTACACACGTCCACGGAATGGTTTTGATTTCATGCAGAGTTCGAATCACCTGCAACGGAGATTTCTGTTCCATGAAGCGACCGGCGAAAACGATCACGGGAGGGTTGTTAACTCGTATTGGTGAAGGCTTTGCCGAATCAACTTCCACGCCGTTGGGGATGACGAGGACTTCTTCGTTGTAGTGTTTGAGGGCAAGAGCCCGCGTGTATTCGCTGACGGCGACTCTCGCGCGCGCGTCGCGCCAGATCCAGCGAGTGATAGGGAATATCCAGCGGAACCAATCGCCCGTTTTTTCGGGGACGCCGCCTGGCACATCACCGAGGTGGGCGGTCAACACATAGGGGACGCGCGTGAATTTGCAAAGCATCCACGCGAGCGCGCCGGCAGGCACTGCAAAGTGGACGTGGATCACGTCGGGGTGGAAAAGGCGGACGAGGCGGAGCCCAGCCCACAGTCCGGAGAGAACGTAGATGACCATCGAGAGAAAGCTCGCGCGGAAGGGTTGAGTCCGCAGTGTGGGAATCCGAATGATGTGATATCCATCGCGTTGTTCTTCGCGCGGCAAATCTTTGAAATGGGAAGTTAAAACTTTAATATCATGCCCACGCTTTGCAAGGGTCTGGCAAATACTTTCCGCCGCGCGCCCGCCGCCGCCGCCGATTGGAGGGAATTCGTGATTCAAAACGAGGATGCGCATGGTTACGATGACCCTTTGGATGAGTTGGCGTTGGGGTCAGACATGGCGGATAACACGGAGGGGAGAAACGCCGCGCCGGGCAAACTTGCTAAAAGAAAAACGATGCGAATCAACACGGCAACGGTGAGGCTGATAGCGGGAGTAAGCCCTGCGACATGCGAGAACAAAAACGTGAGCGAGAGTTCCTGCACGCCGTAGCCGTTGATCGAAATTGGGATGAGGGTGACGAAGTAGGCAAGACTCCAAATGCCCGCGACGAGTGAAAATGAAACGTGTTCGCCCAAGCCTTCGATGAGAATGTATAACGAGGCAAAGATAAAAACCATGTTGCCCCATGTGTAGAGAAGGGATGAAATTAATGCGGCGGGTTGTTTGAGCCAGATGGAAAATGAATGAAGCGTGCGGCGGATGAAGTCGGTGATTTTTGCAACGAGTGGAGGCATGGCGCTGAGTTGCAGAGTCCCCGCGTGTAGCGTGCTCCATGCAGGGATGAGTCCAAACGGCACGGCGCAGAACATGCCCGCCATGCCGATGACTCGATCCGCGGCGATGGAGGCGAGGCAGACCGCGCGATCATAGCCGAGTCGCATCGCGCCGCCCAAACGAACCACGTCGCCGCCGATGGTGGTCGGCAAATAATTGGAAGCGAACAAACCTGTGAGAGTTAACTGAGCCGTGCGTGAAAACGGAATGACAACGCCGCCCGAACGGAGCAGGACATGCCAGCGCAAAATAACGAACAGCCGCGAGATCAATAATGAAAGCAATGCCAACGCAAACACAGGCAATGAAATTTGCTTCAACGAACTTGTAATCTCGCTCCAGCCTTCGCGCTCGACCAGCAAAACGCTTAGCGCCACCGCCAGCGCGGTTCCGAACAAACGCAGAAGCAGTTTTTTGTTTTTGGAAAACCAGCCGATCATTTTTTCTTCTTTTTCCCTTGAATGATCTCTCGGAGCGTGTACGTGGTCTTGGCTTGCGATTCATGATACGTGCGCGCGAGCAGTTCGGCGATCAGACCCATCAGGATGGATTGAAAACCTAAAATAAACAACATCACGCCGATCAACAATAACGGTGATGTGGAGGCAGGCACGCCAAAGAAAGTGCGGCGAATAAAAACATAAAACAAGTCCACCATGCCCAACAGCATGAGACCTACGCCCGTGCCGCCGAACAAGCGGATGGGTTTGTGCGAATATTCGAGCAGGAATTTCACCGTGAATAAATCGAGGATGACCTTCGCGGTTCGATCCAAGCCGTAATTTGCTTTGCCGAATTGGCGCGGGTGATGGCTGACGGGTATCTCGGTGATGCGCGCGCCGACGGAATGCGCGAAGACGGGGATGAAGCGGTGCATTTCGCCGTACAAACGGAATCCGCCTAACACCTCGCGGCGATAGGCTTTGAGGGTGCATCCAAAATCGTGCAGATGCACGCCCGTCACGGTTGAGATGAGTCCGTTGGCGATGTTGGATGGGATAGTGCGCGTGAGGCGGTTATCTTTGCGGTCTTTGCGCCAGCCGCTGACGAGGTCGTAACCCTCGTCTAATTTTGCCAACAAGCGAGGAATATCTGCGGGATCGTTTTGCAGATCGGCATCCATCAAAACGATGGTTTCGCCTTGCGCGTGGTCAATCCCCGCTGAGATGGCGGCGGTCTGCCCGAAGTTGCGGCGGAAGACCAGCACGCAAACATGATTCGGATTCTTCGCGGCGAGCGACCTCAACACGTCGAGACTATTATCGCGGCTTCCGTCGTCCACGAAGATGACCTCCCATTTTTGTTTGAGAGGCTTCAACGCTTTTTCAATCGCGTCGTACAACAAGGGC
The DNA here is from genome assembly GCA_949319575.1 of uncultured Anaerolineales bacterium. Lineage (GTDB taxonomy): Bacteria > Chloroflexota > Anaerolineae > Anaerolineales > Villigracilaceae > Defluviilinea. Next base: position 15,625 of record CASGHD010000092.1, on the reverse strand, counting down.
AGGCTTGCCGCTTCATTGTAGACGGGGATCACAAGGGAGAGATTCATCATCGTTTCCTAAACAGGTACAACACATCTTCGCATTGGTTGAGGTTTTCCATATCGAACGGGACGGGTTCGTAGCGCGGGTCGTTTTGAAAATCATCCAGAGTAGTGTTTGGATAGCCCTTCCAAATAATAAAGTAATCAGCCGATTCGCGCCACTGCAAATCCATTTCGTCGGTGAACAAGCCGAAGCGGAGCAAGCGTTCAGGGTCGCCTGCGCGGACGTAGCCCGCTCCCGCCGTGATCTGCGGAGGGAAGAAGCGAACATCATCCATGTACAGCAGCATGGCAATGTGCCTGCCGCTTCCTTTCCAGTAGACCAAACTATCTGGGGGAATCGCGTCTGCGAGGGCATGTCCCGCTTGCTCATAATACGTTAGAAAATTTGTTGAGCATGGCGTGGCATACATCCCCGCGTTTGCCGCAGGAGGGAGGATCACGCCGACGAGGAGAAACAGGTTGAGGGTCGCGAGAGAAGCGTTTTGTCCCATCCAGTTTTTTATCAGAGCGAATCGGTGAATAATCCAAGAGACGGTCAAAAGCAGGATTCCGACTAACACGCCTGTGAAAGCCGTGCCGATCCGTTTTTGAACATCGAGGGGCAAATTGAAAATATACGTGAGAACTTCGCCCAGCGATGCAAATGTGAATTGACCTTCATCGTTCACGCGCGGAAATTGAATCGCCGCGAGCGACCATTCGCCTGTGCGTTGAAAATAATAAGAACCTAAGCCTGCCGCGAACAGCAACAACACAACGACGAGAAGCGCGCGGCGGATTTTTGAATCGCTGACGCGGTTGGAAAGAACGCTCACGATGAACAGCAATCCCGCAACGCTGTAAAACATTTGATACGGCGAAAAACACTGGATACAAAACTGATTGAACAACGACGCCCACGTGTGCAAGGCGAACAGGGAAATAAATGACAAACCTAAAAATATCGCGGTCTTGAATTGGCTTTGACTCTTCCATTTTGATTTTGACGGGAAAAGAATCAACGCGCCCGCGAATCCGCATAAGATGAAGAAATGATGTTGAATTCCGATGGCGACAGATTGGATGCGGCTTAGGTTTCCAATTTCAAATGTATCGTATCCGAACACTGCAAACGGGCGGGAATAGTTCAGGAAGGGAGTCAACGATTCGGGCAGCCACAGCGACCATAATTGCATGATGTTGGGCCAATAGAGTGCATGAAAGAGGATGAACAGAGCCGCGCTCGAAGCCAGCGACCATATCCCCGCTTTCTTTCCGTGTTGCCAAAAAGTGTAAAGCACAAGCAGGGGAAGGAAAACGATCATGTTCTGCCGTGTCATCACAATGACGACAGAGAGCAATGAGGCAACGATCAACTGCCACAACGGACGTTTTTCGCCAAGCGCGCAAACGAAGACCCACGTGAGCATACACGCGACCAGTCCCTGCGATAATGCCTGGCTATAAATTGACGTGTTCGCGTCGGAAAGCGCAAAGACCCACATCGCAATCGCCGCCCAATTTTTTCCGCCCAAGCGATTCGTCAGAATCCACACGCCTGCCAGCATGAAAAAACTGACCGCCAGCGCAAAGTAACGCGCCTCGCGCAGGCCTGCGCCGAACCGATATTGAATCTCGCCAGGAATTAAAAAGGCGAGCGGCGCTTTGTTGGTCCAATAACCATAATCTTCAAAGGGAGCAAACTCGCCGCGGGCGAAAACAAGTCCCTTGAAAAGATACGCGCCTTCGTCGCCGATGGAGAGGGAGGAGTGAGCGAAGTATAAGGATCGCGCCACATAGAGAAACGCCCCCAATATTGTGATGATCTCGATGAGCGGAATTTTTCTTTTGGACTTCATTAAGCTTTATCCGTAAATAAATTTCTCTACCGTACAAATGTCGTTGCGAGGAGGGGGCTTGCTCTTCCCGACGAAGCAATCTCCTGTTTTTAGGGGTGTTTCCATTGAAAAGGAGATTGCTTCGCCGCCGAAAACCAAGTGTCTCGATAAGCTCGACAACCAAGCGGCGGCTCGCAACGACATAATTTGGCGCGATGTACGGTAGCAAAAAATAAATCAAAAATCTATGTTGGACGCAGATAAACGCTGACTCACGCTGATTCAAAGAGAAAAATCCGCGTTTTTCTGCGCGCTTCGCGGTCAGCGTCCCGATTTTATTACGGAGGAGACTTTTATGGCAAAGGCTATTTGCCGTTCAAACGCGCGAGGTCCGCGTCCACCATCATCGTGACCAGTTCCTTGAAACTGACCGAGGGTTCCCATCCCAGCACAGAACGCGCTTTGGATGGATCGGAGATGAGCAAGTCCACTTCGGCGGGGCGGTAGAAGCGTTCATCTTGCACGACGAATTCCTTGTAATCCAAACCCGCATGATCGAAGGCGATCTCGCAAAACTCGCGCACCGAATGAGTCTCGCCCATGCCGATGACAAAGTTATCGGGTTCATCCAGTTGCAACATACGCCACATCGCTTCGACATAATCGCCCGCGAAGCCCCAGTCGCGTTGCGACTCAAGGTTGCCGAGGCGGAGTTCCTTCGCCAGTCCGAGTTTGATGCGCGCGACCCCGTCGGCAATTTTGCGCGTGACGAATTCCAACCCGCGGCGCGGACTCTCATGATTGAACAAAATTCCCGAAACGGCAAACATATTGAACGACTCGCGATAGTTGACCGTGATCCAATGCCCGTATACTTTCGCCACGCCATACGGACTGCGCGGATAGAATGGCGTCTCTTCACTTTGCGGCACTTCGAGCACTTTGCCATACATCTCACTCGAGGATGCCTGATAAAAACGAATCTTCGGGTTGATGAAGCGGATCGCCTCCAACATGCGCGTGACGCCAAGCGCCGTGATCTCGCCCGTCAGCGCGGGTTGATTCCATGAGGTCGGCACGAACGATTGCGCGGCAAGGTTATAGACTTCGGTGGGTTTATATTCTTCGAGGAATGAAAGCAGGGAGCCTTGGTCGTGCAAATCGCCTTGCACAACGGTGATGTCGTCCAATAAATGATTGATGCGTTCAGAGGTCATCGTACTAGAGCGGCGCGCCACGCCGATGACGCGATAGCCTTTAGCAAGCAATAACTCCGCGAGATACGACCCGTCTTGACCTGTGATGCCTGTGATGAGAGCGGTTGGCATTGAATCTCCTAATCCAAAATTCAGTGACTGAATTATAACCTACATTGCGCGGGGTTGTTTGCGCATTTTGTCCAGCCACAAACCGCCGCCCAGGATCGTCCCCCACAAACCAACGATCAACGCGATCATCACCGCGAACGGCAACTGTCCGCCCACATAAAAATATCGGCTCGCGTACCATTGCCCGAAGATCAAAATAAACACAACGTCACACAAAACAACACAGGTGAACCAGATACTTTTCGTCTCGCGCCACCACACCCACACAACCCCCGCGACGAGCGCCTGCCACATGAACATGATCGCGCGATATCGCGGATTGTCCCACTGGTCGCCGCCACCTCGCAGAGCCGCGAGCAGGATCCAGGTCCACGCGAGAAGCGCAAGCCAGACGAAGATGCTTCGACTCTCCCTTCGGTCATCAGCGCGCTTCGCTCCGACGTGGGGGCTTGATCCAGTTACGAACGACAGAATCAACAGTGGCAGCAGCGCGTACCACCCCAACGCGCGCAACACATAGATGATCTTCCAAATTGGAAGCGTTGGCACGACCAGCGCGGCGGGGAGGACGGGTTGAAGAATCCCATACGTCGCCACAAAGGGAAGCCGCACACCTTCGGGCATTTCATCGAAGAGTTTTTGAATCCATCCTGATTCGCGCTCGATTTGATACACATTCCACTTGACCGAAAGTTGAATCCAATCGTTCAAAACGTACATCGGTGAGGTTTTATCGAATACACCCTTTCGATTCAACGACGATGAAAGCGCAAACAATCCGATCAGGAATACGATGGCGAAGAGCACGATTGACTTCCACGAAATGTTTGCGCGTTCGCGTGAGAAGAACATCCAGCCTGCGAAGAGGATCAAGGTGAAGACTGCAACCGCAGGTGAGAGGAGCAATATGCCGAGGAGACTCAAACTCAAAGAGATGATTGCGGAAATAGGGCGGGGGGACCCCGCCCCTACAACATTACGCCACTCCACAAATCCCCAAAACGCAAGCGCGGACAACGTCATCAAATACGGCTCGCGCATCGCAGACCCGCCCAACAAAATGGATTCGGGGTACAGCGCGAAAATCCACGCGGACGCCCACGCGACTTTTTCGCCAAAGACTTGATTCGCCGCTTTCCAAAAAAATGGAATCCCCAATGCCGCAACGAACGCCGCGAGCAACACCAACATCAATGGACGTTGCGCGTCAGGTGAGAGATAACGATAAGTCAACGCGCTCAACGCCAGCAGTCCGCCGTATTGATCGGACGAATATTCCCCGCTGAACGCGCCGAGGATGGGTTTGTCTGAGCTCGCCAGTTTCCATGCTTGTTCATCTCGTTTGTGCGCGTCGGTGTAGGTGTAGCCGGCTTGACCATCTTTCGAATCAGGGTAGCCATACACAGGAAGCAATGTATAGGCGGCAACACCGCCCGCCAAACGGAGCGCGAACGCAAGCGCGACAACCCAAGCCAAAGTTCTACCGCCTCCCGCCCATTTCATAGAGGAGACAAGCAATATCAACGAAAGAAGAAAGAGGAAGGAGAAACCGAGCCAGCCAGACAGCCAACCGGCGCCCTGTAGCCACGACAAAACTGCCCCCGAAACGAGGGCAGTCGGAAGTATCCAGAATAGCTCTTGCTTATTGAGATTCATCGGAGTAATTCTACCCCAATCGCAGCGCCCGCTTCTACAAGCCGAGCGGCTTTGCCCCAAGAAATTTGCGATGCGCGGAGCGCATACACGCGTCCATCACAACCGTTAATCCCGCGTCACGCGCCCTTTGCGCGGCTTCCTCGTTGACGATTCCCTCCTGCATCCACACCACCTTCGCGCGGATCTTGATGGCTTCGTCCACAACAGGTGGAACATCCTCAGGCTTGCGGAAAACTTGCACTACATCCACCGATTCGGGGATGGAGGATAAATCGGGATACGCTTTTTCGCCCATGATCACTGTTGCGGCAGGATTGACAGGAATGATTCTGTATCCTTGATCTTTTAAATATTGCACAATGCCGAAACTTTCTTTGGCGGGATTCGATGATAATCCCACCGCCGCAATCGTCTTCGCCAATAAAAGGATTTCTTTCATTTCTTTTTCGCTGTTCATGTTTTCTCCTTTTTTATTCATTCATGCTTCGGTGGTCGAGTAGTCCTGAGCGAAGCGGAGCGGAGACGAAGGACGTATCCGCTGGGTTGAGCTTGTCGAAACCGAGACCACCGCGCCGTAAAGCAATTCTCGTTATAAGAGTTTATATGCGTACCTGTTGGTCTCGATACGCCCTCGGCTGTCGCCTCGGGCTACTCGACCAACGAGGTATCTATGAAATCTTAATCGGCAACACCGCTTTGAACACCGTCTCGCCTGGCTTCGACATCACCAGCAACTGTCCGTGATGGTGATTCGCGATGATGTCATGTGAAATGTGCAAGCCGAGTCCTGTTCCGCTCCCTGGCGGTTTGGTCGTAAAGAATGGCTCGTAGATTCGCATCAAGATATTCTCAGGAATGCCTGGACCATTATCGATGATCTCAACGACAACATGATGGTCTTCAACGTATGTGCGCAAAACGATCACGCCGTCTCCATTCATCGCATCCACAGCATTGTCAATGATATTCGTCCACACTTGATTCAATTCGCTCGCGTAGGCTTCGATGCGCGGCAGGTTCGGCGCATACTCGCGCTTCACCATCACGCCTTGTTTCAGTTTATGTTGCATGATGACCAGCGTGTTTTCGAGTCCCTCATGCACGTCCACTTCGAGTAACGGCGCCAGATCGAGATAGGTGTACGACTTCATTGCGCGCACGATCCCCGAAACCCGCGCGGCGGTCAATTGCACTTCCGAAAGCAACTCCATCATCAAACAGCTTGCGCCAAGCCATTGAACGGATAATTTGAAAACTGCGGATGCCTTCAACTCTTTCAGCGACTCGATCGTCCACCCACAGTTGACCATCGCGGGCGCAACCTCCCACGCGGACTCGATCCCGCCCGCTTCCAACCACGATTGGAGCTGATCCACCAAGTCGATCTTTTCCAACGCCTCCAGCTTGACGCGCGACTCGAACCGCCGCGTCGCCTCCTGCATGAATTGATTCAACCAGTCCGTTTGATTCTCTTTGAACGCGACCGATTCGATCTCGTGAGTCAATGCCTGCCACTTGACGACCGTCTTCTGCAACTCAGCCGCGCTCCTCTGCGCCGCCGCGGCGGGATTATTCAACTCGTGCGCCAGTCCCGCGCTCAACGTTCCCAACGCCGCCATCCGTTCCTGTTGGTGGAGCAAGGAGTCATTTTGGCTGAGACGGTTCATTACCCAATGCAAAACCGCCAATGCCGCCGTCGAACTCGTGGATAAAAGATTTTCAAAGGCTTCGGGTGAGATACAAAGTGTTTCGCAATCTGTTATTGCAACCACCGAGGCAGAACGCGGCGAGCGCGAGAGCAACGCCATCTCGCCCAGCACATCGCCTGGATTCCGCACGTCAATTTTGATCACCGATTGCCCCGATTGTTTTGTGACTTCAAACTCGCCCTTCACGACCACGAACGCCGCATCGCCCGTGTCGCCTTGCTTCATCAGAAACTCACCCGCGCGTAAAGAGACAGGCTTGGCATTATCCATGAGTTGTTGCAACTCGGAGTCGGACAAGCCTTGAAAGAGAGGTGACTTGCGGAGGTCTTGGAGGTTCATTTCATTTATACATCGGTGGTCGAGTAGCGACAAACGAAGTGAGGAGCGTATCGAGACTACCAGTTTCAAGAAAGCAATTGTTTGCAGGTTACTAGTGGTTTCGACTGCTTGCGCTCAACCACCGTGTTTACTTGTTTCCTTGTTTACCTGTCTACAACGACTTCAAATACTCCTTCATCAACGCGTACGCGATCGCGCCCTCTCCAACCGCAGAGGCGACGCGGTGACTCGTTCCATACCGCACATCGCCTGCCGCGAAGATGCCGGGGGTGGAAGTCTCCAAAAGAAACGGATCCCGTTCGAGGGTCCAGTTTGGAGGCGGGTTTTTATCTTTCATCAAATCGGGTCCTGTGAACACATATCCTTTTTCACTGCGTATCACCAAATCCGCGACTAGCTGGCTTTGCGGACGCACGCCGATAAAAACAAATAATGCCGAAGCGTCGAATGTTTTTATTTCATCACTCTTTGTATTTTTGATGACGATCCCTTCGAGCGCGGCGCTTCCCCTCACTTCAAGCAGATCGGTGTCGGTGAGAATTTCGATCTTCGCGTTGCTTTGCATCGCGTCCACGAGATGTTTCGACGCGGTGGGTTCGTGCCCGCGCACCAACACCGTGACCTTGCGCGCGAATTGACTCAAATAGATCGCGCCCTGCGCCGCCGAGTTCGCGCCGCCCACAACGAACACGTCGCCGTCTTTGTAATTCATCGCCTCGGTGTATGCCGCGCCGTAATAAATTCCCGCGCCTGTGAGCGCGTCCGCGCCTGGCATCTTCAACGTGTGGAACGATGCGCCCGTCGCGATCAACACCGCATGACAGGATATCTCAGCCCCATCTTTTAACTGGACGATTCGATACGCCTCATTCACGACGATTTGGCTTGCCTCCTGCGCCGACAGAATCTCCACCCCGAACTTTTTCGCCTGCGTGACCGCACGGCGCGTGAGGTCGTCGCCAGAAATTCCCGTTGGAAAGCCGAGATAATTTTCGATTCTTGGGCTTGAGCCTGCCTGCCCGCCTGGCGCGGCTTTCTCGATCACCAAACATTTGTATCCCTCTGAACCCGCATACACCGCCGCGGCGAGACCCGCAGGTCCACTACCGATGATGATGATATCGTAAAACGGAAGCCCTGCTTGTGTTTGTAAACCGACTTTGTCGGCGAGTTCTTTTAGATCAGGCTCGACCAATGTTTTCCCATCGGGAAAAAAGATGACGGGAAGTTTTGTTTCAGCCGAAACGCCCTCGACCAATTTCTGCGCGTTGGAATCTTTTTCGATATCCAGCCATTGATACGGGATTTGATGTCGCGTGAGAAAATCTTTTACTTGATGGCTCGAAAGCGACCACAATGTTCCCGCCACTCGAATACCCTCATACGGCAATCGGATGTGCGCCTTCCAATCTTCAAGCAGTTCATCCAAAATCGGGTAGAGTTTCTCGTGCGGCGGATGCCACGGCTTCATCAAATAGTAATCGAGCCGCACTTCGTTGATCGAGTCAATCGCGGCTTGGGTGTCGGCGTAGGCGGTGAGCAGAACGCGTTTCGCTTGTGGATAGGTCTTCATCGCTTCCGCGAGAAATTCAACGCCGCTCATTTCGGGCATACGCTGGTCAACCAAAAACAGCGCGACGGTCTCATTGCGCTGTTCCATTTTCTTCAAATAATCGAGTGCCGCTTTGCCCGAGTTGATGGGGAGGATGCGATAGTCCTGCCCGTACTGCGAGCGCAAGTCACGTTCGATGGAATTCAAAACGGAGGTATCATCGTCTATCGAAAAAATGACTGGCTTGGGCATGAAGCGGATTTTATCATCAAAGAAAACATCCGAAGGCTCACTAGCCTTCGGATGTTTAGGAGTTTCATGCAGGTTGTGCCAACCTCAAATTGACAGCAATCAGCGGAAGAACCTGATCTGCAAATTTCTCTGCGGAGGGTTTCTTTTTGTTCTTATCATGACTCCATTGCAAGACCAGTCCATAAATTGCCCAACTTGCGGCGGTGGCGGCAGTTTTGGCGTCCACGTCTGAATCATCCTGTTCGAGCCACACTTGTAACAATCCCTGCAATTGATTTTTCACTTGTGCCTCCACAAGCGACTCAAATTGCAGGCTCGACGGTTTGCAATGTGAGTTGGCATTTGAAACGAACTCGCAAACCGTAACGATCAACGTTTTCAAATTTTCATCGCTGTAGTGGCAGGCATCCAGCATTCGCTTTTCGATCTCCTGCCGAAACATCTGGCTGATGCTGTGATCGAGCAGGGCGTATTTATCGGGGAAATGTGCATAAAACGTGGCGCGGTTGATGCCCGCCTTTTCGGTAATATCCTGCACCGAGACGGACTGGAATCCTTTTTCGGGGAGGATTTCCATAAAGGCGTTCAGGATCAGGCTTCGGGTCCGTTTGACGCGGGGGTCTTGTTTTTCATCCTGCAAAGTAGACAACATTTTCGCTCCAGTGTTGTTTATCCAACAAATCAAAATCTTTGTTGGTTGACTTTCATGGGAAGATTGGTAAACTACACAACATCTGTTGTTTAGAACACAACTGTATCTTATCACAAAACTCAAGGAGAAGTCAAGATGAATATCGCATTATGGATTGCACAAGGATTGTTAGCCGCCATGTTTTTGATGGCAGGTGTGATGAAAACATTCCAGACTGCCAAAGCTAAGGAACAACTGCCCTGGGCAAAGAATCGCTCAGACGGATTCGTCCGCTTCGTTGGGACCTCGGAATTGCTCGGCGCCCTGGGGCTGATTCTGCCGCTGGCAACGGGCATTTTGCCCAGGCTGACGGTTCTCGCCGCAATTGGTTTGATCATTATCCAATTGCTGGCGATCTTCACAGAGCACCTGCCGAAGAAGGAATACAATGTGATTCCCGTCAATGTAGTTCTGCTCGCGTTGGCGGCATTTGTTGCCTTTGGTCGCTGGCCGATTTTTTCATAATAAAGGATTTTCATGTTAACGAAAGATATTACAATCACCCCCATTGAAGAATTTGTCGAACTGGCAACTGACCAGCAAATCGAGCGGACTGCAAAGGCGCTCGAAGTCAATGGCATCAAAACGTTGGTTGCTGAAAACACGGCTGATGCAAAACGCCTGTTCTTTGAACTGGTTCCCGAAGGAGCGGAGGTGTTTCTCGGTTCTTCTGTAACGCTCGAAACACTGGGCATTACAAACGAGATTGATGGATCGGGGCGTTTTGATGCACTGCGTCCGAAGATGTTTGCCATGAATCGCGAGACTCAAGGTCGTGAAATCCGCAAAATGGTCAGCGCGCCCGATTATGCCGCGGGCAGTGTTCAGGCGGTGACGGAAGATGGTCACGTCCTGATCGTATCCAATACGGGCAGTCAACTTGGACCTTATGCTTCTGGCGCAGGCCGAGTCATCTGGATTGTAGGCTCTCAAAAAATTGTGAAGGATTTGAATGAGGGATTTCGCCGCATCCAGGAACACGTTCTGCCTCTTGAAGAACAACATATGCAGGAACTGTATAAAGCCAGCACCGCCGTCAATAAAGTATTGATCATCAACAAGGAAATCCGCCCGAGCCGAATCACGATGATTATCGTCAAGGAAGAAATAGGTTTCTAAAGCGATTAAACCGTACGAAAAGCGGGTAATGTTGATGTCGTCTAATTGACCGTGTCAATGTTGCCCGCCTATGTTATAAAGAGAAGAAATGACCCAAACACTAAACGAAACAAAATCAGAATTTTCCATCAATCCCAAAACGCAAATGGGGCATATTTCGCTCACGGTGGCGAATCTCGACAACCAACTCGAGTTCTATCAAAAGGCGATGGGATTCAAACTGCACTGGCGCGACGGAAACAAAGCAGGACTCGGCGCGGGCGGCAAGGATCTGCTCTTGCTCACCGAAGAATCTAACGTGAAGAAATATCGCGGCGTGACGGGGTTGTATCACGTCGCGTATCTGTTTCCGAATCGCCGCGAGTTGGCGATCGCCGTCGGTCGCCTGTTCGCGTTGAAATATCCCAACTCGCCGACCGATCACATTATGACAAAGACGACATATCTCGATGACCTTGAACACAACGGCATCGAGTTATATTGCGAATCGCCCGAAGACGGCTCATGGACGTTCAAAGAAGGCAAGTTCGAGACGTATCGCAAGGACGGCTCATGGAGCGACGGGCGCGAGGCGCTGGATGTGGACGCGCTGTTCGAAAACTTGAATGAGGGCGATAAACTCGACGCGCCCATCCCGCCCGACGCGCGAATCGGTCACGTCCATTTGCACGTGCGCGATGTGGATGAAGCGGTGGACTTTTATCACGGCGTCATCGGCTTCGATATCACGGGCGTTGCGAAACCTTTCCAAATGGGATTCGTTTCCGCGGGCGGATATCATCACCACCTCGGACTCAACACCTGGCAAGGACGCGGCGCCCCGCCTCCGCCGCCCGATGCGGTGGGTCTGCGCCATTTCACGATTGACCTGCCAAATCAACAGGCGTATGATGAAGTCATTGCACGCGTGGACAAGGCTGGCATCTCGTCGAATCAAACCGATGATGGGTTGTTGATCTACGATCCCTCGCAGAATGGCGTTGTGTTGACTGTAAAAAAGTGACTGTCACGTTAAATGTGACAGTCACTTCGCTAGAGTTTGTATTGACTGTAGCAAAATAAGGCGGACTACCAATCCGCCCCACGAAATATAAAACATCCGAAGTCTTTGCGGCTTCGGATGTTTTGATTCTATTTCAATACTTTAACTACATTTCTTCCACTCACCCCGCTGACCCCACCTCCTCCATGGACTCCGCTTCCGCATAAATATAAATTATCAATCGGCGTTTTGTGATTTGACCAGCTGGGGATGGGGCGCATGAATAAAAATTGATCGAGCATGAGTTGTCCGTGATTGATGTCGCCTTCGGTGAGACCGTAGGTGGATTCTAAATCAAGAGGCGTGATGACATGAGAATTAGAGATTAGAGAATTGAGATTGGGGAAGTATTCGTTCAGTGTCTCTATCGCAATTTTTTCAACCTTTCCACTTTCTACTTTCCACTCGCTATTTTTCAATTTGTATGGAGCGAATTGAAAATGGATCGAAACCACATTCCCCGATGTTGTGACTTCAAGATAGGGTTTTTTAGAAATTTCGCCGTATTTCGCCGCGTCATAAGCGCGTTCAAGGTATTTGACGGATGGTGCAACTGTCAATGTGCCTTCTGGAATTCCATGATTTCCATTCGTTTGTAAATGAATCTTCGCTACTGAACCACGCATTTTGATAGATTGTGTGTGCCAGACAAATTCAGGAGGTAAATCTTGCGCGCCGACGAGTTTCAGTAAAGTATGTTTCGGGTCTGCGGATGAAAGAATCAGGTCCGCAGAAATTTCCTCACCATTTGCCAAAATTACACTTTTTGCCACTTGATTTTCTATGCCGATGCTTATTACTTCTGCTTCAGTTCTAATTTCTCCACCAAAAGATTTAACTGCGTTTGCCAAAGCGTTTGTAATTTCACTTGCTTTCCCAACATTGACATTTGCTAATCCGCCGCGATTTAACCAATTATGAATTAACGTATATCCCGTCCCAGCGGACATGGGTCCAAGCGTGGAGCCGTGAATCGCTACCGAGATAATCGCGGCTCGGACAATTTCTGACTCGAAATATTCTTCCACCAACTCCTGTGCAGACATGGGCAATGCTCGAATAAAGTTAAGCATGTCTTTTTTGCCAGCCAGGCGCAGTTCGAGACCTAATTCCAGTAATCCATAACCATCGCGGAGATTCAAATTCTTTGGCAAGCGCGGCATGATAGTGGCGTACGCCGCATCTAAAATGCTGGCGGCTTTATCCATAAAGCGGACGAATTCATTCCAGCGAGAGGCGTCCCTCTCGGAGAATTGTTTAATGGATTCTGCCGCTTTCGTTGGATCGGAATCGAGAATTAGAGAATTGGAATCGGGCAGAAGGGAAATAAAAGGTTGGGGAGCAGAGTCAAGTTGAAGTCCGAATGAAGCGAGTTTCAAATCCTGGATAATGTCGGGACGGAGAGCCCCGCCTGTTTGCACAGAATCAACCGTGAAATTTTCGCCAAAGGATTCGGTCACAACCGAACCACCGACGATGGAACGGCGTTCAAAGACTAAAACTTTTTTACCCTGTTTGGCAAGATACGCGGCAGCGACTAAGCCGTTATGTCCCGCGCCGATGATGATGGTGTCGTAATGAGTTTGTGTCATAAATGATTCCTTATTCGGATTATAATTTACTCGTGAATTGAACGAATGTCAGCCGTGACTGGCAGGAGGTCAAAATGGATATTTCTGTTGTGGAAAAAGTGATTGAACAATTGAAATCTCTGCCGCAGGAACTACAGTGGCGGATGCTGGAGTTTACGCGCGCATTGGCAGTCTCCGCGCCGCAGGGTGTTGCGGGCGCGCAACTGCTTCGCTTTGCAGGGACAATTCCAATGGATGATGTGAAAGTCATGCGAGAAACCATTGAACAGGGCTGTGAGCAGGTGGATGCGAAAAATCTGGAATGAGATAAGAGCATGGATGTGACCTATCAACTGCAAGGCGTTCTCTTTGAATGGGACGAGAACAAGGCGCAAACCAACATTCAAAAACATGGCGTGACCTTCGAAGAAGCCGCCGAAGTTTTCTTTGATCCCTTTTACCAGACAGGCGATGCGTCGGTGGACAAAAGCGAAGTGCGTGATTTCATTATCGGGTATACTTTCTCACAGCGTCTTTTACTAGCTGTGTACACAGATCGCGGCGACCGAACTCGAATTATCTCTGCCCGTCCCGCGACTCGTCCTGAAAGGATCGTTTATGAAAAAGCAAACTGAACAACCACTAAAAACCGAAGAAGGCTTTGACCTGAAACTCCGTTCAAGGGACAGCAAACCCGTTACGATTCACATTCCTGCGGACACCTTGGCGTCGCTCGAAAAAATCGCCGTAGGGAGGGATATGTCTGTGGAAGCCCTACTCAAGGTGTATATCGGGCAATCCATGAGACAGGATTTGGCGAAACTCTCTGCAAACCGTGTGCTGGAGAAAACTGCACAAGTTCTCAAGCAACATATTCAATCGGAAGAAGAGGTCTCGGCGATATTGAAGGAAATACGAGTCGAGACGGTTTCATAATCAATTACCAAGCCTCTGTGAAAACGGAGGCTTTATTTTTGTCGTGTCGGGCTGAAGCCCTGCCTCAGTTCGTGGAAGTTGGCTAAAGCCGACTCGTTGTGCCAGCCCGAAGGGCTTCCATGCGCTGAGCAGTGGGCTTTACGTGTGCCCTTTAGGGTAGCCCCGCGATTCTCTGCCCCGCGCCGATGATGATGGTGTTGTAGTGATTAGTTGTCATGAAAGATTCCTTGATTTATCCAAGTCTTGTTTTGAGCGTTTCATCCTAAAGCCAATAGTGCCTACCGCAATGATTCCTGTTAGCGCACTTACCCCTAGCGTACCCATTAAGGTAAACGCGTCTTGTGTTCGAGTCCAAACTTCCAAGTCTCCATTATCAAAGAGAACATAACATTTCGTTGAGTCGGCAAGCGCATGAGCAAAACTGACGCCACTGCTATCTATTATTTTCCTGAAAGATAATCGTTTTCGCCAATCCGAACACTGTTTAGGTTCTCTGCCCCAAAAAGGTTCTTTATGATCTTCCAACATTTCCCACTTGTTATTAATAAGTTGAAAGACCTTATTTTGAGTGGTGATTACCACTATTGGGGAGTCTGCATATCCATCTCGTTTTTTGATTTCTGAAATGACATTCCCGCTTGGCAGTGATGGAATGGGCAACCATTCATTATGAAAAACAGAATATATATTTCCCGATTGTGTCTGAATATATAAAATATCATCAGTAGGGTCATCTTCGGTGCTGTGATAATCAACGAAAAGAATGTCAACACCATCTGTATGAGTCGACTGAATTTCTAATGTCTTCCAAGGAGGCAGGAAGAAATCATAGAAAAATATCCCGACGGCCAATCCTAAAAGCCCACCTCCTGCAATCAAGGTGCCTCTAAAAAGAATGTTCAAGAGAACTGAGCGAAAATTCATTTTGATTTCAATTCTTGTGTTTGGTAATGTCAAAGGGAAGATCAAACCCCATTCAACAGAATCAACTTCCAGTTAAGAATGAAGCGTGGTCTTGAGACGCCGCAAGGAACAAGTGTCTCGATAAACTCGACAACCAAGCGCGGCTACTTGACCACCGTCCAATTCTCCACTTCTCTAATTCTCCAATCTCCAATCTCCAATTACCACTTACCATCTTTAAGAATCTCCTTCGCCGCCAACATCCCCGCCGCGCCCATCACACCGCCGCCTGGATGCGCGCCTGCCGCACCGAAATAATATCCTTTGAGCGGCGTGCGGAAATCTGCCCATTGCGGCGTGGGGCGTAGGAAAAAAATTTGATGCAACAACAACTCGCCGTGAAAAATATTTCCGCCAGTGATGCCCGCGATGGCTTCGATATCTTTCGGCGAAATCACTTGCATGCCCACGATACATTTGCGAATGTTCGGCGCATAGCGCTCGATGGTTGAAATCACGGCTTCACCCAACTCATTTCTTTTTTCATCATTCCAGCCGCCCTCCAAATCATACGGCGCATATTGCACAAAACACGAAAGCACATGCTGACCAGGCGGCGCCATATCGGGGTCAATCATCGAAGGGAAAATCATATCGAGATACGGA
>CASGHD010000091.1 GCA_949319575.1 uncultured Anaerolineales bacterium | reverse complement strand
TCCATGCGCGCGGCTTCACGAGGGGAAATCCCAAAGAAGGCGGGATCGAACAAATCCACGTGATCGAGGAACGCGCCGAAACGCGTCGTGATTTTCCCTGCGGCTGGTTCGTCTGCGTGGAACTCATCCACATCCCAGCGGTCAGACGGCACTTCGGTGATCGCGTCTACGCCGTTGCGGAGCAGGTCCCAAAACGCCTGCGGACTGTCCGCTTGCGGGAAGCGGCAACTCAACCCGATAATTGCTATCGGCTCGTTGATGTTATTAAATGTTGGTTGAGGAGTCTGCATTGAAATTTTCGCAGGCTGTGAATCGTTCGCAAGAAAATTCGCCAATGCTTCAATCGTCGGATAATCCCATGCCAGCGTGGGAGCAAGTTTGCGGTTGAGGAAAACTTCGAGATCGCCGCTGAGACTCACCGCTTGCACCGAGCCGAGTCCGTAGTAAGTGAACGGCTGGCGCGGATCAATCGCGGACGCGTCCATTTCGAGCATGGAGGCGATGCGCGTGAGGAGGAAGGATTGGATTTCTGCTGATGATGTTTGTTTAGAGTCAATAAGCGAAGAACCGCGACTCTCCCTCACCCCTAGCCCCTCTCGCTTCGACACGCTCAGCGCGGCGCCCGCAAGGAGAGGGGGATTCTGGCTCCCTTCCCCCTTTGGGGGAAGGGCTGGGGATGAGGGCTTCGCGCGCCACTCACCCACCACATCAAGTTCGCCTTCTATAAAAGCCGCTTTCGTCGCGCGGCGTTGGATTTTTCCGCTGGAGGTTTTGGGGATGCTCATCGGTTTGACGAGCGCGATGGCGAAGACTTGCAGATCGTGTTTCTCAGCAACCGCCTGACGAATCGCGGAGGCGACTTCGTTCACATCCGCTTGACGACCTGCGCGAGTCACTTCTTGGACGATGATGAGTTGTTCTTTGCCATTTTCATTGATCGAAAAAGCCGCGCCTGAACTTGACTGCAATGCAGAGTGACTTGCTTCCACAGTGAGTTCAATATCCTGCGGATAATGATTGCTGCCATGAACGATGATGAGGTCTTTCAAACGACCCGTGATGAAGAGTTCATCCTTTTGCAAAAAGCCGAGATCGCCCGACCGCATGAAGGGACCTTCATTAGTATCGGCAACGAACGCGCCGAAAGTGTTGCGCGTTTCCTCTGCGAGTCCCCAATATCCCCGCGCCACGCTGGGACCCATTACCCAAATCTCGCCCACTTCGTTTTCGGCGCATTGATTCAACGTGAATGGATTGACGATGACGATTTTTTGGTCAACGATGGATTTGCCGCAGTTGACCATCGTCAAAGAATTCGTATCGTCGGGAGAAGCAATAACAACTTGATCGCGTTCCAAGGCTTTGCGATCGATCGTCAATGTGCGCGGCGCGGAGGGACCGTCGCCTCCCGAAACGATGAGCGAACTCTCCGCCATGCCGAAGCAGGGGTAGAAAGAAGTCACACGAAAGCCGACCGGCTCGAAGGTCCGCGCGAAGCGTTCGAGAGTCTCAGGGCGAATCGGTTCGGCTCCGCAAAAGGCGAGTTTCCACGCGCTTAAATCCAATGTTTCGAGTTGTTCGGGCGTGATCTTGTCAACACAAAGATCGTAAGCAAAATTCGGCGCGCCGCTGGTCGTCACCTTGTATTTGCTGATCGCCTCGAGCCAGCGATGCGGTCGCTGCAAAAACGAGACCGGCGACATCAATGTGGATGGCAAGCCGATGTATATCGGCTCGAGAATGCCGCCGATGAGACCCATGTCGTGATAACTGGGAAGCCAGAACGCGCCCGAATCATTTCCGTCAATTTGAAAGCCATACTGGATCGCTTTCAGGTTGTGCATCAGATTGCCATGCGTGAGCATGACGCCCTTCGGTTGACTCGTGGAACCCGATGTGTATTGGAGGAAGGCGAGCGTGTCCGCAGTGATATGCGGATCGCGCCATTCCGCTTCGGACTCCGGGGAGACCTGTTCCGTGTTCAGCCAGCTTAATGCCTTCAGTTCGGGCGATTGCTCGAAGCGCTGTTCGATGTTGTGAAAGATAGCGGACGTGGTTAACGCGAACTTCGCCTGCGAGTCCGCGACGATGGCTTGGATGCGCGGGACGGGACGGTTCAAACGCGGAGGGTAGGCTGGCACCGCCACCGCGCCGGCGTACAAACACCCGAAGAATGCGGCGATGTAATCCAAGCCTGCGGGGTAAAGCAATAACACGCGTTCGCCGCGCGCGCCGTGAGTTTCGAGCCACGCGCCGATGCCGCGCGCGCGGCGATCGAGTTCGACGTAGGTGAGCGAGTCGCCTTCTATTCCATCGTCCTGCAAATAACGATAGGCGAGAAAGTCGGGTTGCAGATTCGCCCGCAATCGCAGAAGGTCAAGAAGCGTGCCGGGAACGGGTTGATTCTGAAATAACGACTGCATCGAATAAGACCTGAGTGTCCGAGTTATATCATAAAAGCCCGCGCCGCCATTCCGCCAAAGGTTTGCTTGACATGCCCCTTTTGCAAACGTATAATCTTTTCAAATATCATAAACAAGGTGGGAATTGGGATCTTTTTTATTTTTGGAACTGGCTGTCTGTCGAACTGCATCCCGTAGCGCAACTGCGGGCTAACAAAAAACGGAAGTTTATCAAAGGAACAGACCCGTGACCTCCTCTGGAAAATTCAAGTTGACGCTCGTCAACACGCAAAGCAGCGCTCCCCCGAAAGAATTCGAATTGATCCGCTCCGAACTCGTCCTCGGACGCGACGACGGCGTGGATATCGTCATCCCCACGCCGGCAGTTTCGCGCCGCCATGCGCGGCTGATGATGGAAAACAACGGCTACATCATCGAAGACCTCGGCAGCGCAAACGGCACTTTCGTCAACGGCGACCGGCTGATCGGACGGCGCGCGTTGAATCACGGCGATCAGATTCGGCTGGGACAGGCGATCACGTTGAATTTTTCCGCGCCCGGTATGGAGGCGCAAGAGCCTGATAAAACCGCCGTGCGCCCGGCGACGCCGGTTCCGTCTGTTCCTTCGCATGTGATGCAGACCACCATCGGCGACGCGCCGAGTATCCCGGTCAAAGCCGGTGCGCGGCAATTGATCGTCACCATCGCCGGGGAAAACCCAAAGAATTATTCGCTTTCACGAACAAGCTATTCCATCGGCAGGCTCGATGATAACGATGTTGTCATCGCTTCGCCCATCGTTTCGGGTCATCATGCGCGCATCGAACAAGCCAGCGGCGGCGGATACAAACTAACGACTCTGCCAGACGCGAGAAACCCGGTCTTCTTCGAGGGACGCGCGCTCGAAGCCTCACGCGTCTTGCGTCACGGCGACCTGTTGCGAATCGGAGGACAAGATCCCGGCGTGATGGTCACGCTCGCCTACGACGCGCCAGCAGAAGCCGCCGCGCAAGTGGAACGCGAAATCGAGTTCGGAGAAAAGAATCTCATCACGATCGGGCGCGACCCGAGCAACGACGTGACGCTTCCCTCGCCGAACGTCTCGCGCTTCCATGCGCAGGTCCAGCGCGTGGGTCAACGCTATCGAGTCGAAGACTTGCGCAGTTCCAACGGCATCTTCGTCAACGACGTGAAAGTGGACGGCTCATCGTGGCTGAAGCCGAACGACACGGTGCGAATCGGACAATATCGTTTCGTGCTTGGCACAGATCAACTCGCTCATTTCGACGACAGCAACGGCTTGCGCGTGGACGTGGTCGGACTCAACAAATGGGTGCGCAAAGACCTCAACATCCTGCAAAATATTTCGGTCGCGTTCAAGCCGCGCGAGTTCATCGTCGTCGTCGGGCAGAGCGGCGGAGGCAAATCCACGTTCGTAGACGCGGTGGCTGGCTATCGCCCCGCGACGCCGCCGTCGAAAGTCTACGTCAACGACATTGACATTTACACCCACTTCGATTCGATCCGCAACGAGATCGGCTTCGTCCCGCAAAAAGACATCATCCACATGGAGTTGACGATCTATCAGGCGCTGGACTACGCCGCGCAGTTGCGTATGCCGGCGGACACCTCCGCGGAGGAACGCCACAAGCGCGTGATGGAAGTGCTTGCCGATTTAGATCTCACCCATCGCAAGGATGTGCAGATCAGCGGACTCAGCGGCGGACAACAAAAACGCGTCTCCATCGGGGTCGAGTTGCTCACCAAACCCGGCCTTTTCTTCCTCGACGAGCCTACCTCCGGTCTCGACCCCGGCACCGAAACCGCGCTCATGCAACTCATGCGCCGCCTCGCCGATCAGGGGCGCACGATCATCCTCATCACACACGCCACGAAAAATGTGATGCTCGCCGACAAAGTCATCTTCCTCGCGCGCGGAGGCTTCCTCGCGTGGTTCGGTCCGCCGGATGAAGCGCTGGCATACTTCGACCAACATCGCTCCGAACGCGAACGCCGCGCCGGCAAGATCGAGTTCGATGAGATCTACGCCATCCTCGACGATCAAACCAAAGGCAAAGCGCCGGAATGGGCGCAGCGTTACCGCGAAAGCCGGGCATATCAGGATTATGTCGTCAAACCGCTTGCCGGGAAACTCTCGCCCAAAGGCGAGCCGACGGTTCAACAAACTCCGCAAAAAACCCAGCCAAAAGCGGGAGCCTCGGCGAAGAAAGTCTCCTCACTCAAACAATTCTTCGTGCTTTCGGCGCGCAACATCAAGATCCTCACACGCGACAAATTCGCCCTCGGTCTCATGCTCGCCACCGCCCCGCTCGTGAGCCTGCTCGACGTGGTGCTCGCCGCCGTGATGGGACGCAATCCCTTCGCCTTCGCCGATGGAGATATCGCCCGCGTCATGATCACGCTCTTCCTCATGACCATCTACGGCGTGATGGTAGGAGGCATTTCGCAAATGCGCGAGATCGTCAAGGAAGCGGATATCTACAAACGCGAACGCCTCGTCAACCTGAAGATCCTGCCGTATGTCATGTCCAAAGTTTGGGTGGCGGCGCTGCTCGCGTTCTATCAGGCGGCGGCGTACACCATCGTTCATTACCTCGCGTTCTCGATGCCCGGCGGCGCGCTGGAATTCGCGCAGATCTACATCACGATGACCCTCGCCACCCTCGCCGGCATGATGCTCGGCTTATTCGCCTCCGCCCTCGCGCCGAACGCCAGTTCCGCGCCGCTAATGGTGATCATCCTCATGCTTCCGCAGATCGTGCTGGGCGGCGCGCTCATCCCCGTGCCAGAATTCATAAGCGCGCCCACCTCCACCCGCTGGGCGTTCGAAGCGCTAATGAGCATCACCGGCTCCGGTTCGGACGTGGCGGCAGACCTGTGCTGGAAACTCGACCCCGCCGCGCAAAACGCGTTAACCCTCGAAGACAAACTCAAACCCATCGGCGACCAGCCGCAGGGATGCCGGTGCATGGGTGTGAACATGCTCCACGAGTCATCCTGTAATCACCCGGGCTTGGGCAGGTTCCGCATCCCCGCCATCGATGAGCCGCTGCCGGTCGAACCGGCGCCGCTCCCGCCGGAACCCGAGCAACCGATCCAGCCGGAGAATCAATCCGACAACATCGCCATGGCAGAGTTCTTCGCCAAGCTACAAGACTATGAGATCCAAGTGGAGGCGTATAAACTCCAGGTGGAACAATACCAGCGCGACCGCGTCGCCTACGAAACCAGGCGCGCCGAATTACAAGTGGCTGTCGCGCCAGCCGAAGGCGTGGTGCGAAATTTCTACACCAACTTCCCGTTCATGTACGTGAACAAGCAGGATACAGCCACCTACTACGCCAAGATCGGCAAGACCTGGGTCATTCAGGGCGCCATCTGCCTGATCCTGTTCGTCGCCATTCTCTACCTGCAAAAGCGGAAGGACGTGGTGTAACGTCATGCAAACAAATCGAACGCCCATCATCGTCGTCCTGCTGGCGATGCTGACCGCTTCTCTCGCCTGCGGGTCTGGTTCCACCACCGGAGCAGATGCCACCGTGCAAGCGCTCAACACGCAGATCCTCGAAACCGCCACCGCCGCCGCGCTTGCCAATGTGAACGCGAACGCCGCCGTGGAAACAGCGCGGGCGCAAGCCATCAGCCAATCGAAGCCTGCCGAGTTAACCGCCACCGCCGAGGCATTCGCGCCGCGCCTGGCAGAGTTGAGCAAGTACGGCGTCGACCCGGCGGAGGGGCGCCTGGGCTGGGCGCATCCTCCCGTCACGCTCGACGCGTCCGGGTTCCGACAATTCGAATACATCAACTACTTTATCGGCACAGTCGCCACAGACTTCGTTGTCTCCATGGATATCACTTGGGATATTGTCGGCAGTATCGCCGGATGCGGGTTCGTTCTGCGCTCAGACGGCAACAGCCTGGCGCTCAACCAATACATGGTCATCATGTCGCGCGTGGCGAGCGGGCACGTGGTGTTCGTCACCATGTCGAACGGCGAGGTGGTGAACTACCGCGACATCTATGCCCGCTATACCGATAAAAGTTTCAGCTGGGAAAACCTCGCCACCAACCGCCTGACCGTGGTTGGGCGCGGCAATACTTTTTCCATCTACACCAACGACATCCTGATCGGCGAAGTGGACCCGACCCAGCCGCCCAAACTCCCCATCCTGCCGCCGGAACCGGAACGCCCCGCCGACGCGAACAACGCCCAGGCAATGCAAGCCTACAAACAAAACAAGGCAGAATATGACAACGTGGTGAGTGAGATGAACTCACAGTATGCCCAGCGTTTAAACGCCTTCAACACCTCGGATAAAATTTTCGATAAGGGATTTATTGCCATGGTGGCGTTGAGCGAATCGGGGCGCAAAACGCAATGCCAGTTCAACAACGGCTGGCTGTATTTGATCGACTAATGCAAGGCAGAAGCGCAAAGTGAACCTCGCGGTGCGAGGACCAGCAATTGATCTCATACCAGAAATCCCAAAGGGATGGCATGGGGTTATGACAAAAGAAAAAATCTGCGTTTTCTGCGTTCATCAGCGTCCAAAATGGTTCGTTCGGCTTATTGTCGATAAAGTTTAATCTGTAAGCGCAAAGTGAACTTCCCTGGCACGTACGCGTCAGCGCAGTGTGCGGCACGCGGACCAGCCGTCACTGGGGAGGGGAAGCGAAGGCAAATCTCATAAATGATTTGTGTTATCATGAACGCTTCCCACGCGGACTTTTTTCACATAAAGGAATCTTTATTCCGGAGAGAACGAAATGGCAAAGTCATCACTGATCGGTAAAACCATTGGCAAGCGTTACGTCATCGAGGAAATGCTTGGTCAGGGCGGCATGTCGGCGGTGTATAAAGCCACCGATCCGAACCTGAAGCGCGTGGTCGCCATCAAGGTCATCCACTCGCATCTTTCTGATAACCCGGATTTTGTAAGACGGTTCGAGGAGGAAGCTTCGTCTGTGGCGCAGTTGCGTCACCACGGCATCATCCTCGTGCACGATTTTAACAAGGACGAAGAACTCGACCTGTATTACATGGTGCTTGAGTTCGTGCCGGGCGAAACCATCCAAGACCATCTCAAGCGCCTCAACGATCAGGGCAGAAAATTATCGGTGTCCAAAGCCATGGAATACATGGCAAACATCTGCGACGCCGTAGACTACGCCCACCAGCGCGGCATGATCCACCGCGACATCAAGCCCGCAAACCTGATGCTCACCACCAGCGGTCAAGCCATCCTCATGGATTTCGGCATTGCCAAGATCGTCGGCGGCACGCGGCACACCGCCACCGGCGCGGTTGTGGGCACGGCAATGTACATGTCGCCGGAGCAGATCAAAGGCGAACAGCCAGACCGCCGCTCGGATATTTACTCGCTCGGTGTGACGTTGTTCGAAATGCTCAGCGGCAAGCCGCCCTTCGACGCCGATTCGGCGATGACGTTGATGATGATGCACATCAACGACCCGGTGCCCAACCCGCAAAAGTTGAATCCTGAAATCCCCGAAGCATTGGTGAATGTGGTCAATAAGGCGCTGGAAAAAGACCCCGCCGACCGTTACCAGACTGCCGCGCAAATGGCGGCGGCGCTCCGCAATGTGCTGGCGGGGCGCGCGACTGGACCTGTCCCTTCGTCCCATTCGACGATGGTCGAAGACGCCCCAACCATGGCGAAAAGCAAAAGGGCGACGAGCGTTGAGCCGGTCAGCGCGCCGCGCGGGACGGTGGTCGAAAGTAGTCCGATGCAACAACCGATACGCGGCACGATGGTCGAAAGCGCGCCGCAACAGACCCCGTACACCGCGCCCAGCCAGCCGACACCCAAACCAAGATCGCGCTCGCTCGTGCCGATCCTCGCCGGCGTGGTCATTGTGTTTGTCTGTCTTGCAATCGGCGGATTTTTCCTCTTCAACCAATTCCTCGGCGGAGGAAATGCGACGGAGCCGCCGGTCATCCCGACGAACACACAGGAACTCGCCACCGAAGCCCCGCTCGTGATCGTCGAGTCCCCCACCTTAAGCGTGACCGATACTCCCGCCGCGCCTCCGACTGCCGTTATCCCGCCGGGACCCTACGCGCGCATCAACTCGATCACGATCGATTCAAACAACCGCTACGTTGTTGAATACGAGACCTTTGAGTTTACCGAACAGTTGCCCGGCATGCACATTCACTTTTTCTTCAACACCGTCTCGCTACAAAACGCCGGGTCACCGGGTTCGGGTCCGTGGATTCTCTATGGCGGCCCGCGCCCTTTTAGCGGGTATCGGGTCTCGGACAAGCCCGCCGCGGCGACTCAGATGTGCGCCCGCGTGGCAAATTCGAATCATTCGCTGAACGGACTCGAAAGCGGCAACTGTGTGGATCTGCCGCCAAGCCCGTAATTAGTATTGAATTGCAAAACGGCGACCTGTTGGGTCGCCGTTTTTTGTTTGATTTTTACTACCGTACATCGCGCCAAATTATGTCGTTGCGAGCCGCCGATTGGTTGTCGAGCTTGTCGAGACACTTGGTTTTTGGCGGCGAAGCAATCTCATTTTCAACAGAAAAATCCCTCCAAGAGGAGATTGCTTCGTCGGGAAGAGCAAAGCCCCTCCTCGCAACGACATTTGCGCGGTAGAGAAGTTTGATTATCAAATGTGATGTCTTGAGGAGTGTAGTCGTCGCGACCAAAGAGTCTTGATCGGCACGGTAGAGATTCTTCGTGGCGCTTTGCGCCACTCAGAATGACATGGGTATCTTTGATTATCTTACACTTTCAAAATCGGGACGCTGATTCACGCTGAAAACGCAGACCGCGAAGCGTCTTTTTGAATCAGCGAAATCAGCGTTTTTCTGCGTCCAAAAATCCTTGCGTAAGGTAATCAGCGGGTATCTTATTTAATCGCCCGTTTTGTGATCGAATCCAGCAGAAAGTCAATCAGATAGTGATTGACCTCATCCGCCGCGTCGAGGTGTACCCAGTGAGTCGCTTCGGGGAAGAGGATCAGATTGCCTTCGTCGCAGTAATCCATGCTGGGGCGCGCCATGCGATGACTAAGCGCGAAGTCTTTCATGCCCCACATCATCAGCGTGCGGACTTTGACGCGCACATCCTCAGGCAGTTGCGGTGGGTGTTGCACGATGGCGCGATACCAATTCAACATGGATGTGAGCGCATCGGGCTGTGACCACGCCTCTTTGTATTTCTCCATATCCGCGTCGGTATACGAATTCTTTTTCGCGGAACCTTGCACGGCGCGCGCCAGCCTGCGGAAATTATTGGCGGTGAATATTTTTTCGGGCAGCCACGGGAGTTGAAAGAATCCCACGTACCACGAACGACGCATCTGCTCGAAATCGCGGCGCAGAAATTTTTGCATCACGGCGGGATGCGGCACGTTCATCACCGTCAGCTTGTGTAATTTCTCAGGGTGAGTAACAGCCAGCGTCCACGCGATGACCGCTCCCCAGTCGTGTCCTACGAGATTGACCTTTTCATAATCCAACGCTTTGATCAAGCCCAGCACATCATCCACGAGCGTGAAAACGTCGTAATCTTTTTTATCTTTCGGTTTGTCGCTCAGGTTGTAGCCGCGCTGGTCAGGGACGATGACGCGGCATCCCGCATTCACGAGCGCGGGAATCTGTTTCCTCCACCCATACCAAAATTCAGGAAAGCCATGCAAGAGAATGACAGGGATTCCGCTTTTCGGTCCCGCCTGCACAACGCGCAAGCGGATGCCATTGGTGTTGATGTAACTGTGTTCAAGTTCCATTCAGGTAACGCCTCAATCTTTGGACGCTGATGCGCGCTGAAGCCGCAGATTTTTTCTTTTTTGAATCAGCGGTCTCAGCGTTTTTCAGCGTCCAAGCTTTTTCTAAAACGAGGCGAGATTGTACCAAAGAATGGGGGGTGAACTTAAATTCTCAGTGAGCGTTTAGGTTATTGCGTGGGTTTCGTAGGGAAAGCGTGGGGAAAAAGCAAAACTTTCGAACAGGTTGTTAAATTATCCTGTTTTGATTTGCTTTACCCAGCCTTGAATTATTTTTTTCACTTCCGCCCATCTCACATCCCATAACATCTTGGGCATGCGTTCGTTTTCAGCGTCATCGAAATATACCAGTCCGTATAGAACATGGCCGACATCTCGCACTTTGAACTTTTTTTGATACATGCTAAGCATTTCTTTCAGGCTAAACTTCTCCAAACCTAAAACCAATATATCGCAAAAGTCCTTGCGTGCGCCTCGTTGCGCGATGGCGGACAGTTTCATGCAGGCGAGGTCCTCGAGCGAAGCCAAAGAGCAATCCATTTCCTCCCAATGGAGAAGCGGTTTGAGCAACGGATAGTGAAATTCCAAAAAGGACACACGCACCTTTGCAATGGAGCCGTGCAGCGTTCCAGACGCGGTCTGGTCTGTTTTGAAATCAACGCCAGCTTTGCGGAGTTTCTGCGCCAAGGTTAACGCATCCCCCATATCATTTGAAGTGAACCAATCCAAATCCACTGACAGACGGTGACCAAAGTGGATCGCCAGCGCCGTGCCGCCTGCGAGATAATATCCATTCTTCCGCAGGGTTGACCCTGTTTGCTTAAGAACTGAAATCTGATTTTTCCCCAACCCGTCCAAATGGAACTTCATCTCTGCCCCCAAGGGTTGTTGCGTGAAACTTTAACCCAGCCATTGACTCGTCTTGTGGGAATATCCAACATCAAACCCCAAAACCGTAATTGCCGCGGACTCAACCCGCGTCCGCGGTGCGCGATTAACCACGCGCGAAGATCGCCATCGCTGATATGTCTTCTCAGCCATCGGATACTATCCCATGAGCCGCTTGTGAGCAGGCGGCGGATGATCAGGTCGCGGTCTGTTTTGAGCGAGAGTTTTGCAGAGGGATAGTCCCAGAAGTAGGAGCGCACACTCTTTGGCAGGGAGGGATTGATAGCCATACGTTAATTATATCGCAGGCAAAGAATCTTTTCAGCATCCCGCATTCACCAACGCAGGGATTTGTTTCCTCCACCCATACCAAAATTCGGGAAAGCCGTGCAAGAGAATGACAGGGATTCCGCTTTTCGGTCCCGCCTGAACAACGTGCAAGCGGATCCCGTTGGTGTTGATATAACTATGTTCAAGTTCCATTCGGGTAGCGCCTCCAAACTGGAAATGGTTATGTAGCCACAGAGATCACACATCGTCCCGATGTCCTTCGGGAAAGATTTTGAGATTTCTCTCAGAGAACTCTGTGCGTTCTGTGGCTAAGAATTCTCACCATTCCAAAAAACGAGGCGGGATTGTATCAGATTATGGATCCTATTGATTACACAGAATATCAGTTATCAGTCGCCGAGATAGTCCAGCCGTATTACCTTTCATCTTTGCAACCTAACAAGCCTGAAAATGGTGGAATCCTGATTTGCCCGTACAATCCTGCCGCTTCATTTGAGGCAATCTTGATGTATCAACAGGAAAGAACATGCAAGGCAAATCTGATCTTATCTATATTAAACGCAAGACGCTCTTGTTTCTTTTTAGCGCCTTCCTCGTATTAGGACTTGCAACACCCGTATTAGCGGACTACCTCGGTCCTGACCGTACCACTACTGAAAGTTATGAGGACACGTATGATTATGGCGTATGGGCTCGCGACAACAATACGATTCCATATTGCCTCGATAAAAAGGGAAATAAAGCAGACGATTGCATCGTTTGTGAATGGAAGCGTAAGCCGGGCAATGCCTGCGGCGACGCGACCTATTGGTACACACTCGGCACAAAGTCGGAGATCGTGGAAACGACAGTCAATCTGCCTCCCGCGATCATCAGCAGTTCCCTGCAAAACTGCACGTTGAATAACGGCTGGTGTGTCACCGCTCCCGAACTATCTTTGAATGGAAGCGAACCATTATCGGGCTACACCATCCTTGCTATCGAAGGTTCGCTCAATGGACAAGTCTTCGCCTGTTCAGGAAGCAGTTGCAGTGTTCCTTTGAACGAGGGCAGTAACGATTTTTCTTTTTGGGCGTTATCTTCTTATGGCGACAGTTCGACGATGGGAACCGCCTCCGCCAAAGTGGATACTGTTTCACCATCCGTTGGACTCGACCTCAGCGGTTCAAACGGGACGAACGGCTGGTTCGTCTCCCTGACCACTGTTTCTGCCGCTGGTTCTGATTCCACATCGGGTTTATCAAACATATTGCTCTCTGTGAACAATGGAATATGGCAATCCTCCGCGACATTGAATGAAGGGGTCTACAATGTTGATGTGCAGGCAGAAGACAACGCAGGGAATATCTCCAATTCTTCAACGACTATTTCTGTAGATACAACTACCCCAATGATTGATGTATCGGTGAATGGAACAGCAGGTAACAATGGGTGGTATAGTTCGAGCATGCAAGTCACAGCAACTGCAAACGATGCGACCTCAGGTATCGGCACGCTGGAAGCCTCAATAGACAGCGGCGTATACGTCAATTACCGATCCCCAATTACTTATTCGGATGGCTATCACACGGTTCAGTTCAAAGCGACGGACAAGGCAGGGAACGAAACAGAAACCTCCGTGCAAGAGTTTTATGTAGACACAATTGCTCCCGCCGTTGATCTGCCTGCTCAGTGGGAAGTAAACGATGTCATCACCTACAAAGTGCAGGATGATGGTAGCGGCTTGTCTGCATTGCGGATCGTCATCGAAGACGAAGATGAGAAGTTTGCCAAAGTCGCGTGGGATGAAATTATTTCAGGAAACAAGTTCAAAGGCGAGATCGTGTGGAACGGGAAGTTCAAAGACGGAACTGTCACTCCTGCTGGCGAATATCTGGTGTGGGTCAAGGTAAGCGATTTTGCAGGCAATGAGCGTATTGCGCTGGGAAGAGTCATTGTCCCCCAACCATTTGCTTCATTCAGCTTGATTCAACCGAATAAATCATCTGGAGAAGTTCCTACTCCGCCTGCTGACTTGTTTGATTCCAAAGATTCATCCCCGTTACCAACAAATCCCAACCCTGATCTTTCGACTTCGCCCAGTGCAAGCTTTGGAGGGTCAGAGATTGGAAACCAACCGACAGCCATGCAATCGTTGAGTCTTGCCTCTGGCGCATCGTCTGCATCCAGCACAACCCCATCCAATATTCTCTGGGGCGCGACCGCCGCAGCCATGCTCGGCGCAACCATGGCTTACGCGCTTGATGAAAGACGCAAACGCAAAGAAAACGAAGCGCGGCGTCAAGCGGAGGTTGCCTCACACAAACACGCGCCGCATCGAGCCAGTCAAAATGAAGAACCGCCAATGACGCGCCAAGAGAAGGAACTTGCCAAACAACGCAAGGAATTGCAAAAGATTTGGGACGCCAACGGCGCGGCGATCTATGAGGCGAATCAGGAATATCAAGCAAAGCATGGGAAAGAAATGGATGCAGGTTCCAGAAGCAAGGCGATCAAGGATGCCACTGTGAATGGTGTCTTCAACGCCGGGGCGTACGCG
>CASGHD010000090.1 GCA_949319575.1 uncultured Anaerolineales bacterium | reverse complement strand
CGTGCGTCAGCATACGTCCGCGCCTGTGTGTGTGGGGTTTGGAATCAGCACGCCCGAGCAAGCGCAAGAAGTTGGGAAGATGGCGGATGGAGTTATTGTTGGAACGGCGTGCGTGAAGACGATTGGAGGGAGTGAAAAGCCTGCCGAGGCGGCGAGGGAGTTTGCGAGGGGTTTTCGAGAGGCTTTGTTGTGATTCAGCGGGCTGAAGCCCTGCCTCAATTTGTGAAAGTCGGCTAAAAGCCGACTTGCTCATCAGTCCGAAGGACTTTGTTGTACTGAGCAAGCGGCTTTAGCCCTGCGGTGTTGAGGCTACAAAGAGCTATTCAACATCGTCAAACTTGCTCAAGTAATCCTCATCTGATTGATCCTTGTTGATATTGTTTTCCTGCTCATATTCTTTGAGTAATTGTTTGAGAACTCTGATTGAGTCTTCCCGCCCGTTGGCAAACCTGCCATATTGCTTCAACTTGTGCATGACCAAATAGTGGATGCCGCTGTATCCCATCCCTGTGCCGCCAGAGTTGATGCGATCTGCCGCATCGCTGTACAGTTCCAGCAGTTCGTAGTATTCAGCCGACGATTGAATCCCATTCTTTGAGTCCGACGAGTTCTGAGACATGTTCAGGCTCCATTTTTTCAATGTTTTTTTGAAGGTTGATTTTGAGACGTTTGATCTCTTCGCGGAGCGATTCAAGAGTCACAGGTCTTACATCTGCTTGATCTGAAAAGTGGATTTCGGGGTAATTGCGCTGAAAGATATTCTTCACCAGTAACACTTGATAGATCGTCCGCCCGCTTTCCATCTTGCCTATGTCTTTCAAGACGCCTGTGTAGATCAACTTGTCGTCAATGTATAAGCCAACATAATCGCCAGGTTTCATGTCAAACTCCTTTGCGTTGGGAAGATTCTATCATAGACCCATAACATAAAAAACTCGGTGGTCGAGTAGGGTCGAGCGATAGCGAGACCCGTATCGAGACCACAGGTACACATACAAACTTTTGTAACAAAAATTACTTTACGGCGTGGTGGTCTCGATACGTCCTTCGTCTCCGCTACGCTTCGCTCAGGACTACTCGACCACCGATGTTGCATGCGCCTTAATCGCCAGCCCCGCGACCACACTGCTGAACGCGTTTGACTCTTTCACCTTCTCTGCCCCAAAGAGCCTCGCCAGCATCCCTGTAAACAGCGGAATATTCGACGAGCCGCCCGTCTTCACGACCGCGTCAATTTGACGGATCTCAAGCCCTGATTTCTCAATCGTATCGAGCAAAACTTTTTCCACATCCACGAGATAATGCTGAATATCGGATTCAAATTGGGAGCGCGTGTACAGTTCCCAGAGCGCAATGTCTTTGTCTTCCAGACTGATAATCGTTGCTCCTTCATTAGATAGAGCGATCTTCCCTGCTTCGATGCGGTTGTAGAACGTGAATGCCAGGTCGTTGTAGATCAGATGCTCCAACGCTTTCAAACGGACAGGCGCGACCTTTGCCTGAATGGCTTTGTCCAAAATGTTTTTGTTGATGGGCGTGCCCATTTCAGGGAGCGCCATCCAATCGGGGACGGCGTCAATCATCTGCATGATCTCGGGGTGATGTTTGACTTTGCCGAATCCAAAATGTGACAACATGCGCTTCTCGATGATCGCGCGGTCGAAGTCGGAGCCTGCGATGTCCACGCCGCCGCTGGCATAGACTTTGCGATTCTTGTCGTCGCCGAGTCGCATCACGGCGATGTCAAGCGTGCCGCCGCCGAAGTCGAAGATGACGACGTTCTGCGGTTGCGAAACGGATTGCTCATAATACAACGCCGCCGCGATTGGCTCCAGTTCAAAGTCCACTTCTTTGAAGCCCGCCTCATGCGCGGCTTGACGCAGAGTCTCTTGCGCTTTGTGATCCTGTTCAGGCGACTCGGAAAATTTAACAGGACGTCCCAACGTCACAGCCTCAATCGTTTCGCCCAACACATCTTCGGCGCGTTTCTTCAACAGACTCAAATACGTCTGCGCCAGATCGCCCACGCTGTAATAGCGTTCAAAAATTTGCGTGCCTTTGTAATTGTCCTTACGCAACGCGGTCTTGAGATATTGCAACAAACGCCCAGGCTTCAACTCATCCACATACACAAAAATATCGCGCACATAAAACATATCCGCGCCGCGATATTCGATCTCGCCCGCCCATTGCTTCACATACCGTCGCTGGCGATTCACATTATCGCGGTAATACGTCTCCACCGCCTCCTGCCCGAGATGCGCGCGATAATCTTTCGTGATGTACAACACGGTCTTGATGACTTCAGGCAAAACATTTTTCGGATCCACTGGCAACACGCGGACTCGTTGTCCATCATAGATTGCGACTCCCGAATTGGATGTGCCGAAGTCAATGCCGACTTTGAGACTCATGAAGATGACTCCTTGTTCAGCCTTGCGAAGGTTCTAAACCTTCGCAAGACTATTGCGCTTCACTCCACCGTCAGCTTGAATCAGCCCGATGGACAGGATCCAAGCCTCAACTGCGATCGAACCGCTTCCCGTCATGGAATCCGCTCCCAGAATCTGGAGTCGTCCCGTTGCATCCAGCGCCGCGATCGCGTCCGCGTCCGAATCCTTCACCGATGCCGCGCCCATAAAACGGACTCCCTGCTCGAGCCGCGAGGGAGGAATCAACGATTGTCCTTTTGCTGTGGATGATTTGGAGGTCTCGATGCTTTTACTTTCGCGATGAATCACCTTGCCTGTTTGCGTGACGAAGAGCAGTGAATCATCCGCGTGAGTGATGAACGACGCGATGACATAATCGGTGGCGGCGAGGCGGACGCGCTCCTCGGTGGCGTACGAGAGATCGTCCACGTCGAAGGCGATGACCTTGCCCTCATAGGTGACGAAGACCGCGCGATCTTTTTTGCGCGATAGCATGAGATCGAAGGGCTGATCGGATTTTTGTATCGCGCCCTTGCCGATGTAATGATTGCCGAGAATGGACTGCGCCATGGAAGTCATAGTTTTCTTCGCGCAACCGCGACGGCTGATCTGCAAAAAGAAATCGGAGAGGGGCAGGCGCGAGAACGGCGCGATGCAAGCTAGTAGTTCACTCGCGCGCGGCTCATCGGGCAACGCGGCTTGACTCCATTCCCACGCGCCACCGAGTTCGATGAGCGGAATGTCGCTCACTTTATATGTGCTGACGCGACCCGACGTGTATAGCAGAAGCGCTTCTTCATTCGATGGGACGGCGAGGATGCGCGGCGGCTCATGGTCGTTGGACATATCGCTCGTGATGCGACCGAGTTCTTTTGTGTCCAAGTCGAGTTCGAGGCGGAAGATTCGTCCTTGTGCGTTGTAGACCAACAAGTTCAGCGTTGATGATTCAACAGGTTGCGTGGGAAGTTCAACCAACGTGCCTTCGTCCACGCCGAACCGCCGCTTGATAAGATCAAGTTGATATTCGAGATGGGCGATGCGCTTCTGATATTCCTCCACGCGCGTGCCGTTCTGCAAAGCGATGTTCTCCGCCAGCAGTTCCTCATCCCGCTCCGTCAACTCGCGCAGACGCCTGGCGATCAGCCGCACGATCGTCACCGCGGACTCGGGTCGCGTTTCGGCTTCTTTCATCCATTCGTCAATTTTGGTTGATAACGACATGTTGGGATTCCTCGAACTGGTGATTATAAACGGAGAGGGGCGCAGGGTATAATACCTTTTACATGCGCAAAGACACCACAAACTGGATTGCACTCACCGATTACGATATAGAGACTGCCCGTCATATGCTAAAGACTGGGCGGTATTTGTACGTTGTCTTTTTGTGTCACCTTGCCCTGGAGAAAATGCTCAAAGCTCATGTGGCGGAAGTAACCCAAACTCTGCCCATAAAAACTCATGATTTGATTTATCTAGTCAAGAAATGCGAGTTGGAACTCCCTGAAACCCATTTGGATTTCATAGGTAAAATCAATACGGCAAGTATCCCTACCCGTTATCCTGATGATTTGGAACGTGCCTTGAAAGAATATCCAAAATCGGTTGCAAAAGATTACTTAAGTCAGACCCAAGAGATACTAAAATGGCTAAGAGAACACCCGAACTTAAGCAAATAGTCAGACGCTATCGCGCGCAACTCGAAAAGATGGGGATACGACCTGCGCGTATTTTGCTTTATGGTTCACAAGCCGCTGGAACTGCCCGCGAAGGCAGTGACATTGATCTGATCGTCATTTCTGGTGATTGGAAAAAATATAACCATCGCCAGCGACTCGAATTGCTGGGCATTGCTTCGGCAAGAATTTTGGAACCCGTTCAAGCGCAGGGTTTTACTCCCAGTGAAATTCGAGCTAAAAAAGTTATGCCCTTTTGGTCGGAAATTATTAAAGATCAGGCAGTTGCAATCTAACTGTTCTTTCAAGAGTCAGGTCGCTCTTCGGCTTCTTTCATCCATTCGTCAATTTTGTTGGATAAGGGCATGGTGGGATTCCTCGAACTGGTGATTATAAACGGAGAGGGGCAACAAATCACTATTTTCGGCGGACAGGGAATGTTCAACTTAGATGATATGAATTATTTTGCATGTCATTCTGAGCCGCGCTCTTGCTCTTTGCGGCGAAGAATCTCTATGATAGTCTCAGAGACCCTTCGCTAACGCTCAGGGTGACATGCCTTGTTGTGTGTTGGGTCTTTATACACTCCCAAAGCGACTCTTGACGCATTCTCTTCATTGGCATAGAATACTGCCCAACATGCTTAAGACTGCCCGCTGGTTTGCGTACTTTTATTTTACGGCTCCTAATCGGTTGCCGTTGGTGGCGCTTAAGTAGACAGGAAGTAACTCTGTTCACGCAAAGAGCGAGACCACACGGTCTCGCTCTTTTTTATTTCAACGTAGGGGCGACCCGACAAGGTCGTCAAGGTTCTTGATTAATCATGGCGGGTCGCCCCTACACAAAACGAGGAGAACATTTTATGCCCACACGCGGAATTCGCGGCGCGACGACTGTCGCCGCAGACGAACCAGACC
Organism: uncultured Anaerolineales bacterium; assembly: GCA_949319575.1. GTDB lineage: Bacteria > Chloroflexota > Anaerolineae > Anaerolineales > Villigracilaceae > Defluviilinea. Next base: position 11,453 of record CASGHD010000090.1, on the reverse strand, counting down.
TCATTCTCGAAGCGACGCGGGAATTGCTTGAAGCGATTCTCGAGTCTAACGATGGAATGTATCCCGAAGATATCGCCAGCGCGCTCTTTACCGTCACCGACGATCTCGCCTCCACCTTCCCCGCAGAGGGAGCGCGTCAGATCGGCTGGGGACTCGTCCCGATGATGTGCGCGCGCGAAATCCCTGTGCCCAATAGCCTGCCGCGCGTGATCCGCGTGTTGATCCATTGGAATACGAATGTGCCGCAAAATGAAATTACTCATGTATATCTGCGCGAAGCCGTGAAGTTGAGACCTGATTTGGTTGCGGCACAATAAGACAGTTGAAAGTTTGAAGGTATAAAGGTTGCAAGTTGACCAACCTTCAAACATGAAACCTGCAAACCTTGAACTTATTTAGGAGAAGAGAAAATGATCATCGTAATGAAACCGCACTACACACCGCAACAACTGGAAGGAGTCGTCAACGTCATCAAACAGCACGGGTTGACGCCGCACATCACCTACGGAGTTGAAACTGCCATCGTCGCCGCGGTGGGTGAGGTCAACATCCCGTCGTTGGACCCGTTTGAAATTCTCGATGGAGTCGAAACCGTGAAACGCATCTCACAACCGTTCAAACTTGGCTCGCGTCAGGTGCATCCTGAAAATTCTGTGTTCCCGATTGACGGCTTCCACGTCGGCGGCGATGACATCGTCATTATTGCTGGACCATGCGCGGTGGAGTCGAAGAGTCAAATTTTGGAAACAGCCCATGCGGTGAGAGAGGCGGGCGCGAACGCGTTGCGCGGCGGAGTCTTCAAGCCGCGCACATCGCCCTACGCGTTTCAAGGACTCGGCGAAGAGGGACTCGAATATCTTGCTGAGGCGCGCGAACAAACGGGCATGCCCATCGTGGTCGAGATCATGTCGCAGGTGCAACTCGATCTCATGTTGAAGTATGTGGATGTTTTCCAAGTGGGCGCGCGCAACATGCAAAATTTCAATCTATTGCGTATGCTCGGTGAAACGCGCAAAAGTGTTTTGCTCAAACGCGGACTCAGCGCCACCATCGAAGAATTGCTCATGTCTGCCGAATATATTCTCGCGGGCGGCAACAAGCAAGTCATCTTGTGCGAGCGCGGCATCCGCACATTTGAAACGTCCACGCGCAACACGACCGACATCAACGCGATTCCTGTGTTGAAAAATTTAACGCATCTTCCCGTCATCCTCGATCCGTCGCACGCCACAGGGCATTTTGATTATGTCGCGCCGATTGCGCGCGCGGGCATTGCGGCGGGCGCCGACGGCATCATTGTCGAGGTGCATCCCGATCCCGCTCATGCCGCCTCCGATGGCAAGCAATCGCTCAAGCCCGAAAAATTTGCCGAGATGGTCAAACAAGTGAAAGCCATCGCCGAAGTGATGGGACGCCGCATCGCGCCTGTCAATAAACCTGTCACCGCAGGCTGGTGATCTATGGAGGATGGCTTTTCGCTTGACGATTCTGTTGTTGGAATTGTCGGATTGGGACTCATGGGCGGCTCGCTGGCGATGAGTCTCAAAGGGAAGCGCGCCCGCCTGATCGGATTCGACACGCATCTTCCCACGCTTCAACTTGCGCTCGCCATAGGACTCGTTGACCACGCCTCAAGCGACTTCTCATCCTTATCCCAGCTCGATGTCTTGATCCTGGCGACGCCTGTCAATGTAATTGTAGATATCATCCCGACATTGCCATCCTTCATCAAACAATCCTGCATCTTGATGGACCTGGGTTCGACAAAGAAATTGATTCTTGAATCCATGAATCAATTGCCCGATAATTTTGAAGTCATTGGCGCGCACCCGATCTGCGGAAAAGAAAAACTCGGCTTGGAACATGCGGATGCGAATTTGTTTCAAAATGCGCCGTTCGTGATTACATCGTTGGAACGGACTACGCCAAAAGCAAAATCTGCGGCTCAACAAATTATTTCAATCGTCGGCGCGAACTGCATTGAAATGTCGGCAGACGCGCATGACCGCGCGTTGGCATTTACAAGCCACTTGCCTTTCCTGCTTTCTTCGGCTCTGGTTAACGCGCTGCCGAAGGAATTTGCTGAATTCATCGGACCAGGCTTCCGCTCCAACTCGCGCCTTGCGGACACCCCGTCGCACATGATGATCGGCATCTTGCAATCGAATCGTGAAAATGTGTTGAAGGCAATCCAGTCCTTTCGAGATTCATTGACCGAATTGGAAGAGAATTTGCAGACCGAAAACTACATTCAAATAGAAAGAACGCTTACTCGCTCCCGATTTTCCTACCAAGAGATTGTAAACCGATAGGCAAATCTCCAATTTCTAGTCATCTACTCCTCTAATTCTCTACTGTTCAATGTACATTTCCCCCATCCCCCACCCCCTCAACGCTGCCGTCCGCGTCCCTGGCTCCAAGTCGCTGACCAACCGCGCGTTGCTCATTGCCGCGCTTGCAAACGGCAAAACAAAATTAACCAACGCGTTGTTCTCAGACGATTCAAAATACTTTGCTAAAGCATTGCAAGACTTGGATTTTGACGTTCAACTCGATGAAGCAAACTCTGAAATGACCGTGACAGGTCTCGGCGGAAAAATTCCCGCCACCAAAGCCGAACTCTTCATCGGCAACGCAGGCACCGCCGCGCGATTTCTCTCTGCCTTCCTCACGCTCGGTCATGGCGAATATGTTTTAGATGGCGATGCGCGCATGAGGGAACGCCCCATTGGCGACTTGGTTGATTCATTGTCTCAATTAGGAGCAAATATCACGGCGATAGATGATAGACCATTGATCATGAACAATCGTCCATCGTCTATCGTCAATGGTCAAGTTTCTCTCCCCCTCAAAATCATCGCGGACGGTTTACGCGGCGGCAAAACCAACATCGCGGGCGACATCTCCTCTCAATTTCTCTCCGCCCTCCTCATAGTCGCCCCTTACGCCAAATCCCCGATTGAAATTGAACTTGCCACCGAGTTGAACTCAAAGCCTTACGTGGATATGACCATCGCTATGATGCAAGACTTCGGCGTCCAAGTTCAACGCAACGGCTATCAATGCTTCGGTATCCCAATTACTAATTACAAATTACCACAAAGTCTCCAGTCTCCAGTCTCAAACACCCAATTCTCCAATCCTCCAATTCTCTCTTCCTATCCCATCGAATCCGACGCCTCCGCCGCCTCCTACTTCTTCGCCGCGCCCGCGATCTGCGGTGGAACAGTCCGCGTTGAAAATATCTCGCGCAACTCCAAACAAGGCGACGTTGCCTTCCTAAACATCCTCGAACAGATGGGTTGCACCGTCACCGAAACGGATGATGCTGTTATTGTCAGTCGTCCATCGTCCATCGTCGGAGTTGACGTGGACATGCGCGACCTCCCCGACACCGCCCAAACCCTCGCCGTCATTGCTCCTTTTGCTGATTCACCCACGCGAATTCGCGGCATCGCCTCCGCCCGCGTCAAAGAGACGGACAGAATCTCCGCAACCTGCACAGAACTCAAAAGATTGGGCGCGCAAGTAGAAGAACACCAAGACGGCATGACCATCTACCCGACCTTCAACCTTCGACCTTCAACCTTCAAACCCGCCGTCATCCAAACCTATAACGATCACCGCATGGCAATGTCTTTCTCTCTCATCGGCTTGCGTTTCGACGGAGTCACAATTGAAAACCCAAATTGTGTCTCTAAAACATTTCCGAATTATTTTGAAGTTCTCAGGCAATTATCGTAGCTAGGGAAACAAGTATACAGGTAGACACGTAAACAGGTAACTTGTATCCCGTAACTCGTATCCTATGAATTCACCCTTCACCCTTCATCCTTCATCCTTTCATCTCGGTCTCATCGGCTATCCATTAAGCCATTCGTTATCGCCGATCATTCACACCGCCGCGCTAAAAACTTGCGGACTTGCAGGCGAGTATTCCCTATTCTCGATTGCGCCCGATGACAAACAAGGATTAAAAGTCTTGCTCAATCGTTGTCGCTCTGGCGAACTGCACGGACTCAACGTCACGATTCCGCACAAACAAAATGTGATCGAGCTTCTCGATGAACTGACCCCAACCACCCAAGCCATCGGCGCGGTGAATACAATTTATTTGAAAGATGAAAAACTAATTGGCGATAACACCGATGCGGCTGGTTTTTTATCTGACTTGAAGAAATTTGTAAACAAGGAAGCAGGTAAACAGGTAAACACGTATACAAGTACACAAGTAAACAAGATGGCATTAGTCTTGGGCGCAGGCGGTTCGGCGCGGGCTGTTGTTTATGCGTTATTGAATGACGGTTGGGAAGTTACCATCGCCGCCCGCCGCATCGAACAAGCGCAAGAACTTGCAACATCCTTTGCGCAATACGCAGTACTGAGCATGAGCATCACCGACCTCCCACTTTCCACTTTCCACCTTATTGTCAACGCCACTCCTTTGGGAATGACGCCAAACATAAATTCCTCTCCCATTCCCGAAAACCTACCATTACCTGCGAGTGTTTTTATTTATGATTTAGTGTATAACCCAAGAGAAACAAAATTGGTTAGAGAAGCCAGCCAACAAGGACTTCACGCCACCACAGGACTCGGTATGCTCATCGAACAAGCCGCGCTTTCATTCGAAATCTGGACTGGACACAACCCTCCGCGCGAAACTCTTTACAACGCAGTCTCCAATCCGCCGCACTGAGCCTGTCGAAGCGTCCAATCTCCAATCTCAAGTCTCTAATCTCAAGTCTCCAATTCTCCAATTCTCTCTCTCTCCTCACTTTCCACTGGAGCCCCTCATGCCCCTACGTTTCCTCACCGCAGGCGAATCACACGGACCCTCACTCACCGCGATCCTCGATGGTATGCCTGCTGGACTTCCCATTACCGCCTCGATTATTGACCTCGAACTCACCCGCCGCCAGCAGGGATACGGTTCAGGCGGACGCATGAAGATCGAACGCGACACCGCGCAAATCCTCGGCGGGGTGATGGCGGGAGAAACGACAGGCGCGCCGATTGCCATGCTCGTCGAAAATGCGGATCATATTAAGTGGAAAGGCAAAGCCATCGAGCCGATGACATCTCCACGCCCAGGGCACGCGGATTTAACTGGCGCGGTCAAATTCGGCTACAAAGATTTACGGCCTGCATTGGAACGCGCCTCTGCACGAGAAACGACCATGCGCGTCGCGGTCGGCGCGGTGTGCAAACATTTTCTCGCGCAGTTCAATATCATCGTTGGCGGATATGTTTCATCTATCGGCGAAATTCAAGCCGACTTTGGCGACATGCCCTACGAAGAACGCTTCACCCGCGCCGAAGAATCGGATGTGCGTTGCCCAGTTGAAACGTCCGCGCAAAAGATGCGGGAGGAAATCGAAAAAGCGATTCATGGAAAAAACACCCTCGGCGGGATTCTCGAAATCGTCGCGTTAAATCTTCCTGTCGGTTTAGGCAGTTTCATGCAATGGGATAAACGCCTCGAAGCGAAACTCGCCATGGCGATCATGTCCGTGCAAGCCATCAAAGGTGTCGAAGTCGGCGACGCCTTTGAAAACGCGAAACGCTTAGGAACACAAGCGCACGACTCGATTAACCTTCAACATTCCAACTTGCAACGTTCAACCAACAGAGCAGGCGGCACCGAAGGCGGAATCTCCAACGGACAACCGATCCTCATCCGCGCCGCGATGAAACCGATTGCCACGACTCTCAAGCCTCAACAAACTGTTGACCTTGCCGCTGGTGAAAATGCTCCTACCAAATATGAACGCTCCGATTTTTGCCCTGTTCCACGAGCCGTTCCAATTTTGGAAGCGATGGTTGCGTTCGTGTTGGCTGACGCGCTCCTCGAAAAACTAGGCGGCGACTCGATGAACGAAATCAAACCACGTTTTGAGTCGTTGCGTAAAGCGACGCTTGATGATTTACAGATGGATAATACTCCGCATGTGTTTTGGGAGTGAGTGCGGAAACAGGTAAATAGGTAGGCAAGTAGACAGGTAAACAAGTAGACAGGTAAACAGGTAGGCAAGTAGACAGGTAAACAAGTAAACAAGAGATATGTTGATCTTTATGGAATTGAACGCTTTCGTTGTCGCGCTTGTTGTTCTCGTGTCGGCGACACTTGCAGTATGGCTAAGAAGTAAAAACGGCTATCTGACGTTCTTCTCGTTTATCTTTGGCATCTATCTCCTTCGAGTTGTTGATGTGGTCGTTTTTCCATTGTCCATTGGATACGACATTCCAGACTTCAAACCGAATATCAACCTTGTCCCCTTCGATTTTGGTTCTTGCGACTCGTTCAGTCGGGAACTTTGTATTCGGGAAATCTATCAGAATATTTTGCTCACCATCCCTTTCGGATTTGGGGTCAACTTCATTGCGCGCATCAAGCCAAAGAACATTCTCTGGCTGGCGTTGGGAGTCGGCTTCGCGTTTGAGTCTATCCAACTCGTCATCTCCGTCGTTTTCCGAAGTCCCTTTCGCGCTGTGGACATCAACGACCTCATCCTCAATGCAACAGGCGTTCTGCTCGGATACGGCATCTTCCGTGTCTTTGGAGCCATTTATTTCTATGTCGTTCAAAAATTTCAAAGCCAACCTCGTCACATCTTCGCCTACGTCCATGATATAGTCCGCCAGCAAAACTGATCGCTGTTCACTGATAACTATCTATTCTCTACTTTCCATTTTCTACTTTCCACTCACCATGCACATCTTCCTCTACGGACCACCAGCCACAGGTAAAACCACAATCGGGAAAATCATCGCCCGCAATCTCAATTTGCCATTCGTTGACCTCGACCGTGTCATCGAATCGAATGCGGGCATGTCCATTCCGCAGATCATGGAGGGGCTAGGCGAGCCGGCGTTTCGTGATTTGGAAAGTAAGGCGTTGATGGGTGCGATTCCCCCTCTCCCTGCGGGAGAGGGGCTAGGGGTGAGGGAGAGTGTCATTGCCCTCGGCGGCGGCGCGTTGTTACGCGATGAAAACCGTCAATTCGCGGAAAGCAATGGCAAGATTGTTTTGCTCATGGCAGAATTGGACACACTTATCAAAAGGCTCAGCGAAGATTCAAACAAACGCCCATTGCTGGCAGGCGATTTGAAATCGAAACTTGAGTCGTTGCTTGAAAATCGCCGCGAGCATTATGGCTCGTTCGCGTTGAAACTTGATGTTGAAAACAAAACCGCCGAACAGATCGCGCATCAGGCGCAAGTTGTGTTGGGTCGGCATCATCTCTCCGCGATGGGTGAGTACGACATCGTTGTTGGACAAATTGATAATTTGTCCAACGGACAATTGATTGTCACCGACGAGAATGTCGCCAAACATCATCTGAAAAAGTTTAACATCGCAAAATCCATCGTCATCCCTACGGGCGAGGAACATAAAAATCTGGAAACCGTTTCACGTTTGTGGAAAGCCTTCCTCGAAAACGGACTCGACCGCAAGAGCACGGTCATTGCCTTCGGCGGCGGCGTGGTCGGCGATCTGACTGGCTTCGCCGCGTCCACGTACATGCGCGGCGTGGATTGGATCGCCGTGCCGACGACTCTGCTCGCAATGGTGGATGCTTCGATTGGCGGAAAAACTGGATTCGACTTGCCTGAAGGGAAAAACCTCATCGGTTCTTTCCACCCTCCCAAACTGGTTCTGGTTGACCCCAGCCTTTTACTCACCCTCAGCGACCGCGACCTGCGCTCTGGCATGGCGGAGGTCGTCAAGCATGGAATCATCGCCGACCCTGAATTATTTGCATTCTGTGCGAACGGCATGGATTGGGTGAAAAATAATTTAGAAGACGTGGTCAAACGCGCGATGGCGGTGAAGATACATATAATAGAAGAAGACCCGTACGAAAAGGGAATCCGCGCGACGCTGAATCTCGGTCACACGGTTGGGCACGCGGTGGAACTCGTCAGCGGATTCAAGTTGACTCATGGGGAGTCCGTTGCGATTGGGATGGCGGTCGAGGCGGCGTACGCGGTTAGAGTTGGCGTGGCAGTTCGAGGGGTGGATGAAGCGATTGAGTCCACGCTGTCTACTTTGGGATTGCCGACTCGAATCCCCGGCGAGTTGTCACGTGAAAAAATCATCCGCGCGATGAGGGTGGATAAGAAGAAGAATGCGAAGTCAATCCGATTTGCTTTACCAGTAGAGATTGGCAAAGTGAAGTTGGTGGATGTGACGAATTTGGAAGAAGTTCTGTAACGCGACATTTATGTCGCCTTTGCAATGCGCGACATGAATGTCGCGCCACGGAGTCGTAATGAAAATCCTAATCCTGCACGGGCCAAATTTGAATTTGTTGGGCACGCGCGAGCCTGATGTCTACGGCTCGATGACGTTGGATGATATTAACGAAAAATTGATTGCGTTGGGAAAAGAACTCGGCGCGGAAGTTGCATGCCTGCAATCGAATCACGAGGGCGCGTTGATTGACGCCCTGCACGACGCGCGGACGTGGGCGAGCGGAGTTGTTTTCAACCCGGGCGGATACACTCACACATCCGTCGCATTGAGGGATGCGGTCAGCGCGATTCAAATTCCCGTGATCGAAGTACATCTCTCGAACGTATACGCGCGCGAAGAGTTTCGACATACATCTTTAATTTCAGCGGTGTGTAAAGGGAAGATCTCAGGGCTTGGATGGAAATCATACGCGCTTGCATTGCGCGCGTTGGTTGATGAATGACTCCCCTCTCTTTTTAGAGACTGTTTCTTAAAGACTTTTTTGGACACGGACATCACGGATTTCACTGAGCTTCACAGAAAAAATCATCAAAAAAAAGGTAACTGCTCAGGCATGTCATTGCGAGGAGGGCTCTGCTCGCCTGCCCCGATGTTTTTTCGGGGTCCCGACGAAGCAATCTCCCGGTATTGGGAGACTGCTTCGGCAAAACCAAGAGCGCCTCGCAGCGACATGTTCCAAGGCTGAGTAGTTACAAAAAAAGAGCCTCTTTTCCGTGCTTTCCGCGCAATCCGTGTACAAAAAGAAGATAACACAGACTTAAGAAACACTCTCTTAGGAGAAGGGTTGGGGGTGAGGTAAGAAAAACGGGACAGCCGAATCAGCTGTCCCGTCGTGTGTGAAGCGGGTGGATAATTAATCTGACGGCGGTTTGAAGACCAGGAAGACCGCGTTGATGAGAATGCCCAACACAGCCGCAGTCGCAATGGCGGGTAGACCGCTTGGGAAGATGCCGGGGACGATCACCGGTATGAATCCGCCCGGGTAACCGATATTTCCGCCGATGCCCACGATCATGATAACGGCGCCTATCGCGAGGTTGCGCGGGCTGAACAGGCTGACCTTGTTCTCTTGAATCAGCGCAATGCCCTGCATGCCGATCACGCCGAAGAGGTAGATCGCCAGCCCGCCGCTGACCGCCAGCGGAACGGACGCCACGAGCGCCTGCAATTTCCCGACGAAGCCGAGCAGGATGGCGATGACGCCAGCCGCGATCAACGCGGGACCGGAGTAGTTGCGGGTGATCGCCATGAGCGAGTTGTTCTCGCCATAGTTGGTGCCGGCTGTCGCGCCCATCAGGCCGTTCAGAAAATCGCCGATTCCGTCGAATACCAGGTTGTAGCCGATGTAATTATCGAGTTTGATCTTTTCGCGCCCCGATTCTTCGGCGAAGCGGTCCACATACAGGCTCATCTGATACAGGTGCGCGGTTGATTCGGGAATGGTGGCGATCGCCATGATCGAAATGCTGACGACCGCGGTCAGGAGCAAGTCGCCGCTGAATGACGGGAACGTGATATTGGGCATGGCAAACAACGGCGCGGTCGCAATAGCCGCTGTGTTAGCGGAGCCCGGATCCACGATCATCGAGAAGACATAACCGAATACGCCGCCCAGCAAAATTGGGAGCATCCCGATGAAGCCTCTGTTCTGCAAATACACCGAGAGCATGATCGTCACGATCAGGGTGGCAAACGAAACCGCGAAGTTGGCGCTCGCCATCAGACCCAGGGCGGAGTACGCCAAGCCGAAACCGATGATCGCCGCCACCGAACCCGTGACGATGGGAGGCAGGATCATATCGAACTTATCCTTCCCCACGCCGCGAATGACGAAACCGATCACAATGTTCAACAAGCCGGTCACAACGATACCAGCCTGCATCGTGCTGATCACCTCGTTTGGAACCGGCACGCCGAATTGAGGGGCTGAGCCGGTCATCGCCTGAACGATGCCGATGTACGCGGCAATGTAGGCGAAGCTTGAGCCGTAGAAAAGCGGGATGAAATTGCCGACGCCGCGCCGCGACAAAATCAGCGCGACGATCGTCGAAATTCCAGAAGCCAGCAAAACGGTGCTCACGTGGAACCCGCACAACGCGGCAACAAGCACCGTTGCGGGGAACATTGTCAACACGTGCTGGAATCCCAGCAAAATGGTCTGCCCCATAGGGGGCGTGTCGTTGGGCATGTAGCCGATCACATTATTCTTAGCCATTGCAGTTCTCCTCGTATTGATTGGGTTGGTCTTGATTTGCTTGCCCTTGCCTTGCTCGTTTTCTTTTTTTGTGCCATCCGTTTCTTTTTCCTCTCCGATGATCGCGGGGATCAAGGTGTGACTGCGCCTCCAAATAAAAAATCGCCAGCGGCTATCGCATGGCGACAAAATAAATGGCAGACAAACTCATGGGCAATGAGCGTGTTCATTATGGGATCAAATTCCTGCAACCCGATGAATCGCATCTTACCCTACATAACCCTTGAATTTTGATGAGGATACGCCGATCTGGGGATGAAACCCCGCTTCCCTCCGGACCTCAGCCTGCCTCGCCGCGTGACGCCTTGTATGGCTTTCTCAAAGATACTGTTGGCAAACCAAAAAGGAAGGGTAAGATAAAGGCGGAGGCTGAGATGTGTCTGAAAATACATTCGCCATGTTTAATGCCAACAGAAACAGAACGGATTGGGGGTAAATTGTAAAAAGAGAATGATGTATACCGGTTGATTGGAGACCGGCTCTTCGAGCAATTGAATGAAGAGGGATAAGCAGACTTGTATTCAGCAGAAGGAAAGCCTGGCATATCGCCAATTATCCTGGCGTTTATTAGCGTGTTTCAATTTATGGAGAAATTGGCAGATCGGCAAGCAGTCAACGCATTACGTATGCGCGTGGAATGGAAATATACGTTGCGCCTGCCACTTGAGGATGAAGGATTTGATTTCAGCGTATTGAGTGAATTTCGAGATGGACTAAGCAGAAGGTCGCGTATTCGAAAAATTGGTAGACCAAATACGGGAAATGGGATTGATCCAAGAACATGTTGATGCCATCCATTTTACCGAGGCAGCGCGAGCGCGTCAAAAAACTGAAGCCTTCAAAAAAGACTACTATCAACATCGCTCGGGAGTGGAAGGCTCATTGTCTGCATTTTTACAGGTTGCGCCGCTAACATGAAACGGACATCAGCCTGGCTCG
>CASGHD010000089.1 GCA_949319575.1 uncultured Anaerolineales bacterium | reverse complement strand
GCGGGTCTCATCACCGTCGTCCGCCCGTACATGACCAAGACCAACAAGCCGATGGGTTTCGTCACCATCGAAGATGTGCAAGGCAACATCGAACTTGTCCTCTTCCCGCGCACGTGGGCAAAAACGCGCGAGCAACTCACCGTCGGGCAGATCGTGATCGTCGAAGGCAAAGTGGATGGAAATTCCACGCCGCCCAAAATTTTGGTGGATGCAGTGCGGACTGAAATCAAGATTCTCGAATCGTTGGATGACGCTTCGTCTCCGCTCAGCGCGACAAAGCCGCTTCCCTCTCAGCCGAAGCCTGCCTCGCCCTCGCAGCCGACTCCACAACCCAAGCCGACTCCCGTCATGCCGCTCAACATCAAATCCACGCAACCGAAGCCGATGGCGCAACAACAAAAATCGCCTCCGCCTCCAGTTATGGTTCCTCAAGTTGCTGAACCTACGGCGGTTTATGCGTCAAGTGATGACATACCTCCGCCTCCCGATAACTTCCCCGATGGTTGGGATAATGAATGGCAACCTTCATTTGAAGAGGGCGCGATCGCGTCCAAGCCCGAGCCGAAGTTCAAGAAGAGTGAAGAAGTCACACCGCCGCGTGAATTGGTCTCTCCCCATTTAGGGGGGACGGAAGGGGGGTCGGTGAATGTTCAGGTTGAGAGTCAAGCCGAAGTGTTGGAGCAGGATGAAGCGGCGCGCGAAGCGGTGGTCACCTCCCTCAAATCTATTTACACCACGCTGGTCAAAGAAGAAGACCAGAAACATCCGCCGAAACAGATCAATGTATTGCTCCGCTCGACGGGCGACAAGGAACGCGACCGCCGCAGAATCAAAACGATTTATGGCACACTGATTTCATTTCACGGGCGCGACCGATTTAGTTTTCAAATCTTTGAAAATGGATCGGGTCACCTGATTGATTTCCCCAACGACACCACGCGCGTCTGCCCCGAAATGCTCGACCGCCTGAAAAAGTTGATCGGCGAAGAAAGCTGGCGCGTGGAGGAGATTACGTTTCAGTAATTACCCCACCGCGTAAATTCCCCGCACCGCGTTGCACCTCAAACAATCCTCCCGCTCGCACAACAAGGCGAGCGGATCATTTTTAATTAATCCAACCGCCACATCGATAACGCGTTTGATCGGCATGGCTTCCACGAAGGCTTTGTCCAATTCCACGCGGACCGTATCATCCTTGAGATGCGGCGCGATGGCGCCGAACCCATCCGAGTCGCCGGGGTAGTTGCGACATTCCACCGTGCGGTCGTCCACCAGCGCCCAGCGGATGAATTGCTTCCGCCCCGCGAGTTTCTCGGCGTAGTGAATACTTGTGTTAGAGGTATGGTTTTCGTTGATGAGGATGACCCAGCCGTCTCGCTCTACCAGCGCGCCGATGGGCGCAAGCGGGTCGTCGCGCAACTGGGTGTTTAGGATACCGTCGGCATTCATGCCCGCGAACGACAAGAGGGGATGTGACGACCGATTTGCCTGCTGATGGTTCCGCAACGCTTCGGGCAGAATACCCATCATCGGGTCGGCGCGCAGGTTGGGTGTGAACGTGATGGACATTTCGTTGGGAATCTCAGGCTTATCGTAGATCATGCCATTGTTCGAGGGTCCATTCGGCGGCGTGACCATCGAATAGTAGGTGAACGTCGGCACGACAATGGTGTTGAACGTGTCCATCAGCGCGCGCAAGATGGCATCCGCGCCGTCTTGAATGTACCCGAACGGCTTGAGCGAAGCATGAATGATCACCGGTTTGCCCGTCGGGATGCTCAGGTCTTGAAAGAGGCTTTTCAGTTCAATGTAGTCCAACATATTACGCCCCCTTCCATTGCGGCTTGCGTTTCTCTGCGAAGGCGCTCATGCCTTCCTTTTGATCCTCTGAATTGAACAGGTTGTAGAAAATTTGCTTTTCCTCGTCAAGCCCATCCTTAAGGAAAGATTCATATGAGTGATTGATCGCCCGCTTCGCCGCGCGGACCGCCAACGGAGCGCGCGAGGCGATCTCTTCGGCGAGTTTCAGCGCTTCATTGAGATACTCACCGGCAGGAACGACTCGATTCGCAAGTCCGAAATGAAGCGCTTCCGGCGCGTTAATCTTTCGGTCGTTGAGGATCATTTCCATGGCAAAGGCTTTCCCCACCGCGCGGACGAGTCGCTGTGTGCCCCCCGCCCCGGGGATGACGCCCAGGGTGATCTCGGGCAAACCGAATTTGACGGTATCCGACGCGACGATCATGTCGCACGAAAGCGCCAATTCGAAACCGCCGCCCAGCGCCCATCCTGAAACCGCCGCAATAACGGGCTTGCGTATCGCGCGAATCCGCCCAAACACAGCGATATGGTCCTCGCGCGTCATTTGCAAGGCAGACTTATCCGCCATCTCTTTGATATCCGCCCCGGCGGCGAAGGCTTTCTCACTGCCCGTGATCACCATTGCGCCAATTGCCTCGTTGTTATCGAACGCGTCGAGCGCATCCATCAATTCGGTCATCAGCGTGTGGTTCAGTGCATTCAACGCCTGCGGGCGATTGATGACGATCAACCCAACCTTGTCGCGAGTCTCAATAAGAATGGATGTGTAAGTCATGTTTCCGATTATACGTGAGAAAAGCCGTGCTGTATAATCGCATCAACCACAAAAAGGAGTTTTTATGAACCTCGTCGCCGCTATTCTTGTTGTTCTCGTTGCCGCGTCACACCTGGGCTTCCTCGCGCTCGAAATGTTCTTTTGGGATCATCCCTTCGGCAGGAAACAATTCAAAATGACTCCCGAATATTCCAAAGCCTCCGCCTCGCTTGCCGCCAACCAGGGACTGTACAACGGCTTCCTCGCGGCAGGCTTGATCTGGGGCTTGCTCAATGGCGATACCTCCATCAAAATTTTCTTTTTGACCTGTGTTGTCATCGCGGGAATTTATGGCGGGCTCACCGCGCGCAAAACGATTCTTTACATTCAAGCCTTGCCCGGCTTGCTAGCTTTGATTGCCGTGTATCTCACGCGATGATCAAACTTGCCGCGCGCGTCGGCATGATCGGCCCGATTCTTTTTACAACCGTTGTCATACTTCTCACGATTCTCAAATTCGACTTTCTACTTTCCATCGGTTGGCATCCGCTCAACGCGCCAACCTTTGACTGGCCCAGCGGACTCGCGCTTGGTCGCTATGGCTGGATCATGACCGTGACCTTCCTCCTCAGCGGACTCATGATGGCGATCTTCGCTTCCGGACTCCGCCTCAGCCTGCCTCGCACATTGGCGACCTTTCTCTCCACCCTCGCGTTGACCTGCGCCGGGCTAGCCCTCGCCGGTCTCGCATTGACCACCGACCCGACGATTCGATCCACGCCCGCCACCTGGCATGGGCGTTTACACGATCTTTCGTTCGTGATTCTCGGTCTCACGCTCATGCCCGCGATGATTTTGTTCGGCTTTGCGTTTCAAAAAGATGAATGTTGGAAAAATTTATCCGCTTATACATGGATCACGGTCGCGCTAGCGCTTCCGGCATTCTGGCTCAAAGGCGCGGCGTTTTATGTTTTCATGCTGGCTGTGTTGGCATGGAGCGAGGTGGTTGCGCTACGGTTGAAATCATTCACACGTAACTGCTCAGGCATGTCGTTGCGAGGAGGGCTCTTGCTCGCCTGCCCCGATGCTTTTTCGGGGTCCCGACGCCTGTCCTGAGCCTGTCGAAGGGAAGCAATCTCCCGGCATGGGGAGACTGCTTCGGCAAAACTAAGAGCGCCTCGCAGCGACATGTTCCGAGGCTGAGTAGTTACATTCACACAGGCACAAACCCCGAAGGGGTGATCTGATTCTAGACTTGGAACGAAAATTTCATCAATCCCGAAGGGATGACATGGTGTGTTGAATGCAAATGTCACTCCTTCGGAATTCGGATTTATGCTTGCGCGATTCTAGAATCCTTTGACCTGTTTCGACAGGCTCAACACAGCGCCTTCGGGGTCTGGAAATAATTCACGCGCAAGATCGCTGGTCGTTTCGAGAATCAAATCCGCCCCGAAGCGCAACAACTCATCCTTTTCCCCAAAGCCGCACAACACGCCCACCGCCTGCGCCCCCGCCGACTTGCCGGCGCGCATATCTACCGTGGTGTCGCCAATCATCAAACATGCATCAGGCTTCACGCCCATCCTTTTCGCCGCGAACAGAATGGGGTCAGGGTAAGGCTTCGTGTGTTCCGCCGAGAGTCCAGTCACAATTGCGTCGAAATATTTCACAAGGTCGAACTGTTCGAGGAAACGCATCGTCCCCTTTTCATCGCGCGCGCTGACCACCGACATCGGGTGCCTCCCTTTGAGTTGCGCCAGCATCCCATCCACCCCGGGCACGAGCAGGAATTTCTTCGCCGATTGATGCCGGCGCCGCGACATCCAATCGATGACCGCCACCATTTCATCGTCGATGCCGAGCGTATCGGCAAGCCCGAGTAAGGCGTTGCCGGGCGCCTCTGCCCACATCACGAAGCGTCGCGCCGCGTGGTCGGGGTCGCCAAACAACAATTTGGGAAAGAAGCGCCGGGCTTTTTCCTTGTATAGATCGTCGGTGTCGCTGAGGGTGCCATCCACATCAAAGCACAGGGCTTGAATGCGAGGGAGATCGAGAGGCATGGGGCAATTGTACCGTAATGGATTGTGCTATACTCTGGCAAGACGCATGTATAAAAACGAACAGGACCGCACACGCGCTCTTCTTGAACTGCTTTACAACGTCAGCCGCGAGTTGGCAACCGCGCTTGATTTGCGCACGGTATTGCAACGGGTGCTGTACGAAGCCATTCAGAACGTGGGCGGCGAACGCTGCAGTGTGGTGGTGTTAGACGATATAGGCAAAGCCGTAGACGCGACCATCGTATACGGCTCACAAGTCCATGAGCACACCACCCAACAATTGCGCGATACGATGGAGCGCGGGCTGGCGGGGTGGGTGATCCGCAACAAGCGCGGCGTCTACGTTCCCGATACCAGCAAAGACGAGCGCTGGTTGATGCGCCCAGACGACACCTTGAACAAAACCGGGGTGAAGTCAGCTATCTGTGTGCCGTTGCAGGCGCGCGAAAAATTGGTGGGGGTGCTTACGTTGGTGCATACCTCGCCCAATGCCTTCAATACCGAACAACTTGATTTGATGCAAGCCATCGCCGACCAGGCAGGTATTGCGATTTTGAACGCGCGCTTATATACCGAAAGCCAACGGCAGGCGCGCGTAATGACCGCCCTTGCCGAAGGCGCGTCGTCGATGAACGTCTCGCTTCGCATGGAAGATCTGCATAAACGCATCCTCATCCAGTCGATTCAAGCGTTGCAGGTGGAGACCGCCGCGCTCGGTATGATCGAGGAAGAACATGTCGTCTTTCGCGCGGCAACCGGGCAGAACGCGGGCTTGATCCTCGGTCGGAAGACTCCGCTGGGAGTGGGCATCGTGGGTCAGGCGGCGCGCGATGGGCGCGGTGTAGTGGCGAACGATCTTGCCCACGAAAAGAACTTTCACAATGAAGACCGCTTCGGCGGGATCGACATGCGCGCCCTACTGGTCGCCCCGATTCATTCACAGGGACGGGTGATCGGCGTTCTTGTGGCGATCAACCCCGTTGCGAAATCCTTCGACCCCGACGCGTTGCTCGTGATGGCGGGCATCGGCGGTCTGGCGGGGTCGGCGATCCAGAATGCGCAACTGTTCGAGAAACTGCAAGCCGCGCACCAACGTTATCGCGAATTATTTGAAGACAGCATCGATCCAATGGTCATCACCGATTGGGAGGGAAAGGTCCTCGAAGCCAACCGCCAGGCGGTGTTATTGAGCGGCTACACCGAGGAGACCCTTCATACCCTCAGCATCGACCAACTCCACGAGGTGAACTGGAACAAAACGGGGATGGAGTTCGAAACCCTGCGCGAAAACCGCATGTGCACGTATGAATCGTCGGTAAGCAAAGAGGATGACTCGCACGCGCCTATCGAAGTCCATGCGCGGCGTATCGAATTCGAGGAAGCCGATGCCATCCAATGGATCCTGCGCGACATCACCCAGCGCAAAGAGTTGGACGGCTTGCGCGGCGACTTGACTTCGATGATCTATCACGACCTGCGCTCGCCGCTGGCGAACATCTCCTCGAGCCTCGATATTTTGTACACAATGGTGCCGGAGAAAGAACGCGAGACGGTGCTCGCCATCATCAAGATCGCCGAGAATTCCACCGAGCGCATCCAGCGTCTCGTCAACTCGCTGTTGGATGTGAACCGCCTCGAGTCGGGGCAACCTGTCGTCAACCAAAAACCGGTGGAAGCGCTGGCTCTCATCCAACAGGCGGTGGTGGATATGCAACCCGTGGCAGACGGGCGCCGGCAGAAGCTCGAATCCGTCCTGCCCGCCTCCCTGCCGCCGATTTGGGTAGATGAGGATATGGCGCGGCGAGTACTGATCAACCTGGTGGAAAACTCGAGCAAGTTCACCCCCACCGAGGGCGAAATTCAGGTCGGCGCGCAACATGAAGACAGTTGGGTGCATCTGTGGGTGAAGGATACGGGTCCCGGCGTCCCGCCTGCGGAACAGGAACGCGTCTTCGATAAGTTCGCGCGCATGCGCGGCTCGAACAAACCGGGGCTGGGGATCGGCCTTGCCTTCTGCCGCCTCGCCGTGCAAGGACACGGGGGCAACATCTGGATCGAAAGCGATTCAGGCAGGGGCGCAACATTCCACTTTACGTTTCCCGTAGCGGTAACGGAATAATCGGCGCATCACGCGGGCGAAAGTTTTGCGCCTTGTACTAGGGTGCGCTAAAAGTATGTAGATGGGTTTCACCACAGGCGGAAAACCCTAACCACGGAGTCGCGGAAACACGGAGAAAAGCAATAAAAAAAACTCCGCGACTCGGTGTCTCCGTAGTTTAGTCTGTTGGACTATCTACAACCTTTGAGCGCTCCCTAGCGCATCTATTCCGTTGACCCGAAAGGGTCAACGGAATTTTTTAACCTGAATTAATCTAGCGGTACTATTATGAATTCAAAGTTTCCCCTGGAATGCTTTGAATCATAATCTGTTTAATGGAGGACTATCAATGAATGTAGCAAAAACAAGCCATGAGGCGCAACTCGCCGACTTCACCACAGACAAACGCGTGCTCGTGTTGAGCGGCATGGCGATCATCATCGGCGCCCTCGGCTCGCTGGTCGCATACGCGCTCATCTGGCTGATCAATCTTTTTACCAACCTTGCCTATTATCAACGCTTATCGGCGCAGGATGCGTCACCGGCGGGGAATCAAATGGGAATTTGGGCAGTCTTCGTTCCGGTCGTCGGTGGACTCGTCATCGGGTTAATGGCGCGCTACGGGTCCGAAAAGATCCGCGGGCACGGAATTCCCGAAGCGTTGGAGGCGATCCTCATCGGTCGCAGTCGTATGGAACCGAAAGTCGCCGTGCTCAAGCCGGTCTCATCCGCCATTTCGATCGGCACCGGCGGTCCGTTCGGCGCGGAGGGACCGATCATCATGACCGGCGGCGCGATCGGCTCGTTGTTCGCTCAATTTTTTCACCTCACCTCGGCGGAGCGGAAAACGCTCCTCGTCGCTGGCGCGGCGGCGGGTATGGCGGCGATCTTTGCCGCGCCGGTTGCGGCGGTTCTGCTGGCAGTGGAATTGCTTTTGTTCGAATGGAAGCCGCGCTCGTTCATCCCTGTTGCCCTCGCGGCGGCGGTTGCCGGCGCCATGCGCGTGGCGTTTCTTGGCGCGGGCCCGATCTTTGGAATTTCGCCGCATGAAGCGCTCGGCGCCTGGGCGCTATTGATTGCCTGCCTCGTTGGGATCGCCGCCGGACTGGCTTCGGGCGTGTTGACAACGCTTGTTTATTTTTTTGAAGACCTCTTTGAGAGACTGCCGATCCATTGGATGTGGTGGCCCATTTTCGGCGGGCTGGCGATCGGCATCGGCGGGTTGATCGATCCGCGCGTGTTGGGCGTGGGCTACCAGTTGATCCACCAATTACTGCGCGGCGAAATGATCGGCATGGCTGTCCTTGGGCTACTGATCGTCAAAGCGCTCGTCTGGTCCATCGCGCTGGGTTCCGGCACGTCGGGAGGCGTGCTCGCGCCATTGCTCATCATGGGAGGCGCGCTCGGCGCGTTCCTCTCGCAATGGATTCCCTACGGCGATGCCGGGTTGTGGGCGCTCATCGGCATGGCGGCGATCATGGGCGGCACCATGCGCTCGCCCCTGACCTCGATGGTGTTCGTGCTCGAACTGACCCACGATCTGAACGCGCTACCGGGGCTTTTGCTCGCCTGCATCCTCGCCGACGCGGTGACCGTGTTACTCTTGCGGCGTTCCATCCTGACCGAAAAAGTGGCGCGGCGCGGGCATCACATTCTTCGCGAATATTCTGTCGACCCTTTCGCCCTAACGCGCGTGTCTGAAGTCATGGATAAAGAGCCGGTCACGATCTCCGCCGTGACAACTGTTGCCGAATTTTCAGCGCGGATCGCGCGCGGCGACCCGCTCGTCGCGCGGCGGCAGGGCACTCCCATCGTGGATGTGAAAGGCGCGTTGCTGGGAATTCTCACCCGCAGTGATATCGTCCGCGCGTTGGAAGCCGACCCTA
This sequence comes from uncultured Anaerolineales bacterium, assembly GCA_949319575.1. Classification (GTDB taxonomy): domain Bacteria; phylum Chloroflexota; class Anaerolineae; order Anaerolineales; family Villigracilaceae; genus Defluviilinea. The sequence goes on along the minus strand of CASGHD010000089.1, from coordinate 17,196 downwards.
ACGGAAGCCTCACCGTGTTAGAGGCGGGAAGCAGTACATTAATTGTCGCGTTTCCAGACGAGCCGCTCAAAGAGGTCGTTGCCAGAATGTTGAGTCACGATATCGGGCGATTACCCGTTGTGAGCCGGGACGATCAACGTCAACTGTTGGGGTATCTCGGTCGCACCGGGCTACTCGAAGCGCGGTTCCGAAATATTCGAGAAGAGGAGCAGCGCGAGCGGCGCTGGGACGTGGCAGGCAAGGCAAAATTAGCGACGCAGAAGAATAAGAAAAAAGACAAATGATCGTTCTGTGAGCCTTCGATAAAACTCCCGCCTGACTTTCGATCAGGCGGGAGTTTTTCTTATCTTACCTGCCACAACATGTCCTTCTGAGCCCTTCGATAAACTCAGAGACTGTTTCTTAAGTCTGTGTCATCTTCTTTTTGTACACGGATACTTCGACACGGTGAGCGAAAGACGAACCGTCAGTATAAGTTTCACAGACATCACGGAGAAAAACCATTTTTTAACTAGCGCCCCGACAGCTTTAAGAAAGAGGTACGAATCGGCGGAGGAAATCTGTTAGAGTTGTTTTACTGAAAACACTTTGACAGAAGCTCCTCATGCCGATAGGCAAATTGTACCGTACTTGGAAAGAACAACTCAGAGCGTTTCGTCCCAACCAAAGAATTACGCAAATTGAAAACTTTGCGTGGATGATGGTGGGCATTGATCAAAGTCGCAGCGCGCATTTGAGCAAGATTGCAGGAAAAGTATACGGCCAGGCAAAACTGTTAAGCGCCGTCAAGCGATTCGAACGTTTTTTGGATAACAAAGCTATTGAAGCGCGCGCATGGTATCAGCCGATTGCGAAACAATGGATAGTGGCACAGTGGCAACAGCTCGGAGAAATCCGTTTGAGCGTAGACGGCGCGAAAGTAGGTTTTGCTCATCAGCTGTTGATGGTCAGTGTAGCCTATCGCAGACGGTCTCTTCCCATTGCGTGGGATTGGGTCAAACAAGTGCGAGGACATAGTAGCGCCGAGAAACAAATTGAGTTGCTCAAGTACGTCAAGACGCTCTTGCCTAAAAAAGTCGTTGTTGTTCTGGTCGGCGATAGCGAATTTGGCTCGATTCAGGCGATGAACCAGCTCCATCAATGGCGCTGGTATTATGCACTTCGTCAAATACAGGCTTTCGAGTTGGCAAAGATGATGCCTGGCAAGCTCTGGAAAGCGTTGTGAAAAAATTAGGCGACAGGGCTTGGTTGCCAAAAGGTTTCTTGACAAAGCAACGGGCCTTCCCGGCGTCTGTGTTGGTATATTGGAAACCAGGAGAAAAGGAACCGTGGTGTCTGGCTACCAATATGCCCGATCGCAAATTGGTTTTACAATGCGATCAGCGTAGAATATGGATTGAAGAAATGTTTGGCGATTGTAACTACTCAGACCTGTCGTTGCGAGGAGGGCTCTTGCTCGCTTGCCCCGATGTTTTTTCGGGGTCCCGACGCCTGTCCTGAGCCTGTCGAAGAGAAGCAATCTCCCGGCATGGGGAGACTGCTTCAGCAAAACCAAGAGCGCCTCGCAGCGACATGTTCGAGGCTGAGTAGTTACTGGCGATTTGAAAAAACACGGCTTTGATTTGGAATGCGCGGTGTTACAAACTTCTGAACATCTATCACGTCTGACCTTGGTGGCAGCCTTTTTGTTTGATTGGCTGATTTCTGCCGGAGCAAAAATTATTCGGATCGGCTTACGGCAGCTCGTAGACAGAAAAGATCGCCGCGATCTAAGCCTGTTTCAAATCGGTTGGCGTTTTATTGACCGACAGTTATTGCGCCTGTTATCCTTTCCTTTATCTGTATGCGCCTATTTAACCCAAGTTGCGACCTGCCAAAGGAAATTGATGCTACAAGCGAGAACAAAGAGAGCGACTTTGATCTCAAATCCTTTGAGCATGTCGGCACATAAACAAAACACTACTATAATCTGGGTGTCCATGAGTTTCCCCTGTTGGTGGTTGGGATACCCCAACTGTACTGAGTCTCATGGACTTTTGTCAATTTCCTTCCCAAGGTAGCAACTTGGGTTATTTATGAAACTGTCGGGTGACTAGAAAATCATTTCACTTTTGCCACACTCGCCAAATGTTCCTCGATGTGCGCGAGATTACGTTCCACCCAGGTTTGCAAAGTAAAACCGCTCCCTAATTCCACGTGACGCGATACGCGCGCCCATGCGGCAGGCGGGAGTTGCCGCAAAAACTCTGCCAGCGATTCGACACTCGCTACGAAACCATCCAACAAACCTGTCAGCGATTCGCTCGCGTTGTAATGTTGAGCGGCATACGCATCCCCGTCAAAATTTTGAAATTCAGGGTTATCCTCCAATGCCGTGCGACGCGCTCGCAAGCCATACGCCTGCGCGTCCACATCACGCGCGTGCGCCGCAACCTGATGCGTGTTCCAGCCGTTTGTTTCCAACGGCGCGAGCGGATCCTTCACCGCGAGACATGCGCTACGGAATTGCCTTGCCGCTGCGAGCAGGCGCGTGAGAAGTTTTTCCCGATAATCCAGAAGTTCCTTCATTGTTCCTCCAACGATGCAAACATTTTTCCGGCGATGCCTTCAACCGCTTCATGCTGGACTTAGACCCCGCTTCATCCCCCGATTTCAACCTGATTCGCCATAGGCGAGCTGATCCTCCTCCCAAACCTAGACCGCGCCCAGGGGAAATTCACGAACCGCACACCGGCGCCTGATCGGGATTCTCTTTGGCATTCAACGGCAATCCCAGATACGGCGAAGGATCCAACGTATTTTCGATCTCAATTTCATTCTTGAATTGACCTGTCCCATCGTCTTCCACAATGGAAAAATGCAAATGCACACCAACGGGATTATCCGGGTCGCCGGAGTAATCGCCTTGATAGCCGAGGAACGTCCCGGCTTCGATGGGGATTTCAGATGCCCCGGCGGGAAATTCTTCAGCAATGAACGAGTTGCCGAAACGGTCTGCCATGTGGGTGTAATACAGCCAGATCTGTGTGCCGGGGTTGAGCGGGTCGCTTGGCACGCGCGCGATCACAGCAGACTTCCATTCCGGCAGGCGGGTGAGATAGCCGGGGTATGCTGAAACCACGCGCATTCTGCCAACCTCGGTCCCGCCGAAGATGTCTATGCCTTGATGGGTATGGCGAATCCCGAAGGAATCGCCCCACAGGAAACCGGCGAACCCGTCGGTGGGGAAGAGGAAGGGGGCGGACCCGCATTGGGAAGCGGCATCCAGTTTCCAATTGGGATGCGAAGCGGGGTTGTTCATCCACGCGCGAAATTTGATCACGCGCTCGGCATTGGGTCGGTACATAGAGTAGGCGGTTGCTATCGCCGTGACCAGCGCGACGAGGACGATGGCAATTATCAAGAAGCGTTTAGGCATGGGGCTGGATTATACCTTTTGGAATTAGGGCGAACCCAGTATGGTGATGTAATCGAGATAGATAATTTCACCGCTTGCGTGTGTTAGGGTGACGGAATGATCGCCCAGCGATAATTTGGGCGATGCCCATTCTGACCCGGTGGATTGGTTAAGGGATTGGGCTTTCCCGTCGATGGTGATGGTCATGGTTCCCAAATCGGAGTCTGCCACATAGCCGATGATGAATTGCGCGCCTGTGAAGGTGAATGTTGCCGTGTCGTCGATGAAGATGGAGATGGAAAGGGTTTCTTCGTACGCCGCCGCGACGGTCTCGTTGACCCAGCCGCCAACGTAGAGAATGGAATCGTCAAAGTCGTCGATCTTGATTGCGGAGGATGTTGTTGCGGTCGAGGTTGGCGTGATGGTTTCGCTGGGCGTAGTGGAGGCAGATGTTGCGGCGTTCCCGGAACGCGTCTTCGGCGTAGGGGTAAGCGCCTGGTCTGTTGATTGACTCATTTCTATTGTAAGTGTTGCGGGCACTGTGGGGGATGTGTCTTTGTGGGATTGTGCAACTGTGGTGGGCGCTTGCGTGGAGGTAAGAGTTCCGAGGAACAGAAATTTGAACGGCGTCGATGTTGCTTCGGGTGGAAGTTCTGCCTGTGGTTTTCTGATGAAATAGATCAGCGCCATGGAAACAATTCCAATGATGGAGAGGATGGCAATCCCGATTGGGATGATGATTTCGCGGTCGACGGCAAGTCGTTTTACCATATGATGCATTATACCGAATGGATGCGCTTGCCCGTACGGCGCGGCGAAAAATTTTTGGAATCGTTTTCTCATTCGATGTGTCTGGCATTCTGCCTCACCCACTTGTACTGAGGCAAAAGGTTACATATTACTTGATTTTTACCATGAGTTAATTTATTATTAATCTGTCAAAAGGGCAAACCCATCGTGAGGTGGGGACGCAAAGTCATGGATCTCCCATCTTTCCGCGTAGAAGTTGGGAGACCGCCAGACCGCCATTGTTTACATGGCGGATATTTAATTAAGGAGGTGTCTCCTTTTCCAAAACGAATCAGCCACATATCCATTCCACAGTATGCAAGTCAAACTATAAGAGGAGTAATAGTTATGAAAGCAAAGTGGTTTCATGTAACAATGATTGCGGCGCTTTTGGTGATCGCAGTTGTTCCGATTGCAAGCGCGGCACCGCCCGCGCCGGCCGACCCGCAGTTCGGTTCCGATGTCGATAACGCGCCGCATCCGCTTGGGGATCGGCAATATGCCGCCACGTTGAGGGGCTTGGAGGCGAAGTTCCATGGCAAGGCAGGGGATGGTAGTATTTATCTGGATGGGGGCGATCGTGTATATCCGTTCTATCGGGATCGCTATGTCGAGTTGGAGCGCGAAGGTGAAGATACAATCTGGACCCTGCTTGGTCAGTTCGGCACCCAGATTCACCCCACCTATGGCGATGTAGCCGGCCCCCTGCGCAATGAAATCCCCGAGCCTGACCGTTCAGTGGATAACACCACGATCTGGACACAGGATTTCAACCAGAGCATGTACAATAAAATGCTGTTCGACAGCACCCCAGGCGCCAATTCGATGCGCAATTTCTACATCGAGCAGTCGTCCGGCCGGTATGCAGTGAACGGCAAAGTGGAAGACTGGGTCACCGTGCCTTTTAACGAGGCTCGTTATGGCGCAGATTATTGCGGAAGTATTGTCTGCGCTACCACCTGGCTCTTCATTCGTGATTCTGCATCAACCTGGTATAACAACCAGATCGCCGCTGGCAAAACCCCCGCGGAGATCGATGCCTACCTGAGCCAATTCGATGTGTGGGATCGATACGATTACGATGGTGATGCCAACTTTAATGAACCGGATGGTTATATCGACCACTTCCAGGCTGTTCACGCTGGCGAGGGTCAGGAAACCGGTGGCGGCGCGCAAGGCACCAACGCGATTTGGAGCCACCGCTGGTATGCCTACTATACCCTCCAGGGAAGCGCGGGACCTGCGTTCAACAAGCTCGGCGGTCTTCAAGTCGGCGGATCCAGCTACTGGATCGGCGACTACACGGTTGAACCTGAGAACGGCGGCGTAGGCGTATTTGCCCACGAGTTTGCGCACGACTTGGGCTTGCCTGACCTTTACGATACGTCCGGCAATACCGGCGGCGCGGAGAACTCCACCGGCTTCTGGACGCTTATGTCCGGTGGCTCCTATGGCGCCTCCGGAAAAGCCGCTGACGGTATCGGCACCAAACCCGTCCACATGAGCGCGTATGAAAAACTCTTCCTCGGTTGGTCGAATGCCGCGGTTGTCAACTACGATGAGACGGCTTTCTTGAAGATGGGTCCCGCTGAGTTCAACTCTGCCGATCCGCAACAACTTCTCGTGCTTTTGCCTGACAAGGAAGTGGAAAGCTTCATTGGCGCTCCCTATGCCGGAAGTTACTACTATTTCTCCGGCGCTGGGAATGACCTCGATAACAGCATGACTCGCACAGTGACCCTGCCTGCCGCCCCTGTGTCGCTTTCTGCGAAAGTGAACTATGATGTTGAGACGGAATGGGATTATGCGTATCTCACCGTCGATGGCGCCAACGTTCACACCAACCTTTCCACGAACGATGATCCCAATGGTCAGAACTTTGGTGAAGGCATCACCGGTAATTCCGGTGGCTGGGTGGATTTGACCGCTGACCTTTCAGCGTATGCCGGCCAGACTGTGACCCTTGGTTTCCGCTACTGGACCGACGGCGCTGTAGCAACTACCGGCTTCTCGGCGGATGAAATCGCCATTACGGGTCTCCCTGTCGATGGCGGTGAGAGCGATGCAGGTTGGGTATACAGCGGTTTCTTGCTGACCAACGGCACCGTAACGCAGTCCTATGCCAACTACTATATCGCTGAATACCGCAAGTACATTGGGTACGACAAGTCTCTCAAGACGGGTCCCTATAACTTCGGCTTCCTCAATGACCCGAACAAGGGAAATTGGGTCGAACACTACCCGTATCAAGACGGCTTGTTGATCTGGTACCTCGACTATTCCTTCGCGGATAACAACGTTGGCGACTATTGCTCTGCCGGCACATGCGGCGGCTTCTACCTGCCGGTCGACGCGCATTCCAACATGATGCTCCGCCCCGATGGAACGGCGTGGCGCCCGCGTATCCAGGCATTCGACTCGACATTCGGCGTCAACCGGGTTGACAGGATCTGCTTGAACGTCAACTCTGTCAAGAAGTGCTATGGCGGCTACCCGGGGAATTCCCGCTTCGACGATACGTTGGGGTATTGGGAAGCTCCCAATCCTGCCATTGGTAACAACGGCTGGTCGAGCGTCCCGTTGCCCGGTATTGGCGTTACCATCACAGTCGTAAGTGAATGGAACGGCTGGGCGTACGTGCTCGTCGCGCCCAAGTAAGGCAACAGCAAGATCAGAGTTAAAGATCGCGCCCCGAATGAATTCATTCGGGGCGCGATTTCTTAATCAGCAAAATAGGCTCACGGAATCGGCACGCCGATATTCGGCCCGGTGGTTGGTCCGATTGGCAAGCCTTCTTCTTGATCTACGGCGGGGCAGAGCACAAAATTGCCGTTTAGATCGGTGTGATAGGCATATTCCTGCCCATTGGCTGACAAATCGATTCGATAACCGGGTACCGTCCCCTGTGGATAGGCTTTCCCGGGCGCGGGACACCCCAACGCGGAATTAAGCCAGGTGATCGCTTGAGTATTTACGATCTCGACTTGCTCGACAGGAATTCCCAAAGATCGGGCAAGATCCTCTTTAGCGATGCTAACAAATTTCTCTACCGGCGCGTTGGCAAAGTCGATTTTTTCTTGTGGGGTTGGCTGGGGAAGGACGCTGACCGGAGTTGAAGCAGTCTCTTGAGTCGGAACAGGTTGCGGCTCCTGAGGCGCGTCAAAGGCTGGCTCGCCAGCGCTCCCTCCTCCGCAACTCACCAACACAAACAAGTTGACAAGCAACAATGGGACCCAACGGTATTTCATGATACTAACTCCTTTGGATATGGCTCTTCAAAGTCTAGTTTGCCGACTCTTTAGCACACGGATATCTCGGAACTGACGGATTTTTTCCGTTTTTCACGGAGAGCCCCGTGTTGTCCGTGCGATCCGTGTACAACAAAAGATTTGTCAAGCGAGAATGAGAAAGCCATACTCCTTTAGATGGGATTCGCTGGAACGATCACCAATAGATCAATTAAGCGACGTCTTGCTATGTGAGAAGGTTCCCTGAATTGTAGTACGAATACCCTTCATGATGTCGGCAAACGCTTCCGTATCCAGCGTCACGGCGCCACCATGTTCCTCATACTGCAACGTGTATAATCTGTTCATTCCAACATCGGAGAGAACTTGTGCGAAACACCTTTCAGAGAGCCGCTTTACTGTTGATCTTCCTTCTCAATGCCTGTGGAGGGAATGAACCATCCGTCACCGCCACACCCCTGCCGTCAGAGACCCCGGTCATCCCGCCGACCCTCACCGCAACCCCAACAATCCCGCTGGCGGCGCTCATCCTGCCGTCAAACCTGGACCCAGAAACGTCCAACCTCTACCAAACCACGGTCTATGATCTAACACAAAGTTCGGGATATCGCTTCCAAACGCGAGACTCTATCACGGAAGCAGACCTGACAGAGCCCGGGCTTAAGATTGTTATTGCGCTTCCGCCCGACCCTGGCATTGCCGCCCTGGCCGCCGCCGCGCCGCAGGTGCAATTTCTCTCGATCAACATCCCGGGCGTTTTGCCCGGCGGCAACGTCAGCGCATTGGGAGGGGAAGGTCAGACCGGCATCGCCGCCTTCCTGGCTGGATACACCGCCGCGCTTCTCACCGAAGATTATCGCATCGGTATGATCGTACCCAAAGGAAACGCCGACGCGCAACAAGCCGAAACGGCTTTTCGCAACGGCATGGCATTTCATTGCGGATTATGCCGCCCAATCTTCTTCCCCTCGTTCTGCCTCGTGGAGAACCTGCAATCGTGTTACCCGCAATATGTTGAAATCCCAACGGATGAAGACCCCGCCCGCTACGGTCCATACGCCGACTATCTCATCCTCCAACGAGAGGTGGACACGCTCTTCGTTTACCCAGCTGTGGCAGACCCAGACCTGCTCACGTACATCGGCACAACCGGCGCGCTCCTGATCGGAGCATCCACCCCCGACGAGCGCCCCGGCGGTTGGGTGATGACGATTCAACCGGATGTGATCAAAGCCATTCAAAACGCCTGGCCCCAACTTGTGGCGGGACAAGGGGGCGTCACGGTTCAATCTCCCTTGGGGCTGGGTGACGTGGACCCCAGCCTGCTCAGCCCCGGTAAGCAAAAGGATGTGCAGGAGATACTCAATAAACTTCAACAGGGGTTAATCAACATCAACAACCCGTGATGTGAATCCAACACTCCCGTGAACAGTCACGGGAGTGTGGATGGAGAAGGAGGAGGGAAAGAAACGCCAGGCACAATGCCTGTCTATGCTAAAGAAGGTTGAACTAACGAGCTTGCGCGAGCCATGCCATGGCTTTGATAACCAGCACCGCCGGGTTAACCGGTTTGAGCAGGTATTCATCCGCCGCCGACTCGTTGGCTTCGATTGCCAATTGGGCGGTATTTGCCGAAACCAGCATGATGATGGGACCGCGGCTTGCTTTGCGTAACTCGCCGATGAGCTCAATGCGCTCGTTCCGCGTCAATTGGATATCCACCAGCACGAGAGACGGAGCAACCAGACGGGCGGCTTGAATCGCGTAGCGCGGGCTTGATTCGCTGAGCACGATGCAATTGCGCTGGCTGAAGAGGGCGTCCCACGCCGCGACCGAATTCGGCTGGTCGGAAACGATCAATACGGTGTGGAGCGGAATTGTGTTTGTATCGGTTTTCCAGGCTACCATGTGGATTTTGCCTTTCTAATTATCTTGACGGAGAATCCGCCGGCGTGTTACACTCGCGCCTATCAAATTTTCAAGGAAGGAGGCGCGACCCATGTTCTTCGGCAAGTTGACTGTTGGTAAATCGGAACTCACCCAACCTGGGACCGCGCCTGCTCACCGTTAGGATACTTTTCTGTATTCAACCAACAGCCACGGCGTCCCCGTGGCTGTTTTTATTTCCCTCACCCTAGCCCTCTCCCAAAGGGAGAGGGGAAATGGAGAAAACCATGTCTGACATTGCAACCCAACTATTCGAAGGAAAAGATATTCGCTTCGGGCCCATAGATTTCGAGAAAGATCCTGAAGTCGAATCCAAGTGGACGCATGACGCTTCGTTCTTGCGTTTGTACGATCACGAGCCGGCGCGTCCCATGTCGGCGGCGATCGTGAAGAAGCGCTATGAAAAACTCGAGAAGGATATGGAAGACGATAAGAACTTCTATCACTTCATGATCCGCGCGCGGGAGGATGACCGACTGATCGGCAAGGCGATGATTCATCGCATCGAGTGGTCGAATGGGAATTGCGCGATGCGCCTCGGCATTGGCGCGGAGAGCGATCGCCGCAAAGGATTCGGCGCGCAGGCGTTGACTATGTTGCTCCGTTTTGCGTTTTCGGAGTTGAACATGTTCCGCGTCACCGCGTATATCCCGGAGTACAACGAGGGCGCGCTGGCGTTGTTCCGCAAGTTCGGATTCGTCGAGGAAGTGCGGCGGCGTCAGGCGCTGGAACGCGACGCCCGCCGCTGGGACTTGCTCGTTTGGGGCTTGTTGAAGGATGAATGGGCGAAGCAGGCGTCCCCGTAGAAGGATCCGCCCAGAGCGGAGGGTCGAATGATCGTTGAGACCCGTAGTCGAAGGGCGTCCAAAGGAGAATAAGATGAACAATTTATTTCGCGGGCAACTTGTCCGCTTAACGTCGGAAGAGCCCGAGTCGCGTTCGAAGATTCAGGCAAATTGGCAGCGCGATTCGGAATTCCATCGGCTGGCAGATGCCGCCCCGGCTGAAATGTATTCGGCTCACAAAGTAAAAGAGTGGATCGAGAAAGCCACCGAAAACGGCTTCAATCCTGAACGGTATTTCTTTTCGATCTGCGCGCTGGAAGACGATAAACTCATCGGGTTTATCAGCCTGTGGCTTGACCTGATCCACCGCGAGGTGTGGGTGGGAATCGGAATTGGAGAGCGCGAGTATTGGGGCAGGGGCTGCGGAACCGACGCGATGAAGTTGGGCGTGCAATATGCCTTTCTGGAGTTGGGCGCACTGCGCGTGTCGCTCGGCGTACACGAATATAACCCGCGCGCGCAACGCGCCTATGAGAAGGCGGGCTTTCGCCTGGAAGGTCGCACACACGGAGATACATTGCGTGAAGGGAAACGCACCGACGGCTTGTGGATGGGCGTGTTGCGCGAAGAATGGCTGGCGATGCGAGAGGCGGAAGCATGAACGATCTTCTCGTTGGAAAACTTGTGCGCCTCGCGGCGTACGATCCCGAAGAGATAGGCAAAGCCTTGTCGCGTTGGACGCGCGATTCGGAATACTGGCGTTTGATGGCTACTAGTCCCGCGCACATTCCCTCAGCGAATGGCGCGATAAAATTTCTTGAAAAAGAAATGGATAAACTCGACGCGAGCCTTTATTTTTTCGGAGTCCGCCGCTTGGATGACAATGCCCTGATCGGCGAGATGGTCCTTGATGTGGTGAGTTGGGCGGGCCGTGACGCCTTCGTTGGTCTCACCATCGGCGAGCGCGAGAACTGGGGCAAGGGCTACGGCACAGAGATGATGCGTCTGTTGTTGCAATATGCTTTTCTTGAAGTCAACTTGCAGCGCGTCACACTGGCAGTGTTCGAGTACAACCCGCGCGCGATCCGTTCCTATGAAAAAGCAGGCTTCCGCCACGAAGGACGGATGCGAAAGGTATTGAACAAAGAAGGCAGGCGCTGGGACATGTTGTTCATGGGCGTCCTGCGCGAAGAATGGATGCAAGCCAATTGAAATTTCACGAAAGAATATTTGGGCTCTACCGTTTTTAACGGGAAAACCCAAACCTCAGCCACGAATTTCACGGATTACACGGATGGGAAGAATAAAAATCGGTGAAAATCCGTGAAATCTGTGGCAAAGAAATGGCTTACCATCTCCTGTCCCATCAGAAACGGGAGAGCCAATATTTGAAAGGAAAAAATGATGAACGCAATTCTTGAAAAACAAAACATTCTGCCGCTCCCCGCGGGATACACCGCGCGGGGTGGAAGTATTGACGATCATAAGACCGTCTTCGATCTGCTGAACCTTCATTCCATGCGCCTGAACGGGCGCGTGGATTTGAACGACCCCGAATTGCTCCGCCTCGATTGGCTGAATGCGGGTTTCAATCCCGAAACCGATCTGCGCATGGTTTTCGATGCGGATGGAACGCTCGTTGCTTTTGTGGAAAGTTGGATGACACAAGAGCCGCCTGTTCACCCATGGAACTTTGGATGTGTGCATCCCGATCATTGGGGCAGGGGAATCGGAAGTCACATCGTTACATGGGCTGAGGATCACGCGCGTCTTGCGTTGGAAAAATGCGCGCCCGATTTACGCGTCGCGCCGCGTTCAGGCACAGAGGCGCACAACGAAAAAGGCGTCGCCCTCTTTGAAGGACTCGGATGGAAACATATCCGCTCGTTCTTTCGCATGGTCGCCGATTTGGATTCTCAACCCGAAGCGCCAACCTTACCCGATGGAATTGTCATCCGTCCGTTCAACCCTGAAACCGAACTTGAGGAGGTCTATCGAACGTTTGTAGACACGTTCAACGATCACTTTGGGTTTATCGAACAGCCGTTTGAGAAGGGCTTCGCTGAGTACAAACATAACATGGTTGAAGAGCCCGGCTACTCCCCTGAGATGTGGTTCGTCGCCATGGACGGCGATCAAATGGCTGGCATCTGCATTTGCCGCCGCGAAGACCCCGAAGATTCTGAATCAGGCTGGGTGGGCGAGCTTGGCGTCCGCCGCGCGTGGCGCAAACACGGGCTTGGCTACGCTTTGCTAAAACATTCCTTCGCCGCGTTCCATGCCGATGGAAAAAAACGCGCAGGCTTGGGCGTGGATGCGAGCAGTCTCACCGGCGCGTTGAAATTATACGAACGCGCGGGCATGCGAGTCCAGCGTCAGTTCAATCAATATGAAAAAGAATTCCGCGCGGGCAAGGAATTGGCTGTAGAATCGTTATAGGCTATACTCAACACAATAGAAAACCTGACAGGTTTCCGCGATACCACAATCAATCAGATAATTCTGATTCGCAGATACCGCTCCCGACTCGGTTCTTGAGAAACCTGTCAGGTTTAATTCCCTAAAGGAGACACCATGAACATCAAATGTTCGTTTTGCCAAACGCCCTACACCCTCAGCCGCGTCGAGATGCTCGATGCCTTGCAGGAAATGGACGCGCATAAATTGACTCACTACGACGCGCATTGTCCGCGCTGTCGTCGCGCCACAAAAGTGGAGCGCAAACGAATGGAGGTATTCTTCCCGAACTGGCGCGAGGCGTTGAAGCAATTCGAAGCGGAGATGCAGGCTCATCCGCAGAACGAAGCGCCTCTTCCCGCGCCTGAGCCTGCCCCTGTTACCCCAGCCGAATCGAAGCCCCAGCCGACTGTCGCGAAGAAACCGGCAACCGAGAAGAAAGCCCCCGCTATAAAGAAGGTGGCAAAAAGGAAATGACCATCCGCGCTGTTTTCTTCGACCTCGGCGGAGTCATCGTCCGCACAGAACATCAGGCTCCGCGACAAAGGCTCGCGGAGCAATTCGGCATAGACTATGAGGACATCGAGAAACTTGTCTTCGGCGGCGGATCGAACAGTTCAGCGGCGCGCGCCTCCGTGGGGGAGATCACGGAACAGGAACATTGGCTGAATGTGATGAAAGCGCTCAAACTGCCAGCCAGCGACGTTGCGCGCGTGCGGAATGAATTTTTCGGCGGCGATATCATCGATCGAAACCTGCTGGAGTTCATGCGAACCCTCAAGCCGAAGCGCAAAGTGGGAGCCATCTCAAACGCATGGGACGGTTTGCGCGCTTACATGGAGCGCGAAAAATTCGCCGATGTGTTCGATTCCATCGTCATCTCGGCGGAAGTGAAAGTGGCGAAGCCAGCCGAGAAGATTTATCGCATCGCGTTGGAACAATTGCAAGTCAAGCCAAAAGAAGCGGTGTTCGTGGATGACATGCCCGCAAACATCGAAGCGTGCGAAAAACTCGGCATGAAGGGAATCCAATTCACGGATGCCGAATCCGCGCTGAAACAACTCAAAGCAATTCTCTAATCCTCTAATCCTCTAATTCTCTAATTCTCCAGTCTCCAATCTCTAATCTCTAATCTCCAATCTCCAATCTTTCTCCTTTGTATCGCCTCTCCCCAACCCGCGTCTACCTCTTCATCGAGTTCTCTGCCTCCGCGTGCTTCTCGATGATGTTCGTCGTCACCTCGTTGTATGAAGCCACTGTTGCGGGACTCACACCCGTTCAGTTAATTCTCGTCGGCACCGCGCTTGAAATTTCCGCGTTCGTGTTTGAAGTGCCGACAGGCATTGTTGCGGATGTATATTCGCGCAGGCTTTCGATCATCATCGGTTATGTGTTGATGGGTATCGGCTTTCTCGTTGAGGGACTCTTCCCCGCATTCATCCCGATTTTGCTCGCGCAGATCATCTGGGGATTGGGCTACACCTTCACCAGCGGCGCGACTCAAGCATGGATCACAGACGAGGTCGGCGAAGAGGATGCCAATAAATTATTTCTGCGCGCAACGCAGGTTAGGTTGTTCGCGTCGCTGATCGGCATGGGCGCGGCGATTCTCGTCGGCGCGAACAATGCCGCATTGCCGATCCAAGTCGGCGCGTTGGGTGTGATTCTCATTGGCATCACGTTAATCTTCATCATGCCCGAAACGGGATTTCATCCAACTCCACGCGAAGACCGCAATACATGGCAACACATGTGGCACACCTTCAAGGAAGGCGCGAATGCCGTGCGCGCGAAGCCGCGTTTGATGAACATCGTCGGCGTCGGTTTATTTTACGGAATTTACAGCGAAGGCTTTGATCGTTTGTGGGTCAAGCATTTGCTCGATACGTTCGATCTCCCCGTCATCTTCGGGGACAATCAAGTGGCATTCTTTGCGACGCTTCGCATTGTCGCGGCGATCCTGACCATCTTTGCGATTCGCTTCGTCGAAAAACGCGTGGACACGGGCAGTCCGCTGGCGATTGGGCGCGCGATGTTAATCGTCACTGGACTCATTTCCGTTTCATTGATCGGGTTCGCCTTATCTTCGGTTCTTCTTCTCAGCCTCTGCCTGTATCTGTCCATTGACGTTTTGCGCGACATCGCGGGACCTTTGCAAACCGCGTGGGTGAATCAAAAATTGGATTCAAAAATCCGCGCGACCGTCCACTCGATGTTCGGTCAGGTGGATGCCGTTGGTCAAATGCTTGGCGGACCCATCGTCGCGGTGATCGCCGCTGTCGGTTCGGCGGTCGCGTCGCTTGTGACATCGGGTCTGTTGTTGACCCCCGCGCTGTTCTTCGTAAGCCGCGCCAACTCAAAATCCGCGAATGAAGGGGATGTCATGTCATCTCTTCCAGAGGGTGAGAGTTAGAGAATAGAAACTTGACCATCCTGATTAGCGTGTAAACAATCTCCAGTGTCCCTCAGAAACGACTTCAACAGTTTCATCAACTACTCTGATGGCGGTTTCATCGTCAATTACGTAGCACGGCACTGACATGCCTGCCGCCCATTTTTCTGCGTCTGCCATAGTATTCTCAGGCAGGTCTGGATGATTCAGGTGCGGAAAGATCGAGAAGTCAACTACTCCCAACGTTTCATCACCACCGTTGGGCGGTTTCCACTCGACGAAATCCGCTCCGATACGCGGGGTCATCACCATACTCCCAGCGCTCAACCCAACCCAGACAGTCTCGCGCAATGACGGAAGAAGATCCGCCAGCCCAGATTGCCTCATCCAGTGGCACAGATACAGGGCATCGCCTCCATTCACCAGCAAGACGTCTGTCTCTCGGACCCAGGAGACCCAGCGTTCTTTTTCAATGCTAGGCAATGCGGTGAGTTCAAGGACTCCCAAGGACTTCCAACCTAATTCGCACATAGGAGTTCTGGATTCTCGTCCGCTGATGAAGCGCCATGCCCCACTAGGGCTAACCTGAGGGTGACCATATCCTGCTGTGGGGATGCAGAGGGCGTTGGCGTCGGCAATCGGTTTGCCCAGTAGTTCGACCAGCGCATTGTGAATGCTCGTGTTTTTGATGCCAGCGGAAGTGAGAAGTAATTTCATTGTTCTTTGCCTTTTTTATCCTGCTTCCTCAAAAGCAGACTTGATCCACGCGACGAGTTCGGCATCCACTTCTTTCGCGTCGGTCAGCGGGATGACGTAATTGCACATGCTCCCCGACGGCTGTTCTTGCAGGCGGGAATTTTTCTTCAAGTCCTTGATATTGATGCCCACTTCAAAGCGCGTGTTGGTCTTCGGTCCGATCATTGCGAATTGCTTCTTGCGCCGCAGACTGACATATCCCTTTTTCGGCGCGATCTCAAATTCTCCAAATTCTCCAATGGCTTTCATCAATTTCTCGTGAATGGGGCGGAAGCCAGCCTTCGCGCCCGAATAAATTTCATCCAACACCGCATCTGTAGATTTTCCTTCTGCGGTGCGAGCGCCGTCCGATTTCAGGATTTCGTGCACGAGCGTGTTTGCGTCGCCGTGACCTAGACTGAGTTTCTCCATGAACAGTTCGCGTAGTTCGCCGTGTTTGGTCAACCCGCTTTTTTTGGCGAGGGCGGATAGCTCTTTGAGAGTCATCCCCGTTTTCTTTTGGATGTTGGCTAATTGAGTTTGAACGGCTTTTTCGAGAGAGGTCATCATCGTGGCAACTCCTTGGGTGAAACAATATGCTGCGCGGATTATAGAACATAAATTCTAAAAATGCAATAACGAAAATAAGACTTCCCGAGTTTTTCAAAAACTCGGAAGTCTCGTATTTTTCCTATCTTGCATTTGATTGATCGTAATAAACTCGAATCCCTGTGATTTGATTTTCGGCACGATGGTTTCAACGATCTGCGCGGCTTTCGACCCGTGGCCATGCCCGTCGTGCAAGACGATGATCGAGCCAGCGATAGACGCGTTCAGGATTTGTTGAATCGTCCAACTCAATGGCTGTGTGAAATGCGGCGGGATGCAATTCCACATCACGAGGCGGTAGCCCCACTCTGCCAGCATGGATTTTGTTTTCGCGGTGAAGAATCCATACGGCGGACGGACATCTCGTATTTCGCTTGTTGAGATTCCACACGCTTGAGAAATCAGGATTTTTGTTTTTTCCAATTGCTTTTGCAATACATCTGGTTTCTCAAAAGAAAAAGGAATATGACGATAGCAATGGATTCCAATCTTGTGTCCGCGCGCGTGAATTTGCTTCACAAGATTCTGATTCCGTTCGGCATCCTTACCAATGAGAAAAAATGTCGCCTTTATTTCATGCTTCGCCAACACATCCAACACGCTTGGCGTGTCGCGCGGATGCGGACCATCGTCGAAGGTGAGGGCGATCTCGCGGCGGGACGTGTCTCCGCGCCACAGAATGTCGGGGTGGCGAGATTGCATCCATGCGTAGGCGCGGAGGAGGTACGGGGTGAGCATTTTAGATCCAGGAGCGCAGACTTCAGTCTGCTATGTTAGCGGACTGAAGTCCGCGTTCCGTATCTCATCCATAAACTGCTTCAAGAATTGCACCATCAC
>CASGHD010000088.1 GCA_949319575.1 uncultured Anaerolineales bacterium | reverse complement strand
GCCAAAATCTTATTCCAATCCATCATCGTCTTCATATGCTCAATCGGCGTCTGACCTTCTGGCACAAAACCGACAAACGAACGGTTGTAAAAATCTTCCGTGCCGTCATCGAGATTCCAATTCAGGCTATTGCGGAAAACGCCCAAACAAGACGTGCCGCGGAAGTCATCGGGCAGGGAGGTTTCGAAGGTGTACACGTACGTCCCGTCGACGGTATCCACGACCTCAACGACCGTCGCTTCATGAATCCATCTCAGCCATTGATGTTCAGGGATCGGTTTCTTGTTGGCGTCCAACGTGGTGCGACTGCGCGTGATCGGCTCGCCCATTTTATATTGCCACGAGGGAACAACGGGCGCGTTCTTTCCGCTTCGATCTTTTTTCTGCTTACCAACAAAATTCCCTGAAAGCAACCCCACGCCGTTCGCATCTTCCACGCCTTTGGCAACCTGCCACGGACTTGGCTCGCCGCCGACGAACCTCAGCCAAAAAATGCTGGCGCCCTGAACATAATGCTCCCCTCCCGTCGGGCGGATGAAATTCACGCCGGGCGTTTTGGCTTTGAATAATTTGAAATACCGCGCCGCGTTTTCGGTGAGTCCGCCGGGAGGTAAATGCCCGCGAATATGTTGCAAGTGTTCGGCGGTCTCGTTGCAGACTGCGCGCGAAACAATGAGTTCGTGGCTTTGTCCATGCTCGGGTCTCCACATGCCGGTGTTATCCGTCGCCCACTTGCTGAGGAGCGGATAGAGAGTCTTATCGGCGAAGCGGGTCTTATCCTCCTCGGCGCTGAACGTTTCCCAGCCCGGCGCGGCAACGTGATTGACTCGCAGTTGCGTCAGCATGACGATCATCTTCCACGCCCACGCGGGGAACTGACTCTTCATCGCCTCCAACTTCGCCAGCGCCTGATCTGTCGTCATGGTCATGAATTCGTATTTGGCTTCCGCCTCCGCCAAGCCGTCCAAACCGATGCGGCGGGATTGCGGCCCGCGCGCTTTGACTCCCTGCATGTGGAGAGCGATGCGATCCTTCCAGACTTTTTCGGTTGCCTTCGCCAGACCGGGCTTGTTCACGCTCGCCCTTCATACTGGGCGATCTTCTCCTTACAGCGCGCTTCCACCTCCCCATCCGAAAGAGCCGCTTGGGCTTTCTTCACTTCACCCACACGCAGACGCGCGAGTAAATCCTTCGGGTCTGCCCACGATCCATGCGCGGATTTGTACCGCATCCCTGAAAAGTGGACGATCATATATTGAAGCCAGACCGGGAAACGCTTCGGCTCTTTTTCGAACCTTGCGCGGATATCCGCCAGCAGTTGATATTGATCTTTCGCTGCAAGCGTCTTGGCGAATTGCTCCACTTTCAAACGCGCAATATCTTTCACGGTGATGGGCGTTTTCGAATCGTACGCGCGCAGAAATTCTTCCTCGGGAGTTTTAAAGTTCGGGTCGGCTTTGGTGAGTTTGTACCATTCCAGTTTCGGCGCGCCGAGTTTGTCGTAGGTCAGGTCGAACTCGCGCAGTTTTTCCATTTCCTCCAACAACATCGGCATGGACGATTCGCTCTTGAGTTTGAACTCCGCTTGAACCTTCGGACGGTTCGGGTGTTCAGGGAGCATCCCATCCAGTTGACGCTGGAGGTAGCGCGCGCGGTCGCGCGCGAATCCCAACTGCAACTTGAACGATTCGATGCGGCTTTGAATGAATCCCCGCTCCCCGCGAATATCCTTGGGCCACGACGCGGCGAAGAGGTCGTGATTTTTTTGAATGAGCGCCATCGCCTCGGTCTCGACGGGTTTGTATTTGGCGAAGGAAGCGCTCACATCTTTGGTGAGGAAATAGGTTTTTAGTTTCGAGTACTTGTCAATCTCGGCTTTGCGCGCGGCTTCCATCCCTCTTTTATATTCCGCCACATCCGCTGTCAGCGCGGCGATGTTCTTATTTTTATATTCCGCCCACAGGTCGGCTTCCTTGAAAAAGACCAGAACGTCGCGCAGTTTGACCAGCCGCATCGGGTAAATATCTTTGAGCAAAATATCGTTCTGCCATTGGAAATATTTTTGAGCCGCCATGATACGCTCCTTGAAATGGAAACTGTCTCTCCCGGTATTAACGGGAAAACTAAAAACCTTGTATAGCCGCTGAGACGCGGAGTCGCAGAGAATAACAAGGGGATTTTCTCCGCGTTCTCTGTGGCTCTGTGGCAAAAGAGAATAAGCGGAAATCCGCGTCAATTCGTGTCAAAGAATTTTCCTGATTGATTGTATTCCATTTTGAGGAAAGACTGCGAATCAAAAACCCCTTCGGGCTGGTTCGCCTTCGGGGGCTTTTTACTTCCTTTCAATTTCCGCGCGTCATTCCTAAGTTCTTGACGCAGTTGCACTGCGTCAAGGCAGGATTCAGATCTTCGCGCGCCATTCATAAGTTCTTGACGCAGTTGCACTGCGTCAAGGCAGGATTCAGATCTTCGCGCGTCATTCCCATGGGATCGGCCCGGTCTTGCGGTAATTCTTCGCCAGCAGTTCCAGATCGAAGATGTTGATGACGCCGTCGTTGTTCAAGTCTGCGCCGGGCGGCTCGGATGTTCCGTAACTGAAACCGATGGTCATGGCGTCGAACTGATCAATTGAACCGTCGTCGTCAATGTCGCCAGCCAGTAACGCGATGACGGGCATTGCATGAATTTCACCATCGGACAATGTGATCTGTCCTTGGATGCGGAGGAATCCGTTCGCGGTGGCAACGATGTTGTATGTCCCCGCCGCCACGTCGAGCCTGAATGTCCCATCGGGATTCGCGTTGACCGACGCCACTAAATTATCGCTCAGATCATATAACCGCACGGTGACTACTTTCGAGGCGATCACTTGTCCCGTGACTGCCGCGCCGGATACTGTTGTTGCGGTGGGTGGCGGCAACGGCGTAAATGATCCTGTCGGTATAGCCGTCGGAGTCGGCGACGCGCCCGGAACTGAAGTAAATGTCGGCGTAGGCGAATCGAATGGAACGGGCGTAAATGTCGCTGTTGGCAGCGGCGCGCTCGGACCCACGATCTTCTGCACCGTGCCGGTGGAATAATCGGTGAGATAAAGTTCGCCCGCTTCATCTTCCCCAAACGAGGAGATGAAGAAAGAGGTGTCCGTGATGAGATCGGAATCCCAAACGCCGGGGGATTGCTGCAAGAGTCCCCAAATCTCGCCGCTGCAATAATCGCCGTAGAAATAGATACCCGTCATCGGCGCGGACTGCGAGCCGCGATAGACATAACCGCCTGTCACCGCGCATGTCGCTCCCGTGTTGTCATACTCCGCGACGGGTAAAACTTTTCCGCTTGTGTCGCATCCGCTGGAGGGATTGAAACACAGACTGCCTTCCATCACGCGCCAGCCGTAATTCAAACCGCCCGAGGATGAAGTTGATTCAAAGTCAATTTCTTCGCGGTTGCCCTCGCCCACATCGCCGACGTACATATCGTATGTGCCGCGATCGAATGAAAAACGCCAGGGGTTGCGAAAGCCGTAATCCCAAATCTCGCCGCGCGCGCCGGATACGCCAACGAAAGGATTATCAGATGGAATCGAATACGGACTGCCTGAGTTCACATCCAAGCGCAAAATTTTTCCCAGGAGGACATTCGTGTTCTGCGCGTTGTTGGGAACGTCTCCCCCGCCTCCGCCATCGCCCGTTGACCAATAGAGATAACCGTCATTGCCGAAGGCGAGCATCCCGCCGTTGTGATTGGCGTTGTTCGGATGCGGAATGCTCAACACTGTCACCGCGCTGGCAGGGTTCGCAACATTCGGGTCTGCTGAGACGGAATACTTTGCAAGAACCAAATTACCAGACGTGTCTGTGTACGCGATAAAAAACAATCCGTTCGATTCATAGTTTGGGTGAAAGGCGAGTCCCAACAACCCTTCTTCACTTCCCGATGAACCGACGATGGACGTTAGATCTAAAAAAGGAGTTGGCAGAAGGCTGCCTGTGTTGGTAATCACCCGAACGCGCCCAACTCGCTCCAGAACAAATAATCTTCCAGAACCATCGCCCGCATTCGTGACTAAGACCGGTTGAGATAGACCCGTGACGATTGGAACGAAAGACAAAGAGGGAACCAAATCACCGGGACCGAGCGGGGTGGAGATCACCGTTGGGGTAGCGGAGGGAAAGGTCGAGGTGGGGATCAATGTTGAGGTGGGCGAGGCAGGCACAGGCGTCGAAGTGAACGTGGGCGTCGGCGTGGATAATCCAAGAACAGTGATGCTTGTCCCAACATACGGGATGCTTGTCAACGCGCCGTTCCCTTGTGAAATGCGCGCGGTGCAATCAATGGCGGTCAGTCCCGCTTGCAAACCTTTCACGGTAAAGGTAAAGACCGTGCCGCTTGTGGTGGCTCTATTTCCTTTTTTGCCCGCGATGGCGGCGATGAAACTTCCGCCTTGCGGACCAAAGATGGTCGTCGCGGCATCGGCGCCGAAAAGATTCGTAAAGACGATGTTACTCGCTTCAATGAGACTCGCGTTGTACGCGCATGTGATTTCCGCGCTGGTATAGCCCTCGACAGGCACGTTGTTCAAATTGACCGTGACAAGCGCGGTATCGCCCACAGCCACAGTCGGAGTGTTGACCGTCGTCGAAACATACGGACCCGACGGCGCGGCGCTTGTCGCTGTTGGGATCAACGTTGGGGTTGCCGGGGTGGACGATGTCGGCGTGGTTGGTATCGGCGTCGGCGTGGTGGACGACGACCCCATCACATTCAATAGAGGCTTGAACAAGCCTTCACTGTTATTTTCTTTTTTGAAGGTGGTGGTTTTGAATAGGGCGTTGTATCTGAACTCCCAACCCGCGAACGTTGCGCCAACCATATTGGGGCGAAGTGAAAAATGCAAATGCGGGGTATCCGTTTCGACACTGCCGAAACACACGGGCTGTTGAGCCGAAGCATTGGCGATCACCGCCAGGCGCTGGTTGCGCGTCACCGCGTCGCCCAACTTCACTTGAAAGTTCGCGAGGTGTTGATATTCAGAAACCCAGCCGCCGCTGTGAGCAAGGATCAAATGACATTTGGAAATCGCCACCACCGTGCCGTTCGCGGCGGCAGTCACCCAGGCGTTGGAGGTGTTTTCCCCTTTTTTCATATCGGGGTGTGGGGCAAAATCGACCGCGCCGCCATTGGCAGGGTTATGCGCGCTTGTGGCGTGACGCCCGAACCCGTCGTACGCGACCCATGCCTTGCCCAACTCCCAGGGCAGTTGGAACATCTCCACCGGCGGGAGCGGCGGGGCGGCGCGAACAGGCTGACCCTGCGGTAGAAGCGAGGTCAGTAAAAATATCAAAAGTAGCGCGCGAAGGATCTTGCTGGACATATCTCCTCGCATCTTTCCACGGGGCGGCTTGATTCGCCTTCGATCAGCCGACTCTGCCGCCCCGCCATTATTATGAGGGTCTTCGCAACACGCGGTACACGCCGAACAAACCCACCGCGATCAGAATCGCAGTGACCACCGCGATGCCGCCGATTGAAATTCCGCCTTCGGGCTCCGGCGGATCGAGCGCGAGCATCGAGCCGCTATCCGGCGGAGCAACTTGCGTTACAACTTCCTTGTCAATGAACAAGGAAATATTCCGTTCGCCGACGAGAACGCTTAATAACGGGGCGGCAAACCCTTCGGCGTTGCGTATTGCCAGCGCGGCGCTTTCGAGATACAGGCTGGTTTCGCATCCCCGCAGGGCGGTGAATCTCACTTCTGCCAGCGACCCGTTGATGGTTTGAGGCGTGGCGCTGGCGTATGAGCCATCCACCAAGCCGGTCAATTGCGGAAGTTGCAAACCGTTCATCCCCACGATCGGGCTGGAGGCGTTGACCGGGGTCAGGCATTCCGGGTCATAGCGGATCTGGAATGTGAATCCCTGAACGGGCGTGGCAGACGAGGCATTGACCGTGACGAGAACAGTCTCGCCCGTTTTGTACGATGTGTTTACAGAGCTTAACCAGATCGTTTCCGCGCCTTGGGCATTCGCATGGCGAATACCGATCAGCGCGACAAGGATCGCCAAAAACAAGGGAACGATTCGTTTCACTGCATACTCCAAAATACCGGGCGCGCGTTTGCGCGCCCGGTATTTCATCATTCGATTATTCCCAAACTGTCGGACCCGTATCGCGGTAGTTTTGCGCCAGCAATTCGAGATCCAGCACGTTGATGGCGCCGTCGTTGTTCAAGTCGGCGGCGGCGGGCGCGGCGGTGTTGTAGCTCATGCCGATGGTCAACGCGTCGAATTGATCGATCACATTGTTACCGTCGATGTCGCCAGCCAGCAGTGTGATGGTTGGTTTCGTGGTTGTGTTTCCCGGCAGGATGTTGGCAGAACCCTGCGCGGAGAGGAAACCGCTGGCCGTGGCAATCACAACGTAGTTGCCCGCCGGCGCAACCAGGCTAAACGTCCCATCCGGGTTGGCATTGACCGAGGCAATCGCCACATTGCCGGAGAACAGGGTCACAATCACCTGTTTGCCAGCGATGACCTGTCCTGTGAGCGTGCCATCCGGGGAAGCGGTGGGCGTGGCTGAACTCTCAGGAGTGAAGGTGGATGTGGGTGTCGGCGATTCAGCCGGTGTGGAAGAAGCCGTGGGTGTGGCAGATTCAGCCGGGGTGGAGGTGAACGTCGGCGTGGCAGTTTCACCGGGCTGTGAAGTTGGCGTGGCGGTCTCACCGGGCTGTGAAGTTGAGGTGGCGGTTTCGCCGGGTTGGGAAGTCGGTGTGGCAGTTTCGCCCGGCTGTGAGGTGGCAGTCGGGGTGTCGCCGGGCGCCGGCGTGAACGTTGCAGTGGGTCCGCTCCCCGTCACGGTGAGGTTCATTCCAGTGGACGGGAGGGAAGTCAACACATTATTCCCTTGCGAGACGCGCGCTGTGCACTCGATGGCGGTCTCCCCAGCTTGCAAGGCAGTCGCGCTGAAAGTGAACGCCGCGCCGCTGGTGACGGCTTTGTTGCCGTTACTGCCCGCGATGGCGATAATGAACACGCCGGGTTGCGGCGTGTTCATGGCAACAACGGCGTCGGCTCCGAAAAGATTCGTGACGACCGGCGCGCCCACGCTGACGAGGCTGGCGTCAAAGGTGCAGGTGAACTCCGCGCTGGTGTATCCCTCCGCGGGAACGTTGTTCAAATTCACGGTGACAACGGCAACCTCGCCCACATTCACACTCGCGGGTGTGACAACCGTAGAAACGGAGGGACCGGCAATTACCACATCCCGCAGGGTCATAAAGTAGAACCCGGCGCCCGAATCCGGCTGAACTTGCACATAAAACGTTCCCGCCGATTGGGAGGTGATGAACGAGCCGGCGCCGCGCGTGATTTCGACGCCATTCACATCCTGCAAGATGAGCAGGGGCGCCAGGTCTCCAGCCGCCGTGTTGGCTTTCACCTCGAAGGTGTGCGCTTCGGTAAGTTCGAGCCGCCATTTTTCATGGATAACGGACGACACGTACCCGATGAAGGTGGCATCCCAAATATTCAGGTTGCGGTTGATAACAATGGGGTCCTGCGGGACAGCGGCAGGAGAACTGGCAGACACCACCTGTCCGCTTCCAAACGCGCTGAACAGCAATGCGATCAAAACAAAGACTTGAAACCGACGTTTTAATTTCATGATTTTTCTCCTCATATTAAACGTGACATATCAACACAATGAATATGTTCTGTTTCCATTGTATGACCTGGGTTACGAATCACGCGTTGCAGTAGGGTTGCCGCGAGGTTGCAAAACAATTGCTTAACGCGGAGGACTTTTGGGTGAGGCGGAAATCGTTTGCATTCGTTGAATCGACGCGCGTTCCGTGAATTGTTCAGGGCTTATTCGCGTCATTCGCGTTTAGAAAATGTAGATTTTGAGAAAGAACTCCCATTCTTTCTTGACGGGCTTGGCGCGCTTCGCGGTGGAAACGATCGAATCGACTCATACGAAAAATAAAAAATCCTGATAGAATGGAAACGAGAAAGCCCTTCGCGGGCTTTTTTGATGTAAAAATGTAATGCCGGCTTAAGTCGGCGCTGTTCAAGGATGCCATTCATGCACTACAACTTCCGCCTATTCTGGCGCACGTTCTATCGCTCGTTCTTCAACTGGAAAAACTCTCCCGCCCCCCTCAACAAAAAACGGCTCACCTTCCTGACCCTCTTTTATCTGGTCTGGCCCCTTGGGTCGCTTTTCATCTGGCTCTGCTTTGGGCTCGATGATATCTTTTTCCCCGGGTACAAAACACACATCATCGAGAAGCCGCTCTTCATCATCGGCAATATGCGCAGTGGGTCAACCTTTTTGCACCGCCTGCTCTCCCGCGACACATCCACATTCACCAGCCTCACCACGTGGGATATTTACCTGACGCCATCGGTCACCCAAAAGAAGTTTACACAGTTCGTCTCTCGGCTTGATAAAAAGCTGGGCGGGTATCTGCATCGCGCGCTATACGTCTTCGACCGCCGCACGCTGGGGCAGATCAAGATCCATCCCATCTCGTTCTTCCAACCCGAAGAAGATGAAAACATCCTCATGCACGCGTGGGATTCTTTATGGGTCACGTTTCTCTTCCCCTTCATGGACGAGTTCCCCAATTACCAACACTTCGACGAAGCATTACCCCCCCAGTACAAACGAAAGATCATGGCATTCTACAAATCCATGTTGCAACGACACATGTACGCCACCGGTAAAAAATATTACGCGGCAAAGGCTCCCGCGTTCAGCGCCAAGATCGAAACGCTGATCGAGTTCTTTCCCGACGCGCGCATCATCTACCTAGCCCGCAACCCGCTCGACATGCTCCCCTCCACAGTATCGTGGGTCAACTACTCGCGCGGCGTGTTCACCGGCGGATTCACAAAATACCAATATCTGGATGAAATCACCGACCTGACCCAACACTGGTACCGCTACCCCCTACAATACATCGACACGCATCCCTCCCCCAGATACCTGATTCTCAACTATGACGATCTGATCCAACGCCCGGAGCAGGTCATCCGCGGATTCTACGAACAGCTCGGCTACCCCGATAAACCAGGCTTAGACAGGATCGTAGACGAAGCCGTAAAAGACACACTCGCCCACCGCAGTGACCATACCTACTCCTATGAAGAGATGGGCTTCACCCGCGAGAAGATCGTCAAAATGTACGCGGATATCTTCGAACGCTTCGGCTTTGATACGCGCGAAGAAGCATCTTCCATTAAGCGCTCACAAGTTGTAACTGTCACCTCGATTGAATGAAATCAGGTCAGGCGAAATGCCTGACCTGATTTTTTACTTTTCCTTGCGGGTCGTCTTTGGCTTACGAGGCGGAGTTTCTGTCTTCGCCTTTTTTCGGCTGGCGGTCTTTACTTTCGCCGTTTCGCTTTCCATTACAGGGGTTGCTTTTGTCGTGTCTGCCGCCGCGATCGCATCCGCGCCCTGAGCCTCGACCTGATACTCATCCTCCCAGTTTTCGGCGCCGGGGAAATTAATGGCGTTGTAACGAATCATCAACAGGATCGCGCCGGCGACTGCCATCAGCGCGGCAACCGCCATCGAATAACTGATTCCCGTATCGCCGATCTTCGGCTGGTCCGGGCGGAAGAGTTCGATCCACGTTCGACCAATGCCGGCGAGGAGAAGCCAGCCGGCGAATAACGTCCCGGGCTTGAGCCCACTCGCATGGCGGCGAGACAGCCACAAGAGGAG
This sequence comes from uncultured Anaerolineales bacterium, assembly GCA_949319575.1. Lineage (GTDB taxonomy): Bacteria > Chloroflexota > Anaerolineae > Anaerolineales > Villigracilaceae > Defluviilinea. The sequence continues at coordinate 5,366 of CASGHD010000088.1, read as the reverse complement.
TCCCGCGGCGGCGAAATTCCAGAGCATCTCGTAGGCAAACGTCGGGTGAAAGCGGGTAGTCGCCAGGTAATTGATCACGGCGTCCACCGGTTGATCGCGCATTTCAATTGGGATTTGATAGGAATACAGTGTCGAAATCTTCAGCCCCCATGGAAGCGTGGTGGCGGGACCGTACAACTCCTGATTAACGAAATTGCCGAGACGCCCGATCCCCTGCCCGATCAACATGGCGGGTCCGATCGAATCCAAGACCAGCCAGCGGTCAACATTATATTTACGCAACAACCAAAACAACGCGACCGCGCCGAATAGGAAACCGCCAAAGATGTGCAAACCGCCATTCCAAACCCGCAGGATTTCAGATGGATTATCCAAATAGGTTCGGTTTCCGCCGATCGTGGCATTTATTACATACCACAACCGCGCGCCAATAATGCCAACCGGCAGAACACCAAGCGGCAAACCGAGCTGGAAGGCGCCAAACGGGAACTTCATCTTGGGTCCGATATCGGTCCAACCCACCAGCACATCCCAGATCACATCGCCGTTCCCGCCGCGACGGATCAGTTCCCGTTCGGCGAGCAACGCCCCAACGATCACGCCTGCCATCACGATCAAGCCATACCAGTGCAGGGAAAAATTACCGATCGAAAAAATAATAGGGTTAATCATCCATACCTCTACCGTTGATTTTCAGAGATTATAACATTGCAATTCTTCGCCACTTGTCAATCGCCCAATCAGGGTTAAAATTAGCCCATGCGCTCCTTCGAACTCAATATTTTTATAGACCGGCCACGGGATGAAGTCTTTGACCAACTCGCGGAACCGATCAACATGATCGGGCTTCGTCCGCGGCTTACGACAATAGACGTGCTCAAGGAACAAAAAGATACCGAAGGCGTGACGCTCCGCCCGTTCTACACTGTGGAAACCTATCGCTGGGCGGGGCTTCCCATTTTTCGGAGCCGCGTTTACCTCGTTATTCATCTTACCCACCCCAAACGGGAGATGACCATCCGCCTGTACGGCAAATTGGGCACCCGCATCGCCTTCCACTACGAATTCCACGAGGTGGAAAACGGGAAAACCCATCTTGTGCAAAAGGTTGAATTCGAGAAGGTCAACAAATTGATCGAAAACTTCGTCTACAACGAAGCCAATCGAAGCCAGCGAGCGCTACTCACAAACTTGAAAGTACGCCTCGAAAAGTAGCAAACCCGCTTGCCTTGCAAAATCTACCGTGCTATAATAATCGCGCTTCCCCAGTACTGTACAGCATACCTTTGTGTTATCTGAAAGCTTGGTCATTCAACCTGCGCGGGTGACACGTCCGGCAACCACTTGATAGAAGATCCAAACCTACCTACAAACTAAGGGAGACTCCCGAACAGCGCCGAACCTCGGCGCGTTTATGGCGTTCCCTGTCAAAAAAATCCCACCTTAGAGAAAAGAAACATGAAGATACTTGAATTAGAAAACGAACCCCTTTCAAAACTGCGCTCGCTGGGAAAATCGCTGAACATTCCCAATTCGAACCGTCTCAAAAAAGAGACCCTCGCCATGATGATCCGCGAGGCGGAAGCGCAAAAGGAAGGCATCGAACTGCGCGGAGGCATCCTCGAGATCATGAGCGAAGGGATCGGGTTCCTGCGAGCCACGAATTACCGGATCAGCGACCAGGATGTGTACGTATCGCAGGCACAGTTACGACGTCACGATCTACGAGCAGGCGATCTCGTCATTGGGCAGGTACGCCCACCGCGAGAAAGCGAACGGCATTTTGGTTTACTCAAGGTGGAATCCATCAACGGGCTAGACCCCGAAGAAGCCTCCCGCAGACCTGTATTCGAAAACCTCACCCCGATCTTCCCAGACAAGCGATTTGATCTTGAAACCGATCACGACACGCTCGCCCCGCGCCTAATCAACCTGATCGCCCCCATTGGGCGCGGTCAACGCGGGTTGATCGTGTCCCCACCCAAGGCGGGAAAAACAACCATCCTCAAACAACTCGCAAATTCGATCTCAATAAAATATCCCGACGTGCATTTGATCGTTGCCCTGATCGGTGAGCGCCCTGAAGAAGTGACCGACATGGATCGCTCGGTCGACGCCGAAGTGGTCGCCTCCACCTTCGACGAGCCGGTCACCTCGCACGTGCGCACTGCGGAGCTCGCCTTAGAACGCGCTAAGCGCCTCGTGGAGATCGGCCGCCACGTGGTAATCTTAATGGACTCGATCACCCGCCTCGCCCGCGCGTACAACCTGGTTGTCAACCCCAGCGGGCGCACCCTCTCCGGCGGTATGGATCCCTCGGCGTTGTACCCGCCCAAGCGATTTTTCGGCGCGGCGCGCAACATCGAGGAAGGCGGCTCGTTGACCATTATTGCCACTTGTCTGGTAGATACCGGCTCGCGCCTCGACGATGTTGTCTACGAAGAATTCAAAGGCACCGGTAACATGGAATTGCATCTTTCGCGCAAACTACAAGAGCGACGCATCTTCCCCGCCGTGGACATCGAACGCTCCTCCACGCGGCGCGAGGACCTCTTGCTGGGTCCCGATATCCTTCAACGGGTCTGGCTTATGCGACGCATGTACATCCAGATGACCTCTCCCCAACCGCAAGGCGCCGGGATGGATCAATCGGTTGCCACGGAGGCGATCGTCACCCGGTTGGATCGGGCGCGCAATAATCAAGAATTCCTCGAAAACCTCGGCAGGGATGCTTAACTCGCCAATTTTTTACATGTCGAACGTGATTTTGTTTCTCAAGGAAAATAAATTCTCCGTCATCAGTTGGGTCGCGACTCTTGCCGTTGCAGGCGGGATGATCTTCGGGGCGCTGGCATGGCGGCATGCTCATGCTCCGCAACAGCCTGCCGCTCTCAAGCCGACAATCGCCCCACAGGAGGAACCGCCTCAGGTGGCGATGCCAGCCTTACTTGGGTCTGACCCGTTCGCGTCCATTTCAAGAGTCATCCAACTCAAGACGAACATCCCCGCGGATAAGCCGCGTTACAAGCCGGTGGATTATCGCGTTTCACGCGGCGATTCGATCTTTGCCATTGCGAAAACGTACAACGTGGAGCCGGAGACTGTGCTGTGGGCAAATTACGATGTGTTGCAGGATGATCCGCACAGCCTGAAGCCGGGTCAGGTGTTGAGCATTCCCCCCACAAACGGGATTTATTATCAGTGGAAGGTGAACGATACTTTACAATCGGTTGCCATTGAATTTGATGCAAGCGCCGACGATATCATCAATTATCCCGGCAACTCCATCGATCTGACCGACCCCAAGGTCACCTCAGGCTCGTGGGTGATGGTGCCCGGGGGCTCACGCGAATTTGTGCAGTGGCTCATGCCGACGGTGGGCACAGGCAATTCAGGGACCGGCAGTTCCCCAACCAACCAAAGCGCCTGCCCCGGTGGCGCGGTCGGTGGCGGAGGCTTTGTATGGCCCGCCGATTCGCATTCTCTTTCCGGGAACGATTATTGGAGCGGACATCTTGGCGTTGACATTGCGGCGGGCGAGGGCGCGCCGGTCTACGCGGCGGATAGCGGCGTGGTGACGATGGCGCAGGGCGGGTACAACTATGGATACGGCAATGTGATTCAGATCGATCACGGCAATGGGTATTCGACAGTGTACGCGCACTTAAGCAACATTGGCGTATCGCCATGTCAGAGCGTGAGCGCGGGGCAATGGATCGGCGCGGCAGGCAACACTGGAAATTCACAGGGCGCGCACTTGCACTTTGAAGTGCGCCAGGGCGGCGGTTCGATCAGCCCGTGGTTTGTCCTTCCCTAATAAACGATGAATCAAGCATCGCTTCAATCTCTTCGTTCTACTTTGGGGCTCGGGGAAATCAAATATTTCAATTCCATCGGTTCGACAAACGATGAGGCGCTGGCGTGGGCAAACAAGGGCGCGCCAGATTTTTCAGTCGTTATTGCAGACGAGCAAACGATGGGACGCGGCAGGATGGATCGTCCGTGGTTCACGCCCGCCGGCACGGCTCTCGCGTTCAGCGTGATCCTGCGTCCCACGGCGGCTGAAAGACCCTTCCTTTCAAGATTTGTCGGGTTAGCGGCCCTTTCCATTTGCCAACCTCTTCAACACTTCGGTTTGAATCCCCAGATCAAATGGCCCAACGATATCTTGTTGAATAATCGCAAGATCGCCGGCGTGTTGATCGAACTCGTGTGGGCTGGGGAGGATGTGCAATGCGTGGTGATCGGCATCGGGTTGAACGTTCTCAAGCGCGCGGTTCCCGATACCGATGTGCTTCGATTTCCCGGCACCAGCCTTGAAACCGCGCTGGAACGAGAAGTGGCGCGCGAAGAAGTTTTGCGCGATATTCTCGCCGCTTTCGTATCCCTGCGTTCTCAATTAGGCTCGGACGATTTGATGAATCAATGGGGGACGGCGCTGGCCTTTCGAGGCAGGCAGGTGCGCGTGGAAATGGGCGCCGGCAAGACCGTGACCGGCAGGCTGGAGGGGATTCTTTCGGATGGCAGTCTGCGAGTGCGCGACGACAATAACAACTCCGTGACAGTACAATTTGGCGACGTGAGCCTTCGTCCATTCACAGGTATACTTAATCACAGGTAACTATGTTCGATAATTTACGCGAATCCGCATCCGACTCCCCGTTCTACGAGGAGGAAACCAACGACTTATACCGGGAACCAGCATCCAAACCCATGGATTCGATCTCTGCGCCGCCTCGCAAGCGCGGGTCGCGTTTTCTTGGCATGAATGGCTCCCAGCGTTTTTTCCTTTCCATGATGTTGTTCTTTATCGTTTGTCTGCTGGGCACGCTGGCGATGTTGCTCTTCGGCAAGATGGCTGTGTTTTAACGTCAATAATAGTATTACAACGCAAAGTCGCTATCGAGGCTCATAGCGCCCCAAACCATCCACGAATAAAAAACCACGAATACTCGAATTCGCGCCGGGCATTCGCGTGCTTGTGTTGAGTCTATCGAGGCATTCGTGTATTCGTGAATATTCGTGGACGGTTTACCCATACAACAGATTAACCTTGCGCTGTAATAATAGACTTTATCTGTAATAAGCAGAAGCCGTTTTTTGGACGCTGAAAAGCGCTGATTTCGCTGATTCAAGAAAGAAAATCTGCGTTTTCTCCGTGAATCAGCGTCCCAGTAAAATCGCTCCTCAGCATGACACAAAACTGGTATCCATTATTCGCGTTGTTTCGTAACTACTCAGCCTCGGAACATGTCGCTGCGAGGCGCTCTTGGTTTTGCCGAAGCAGTCTCCCCATACCGGGAGATTGCTTCCCTTCGACAGGCTCAGGACAGGCGTCGGGACCCCGAAAAAACATCGGGGCAGGC
>CASGHD010000087.1 GCA_949319575.1 uncultured Anaerolineales bacterium | reverse complement strand
AAAAGCCTCGGAAATTTCCTTTCCGAGGCTTCACTGCTCACTGATAACTGACCGCGAAGCGTGTTCACTCCCTCACTGGCTCGTATCATACCCCTCTGGCAACCAGCAGCACAACACCAACTCCCTCGCCGCCTTGACCTCGTCCATGCGACCGAACTGTGTATTATTCGGCGCGGACTTCACGATTTCGGGATTGTTCTTCGCTTCCTCCGCGATCCGAATCAGCGCGTCGACGAAGGAGTCTAACGTGTCTTTATTTTCAGTTTCGGTCGGCTCGATCATCAACGCTTCGTGGACGATGAGCGGGAAGTAGTTCGTGGGCGGGTGGAAGTTGTAATCCATCAGGCGTTTGGAAATATCCAGCGCGCGCACATCACTGCCTTCAAATTGTCCTTCCATCACGAACTCGTGCATACAGATTCGGTCAAACGGAATGTGATACGTGTCGCGCAATTTTGCTTGCAGATAGTTGGCGTTCAACACGGCGTACTGCGCGATGTCTTTGAGTCCGTCGGGTCCGTGCATGGCGATATACGTGAACGAACGGACGAAGCCTCCGCCGAAATGTCCGTGGAAGGCTTTCATGCGACCGATCGTCTTCGCAGGTTTGACGAAGCCATACAGCGGAGGCATTTCCTCTTCGCCCTCTTCGATGATGCCGACGAGAGGCTCAGGTAAAAAGTCCACAAGTTTCGGACCGACTCCAACGGGACCGACGCCCGGTCCGCCGCCGCCGTGCGGGACGGCAAACGTTTTGTGCAGGTTGAAGTGCATCACGTCGAAGCCCAAGTCGCCGGGGCGGATGATGCCGAGCAACGGATTCAAGTTCGCGCCGTCGCCGTACATCAAGCCGCCGCATCCATGCACCAGCGAGATCACCTTCTCGATGTGTTCATCGAACATGCCGAGCGTATTCGGGTTGGTCAGCATCATGCCGACGACCGTATCGTCGCACGCCTCTTCCAGTTTTTTCAAGTCAACATTGCCGCGCTCGTCCGATGGAATCGTCACCACCGTCATGCCCATCATCCCCACCGACGCGGGATTCGTCCCATGCGCCGCGTCGGGGATGAGCATCTTCATGCGCTTGTCGTCGCCGCGCGATTTATGATACGCGCGCATCATCAACACGCCCGTAAATTCTCCATGCGCTCCCGCCGCAGGTTGCAGTGTCACGCCCGCGAATCCCGCGATCTCTTTCAGCCACTCTTGCAATTGATACATCAACGCAAGATTGCCTTGCACCGTTTCAATCGGTTGCAATGGATGCGTGAATAAAAATCCTGGTAATCTACAAGTGTCCTCGTTGATCTTCGGATTGTATTTCATCGTACACGAACCAAGCGGATAAAATCCGCTGTCCACACTGTAATTAAATTTTGAGAGGCGGACATAATGACGCACCACGTCCACTTCAGCGAGTTCGGGGAGCGGCAGTTCGGAGCGTAGCAAATGTGGAGGAGGCGAGTCAGCCGCAGGGACGTCTGATTCGGGCATCCGTACGCCGACGCGTCCGGGCGAGGAAAGATCAAAGATCGTCGGCTCCACGATTTTTACTTCCGCGCTGAGCGGAGGCGTAGCCGCAGACGAAGCGTTATTGTTAACCATGGTTCACCTCCGATAAAACTTCAACAAGCGTGTCAATCTCTTCTTTTGAATTCATCTCGGTGACGGCGACCAGCAAATGATTTTTGTGCGACGGATAATCCTGACCCAGATCGTATCCGCCGAGGATGCCGTGTTCGAGCAAATGCGCGTTGACCTCGCTCGCGGGCTGTGGACATTCCAACACAAACTCGTGGAAGAAAAGTTCAGCCGAAACTTTATAGCCGTTGAGTTTGCTCAATTCGCTTGCGGCGTAATGCGCTTTTTGATAACAAAGATTCGCAACCTGCTGTAATCCGTTTTTGCCGAGCACGCTCAAATAAATTGCGGAGGCAAGCGCGAGCAATCCTTGATTGGTGCAGATGTTGGACGTGGCGCGTTCGCGTTTGATGTGTTGCTCGCGCGCGGTCAGGGTAAGCACATACGCGCGTTGACCTTTGTTGTCCACCGTTTCGCCGACCAGCCGTCCCGCCATCTTGTGAACATATTGCTTGCGCGTCGTGAAAAATCCAACGCTCGGTCCGCCGAACCACATCGGGATTCCCAGCGGCTGACCATCGCCGACGACAATGTCCGCGCCCATTTCGCCGGGCGTTTTGAACAACGCCAGCGCGGTGGGGTTCGCCACAACACAAACCAACGCGCCTTTGGCATGAACATCGTCAATGAATTTTTTGTAATCGTACACGCGTCCGAAGAAATCGGGATATTGCACGATGACGAGGCAGGTGTCTTCGGAGACTAGAGATTGGAGACTGTTGAAATCGTAATTAGTAATTGGTAATTCGCCGCCTTCCACACCAATGCCCATGGCTTGAGTGTAGGTGTGTATCACTGCGCGATATTGAGGGTGAACGGTGGGAGAAACGACAACTTGTTTTCGTTTGCCCCTAAATTGGGCATACGCCAGATTCACCGCTTCGGCGGTTGCCGTCGCGCCGTCGTAATGCGACGCGTTCGAGACATCCATGCCTGTCAATGCCGCCATCAACGATTGATATTCGAAGATGGCTTGCAACGTGCCTTGTGAAATTTCAGGTTGATAGGGCGTGTACGCGGTATAAAATTCGCCGCGCCTCAGCATGTGATCAATCACCGAGGGGATGTAGTGGTGATACATGCCCGCGCCGAGGAACGAGATCAATTCGCCGCGCACGTTCTCATTCGCGTTGGCGATGTTGGAAAGTTCTTCCAACGCTTCCATTTCTGTCCATGCGGGAGGCAGGTTAAGTTTGGGGAAGCGGTGTTTGGCTGGCACAGCGTCGAACAAGTCATCGAGCGATTTCACGCCGACGGTTTTCAGCATGTCGTCGCGTTCGTGGGGGGAGATGGGGATGTAGGTCATAATATTATCCTCATGTCGTTGCGAGGAGGGTTGAGGTGCGATAGCGCCGAAATCCCGACGAAGCAATCTCCTCATTACAAAATGTATCTTGTTAACAGGAGATTGCTTCGTCGCCCTTCGGGCTCCTCGCAACGACATAATTGGTTAGTGTGATCGTTCCTCACAATGCTTCTCATACGCCGCCGCGTCCATCACATCGCCAGCGGATCCGCCCTCGAGCTGGATCATCCACGCCGCGCCGAAGGCATCGGTGTTGATGGTTTCGGGCTTGTTGACGAGGTCTTTGTTCACCGCCGCGACTTTTCCACCCGCGGGCGAGTAAATTTCAGATGAGGCTTTCACGGATTCAACGGAAGCAATCGCCTTGCCTGCCGCGATCTCCTCACCCGCTTCAACGAATATCTCGATGAAGACAATATCGGAAAGTTGGTTTTGGGCATAATCGGTGATGCCGATCTTTCCGCTCGCGGGGTCGAACCATTCGTCAGACTTTGCATATTTCAAGTTGGCAGGGGTGTTCATGACATATCTCCTTTGGGTGTTGTACCGCGACACGCTTCGCGGTGTCGCCTTCGCTAAGTTGCGACTTAAAAGTCGCGTTACATATTTGGCGAATCAAAAAGGCGCACGAAGATATTCGCGCGCCTCTGTAATGTGACCTGAGAGATTCACTTGTTGTATCAGCAGTTGAACTGCTGATACAACAAGTGTTACACCGTCGGTGTTGTTGTTCGTTTTGTCGGCAGTTCAACTGCCGACAAACAACGAGAACAAACTTTCCAGAGTGGATTCGGAAACAGGGTCCTTTTGCCTGAGAGATTCATCTGGTTTCGCCTTATCCAGATTTGCACCTTCGGCTCTCTTAGTAGACCTGACATGTCTTAATGTGTATATTGCTCTCAGTGGTCTCCGCGTGGACAATGATCTGTATTGATCAAGTTGTCGCGGAGACATGTCAGGTCTTAAAAGCATCTTCCCTGTTGCCCGTTCAATTGTGATTTGATTTTACGGTTGAGGGGAGTGAGAGTCAAGAGGAGAATCAAAAGACCTCACAGGTCTCTGAGACCTGTGAGGTCTGGTTGCTGATTATTTCTTCGCAATCTTTCGTGGACTCCGCTTGGGTTTGGTTGGGGACTCTTCCACAGGTGAGGGTAACTCCTCTATAACGGGAGCAACCTCAGGCTGAGGAAGTGACGCGGGCGGGACGGGAGTCACAGGAACGAGAGTCCCGTTTAGTCGTGCGAAGTAATCCTTGACTACAGTGTCGTTGTAGAAGACGAGTGAGAGGATGCCGACCGCCATCGAGAAGAAGTTGCCGTAGAGGATGGATGCAATTTCGAAGACGGCAATATTGGTAGAGGGTTTGATCGGTTGGGTGGGCGCGCCGAATAATTTTGCGGCGTAGACGAGTTCGAACGCGCCGAGCATGATCGGCAGAACGGAAAACGGCGCGCAGATGAAGCCGATAAATGTGCCGAGGGCGGCGATCCCCCAAATGATGTTGACGATGCCGCTGACGAGGGTCGTCCACGCGATCACGTTGATGAGGGTGGGTTTTTGTGTGTTCATAACTTTCTCCTGAATTGATTTTCTATGTTTTATACGTGAGTTCAGGAGATTGGTTGCAAATAAAAAAGCCTGCAAGCAGTCGCAGGCTTAAAGGTACTGGTGTTTTGATTGATTACGCGGTGCCAGAATTGATCTTTGCGAAATATGCCTTAACTGTCTGGTCATTGAATGCCACAAACGCGAAGATACCCACTCCAGCTTGAATAACCCCGCCATATAAGATGCAACAAATCTCCATAATGGCAATGGCTTGGGATGGTTGAACGGGTTGTGGCGGATTTGCTAGTAATTTCATGGCATAGATAATCTCGAAAATGCCGAGAATGGTTGGCAGGATGGTGATAGGCGCACATATGATTCCGATGCCTATTGTGCCAAGCACAATAGCTGCAGTCCAGCCGAGTCCCAATAGAATGTTGAGAATTCCACTAATAAGGGTCGCGATGGACAGCCCGGTGAACATTCCCGGCTTTTCAGATGAAGGTTGTGGTATAGACATGGTTTCTCCTTTTGAGTTCCCTAATATTGATATTGTAATTGATCCAAAAAGCTAAAGCCGCCAACCGCAATCGCATATACTAGAATCGCACAAATTCCCAGAATTGTTAAGCCAAGACCAATTGCGTTTAGTATGAAACCTGTATTTGCCAGACTGTTATTTCCATATCGATCTTGTTTAATCTGGTTTTTGGCTACATATCCCAATATTGTTCCTATCAACCAACCAAGAGGAGAAAGACAACTTACTGAAAGAGTACAGAGGTAAAAAACGCCCCCAAACCCCATTGTTGCTATGGTAAACACGGGCAAAATAACGTAGTTTAAACAAAGAAGGACCACGAAAAGAAGCCAAGAGATAATACCAAGCACAAAGCTTGCAATGGCGTTTCCGTTTGTTGTGGGAGGATGTTGATTATTCAAAAACAATATCCTAAATGAAAATTAAAAGGGCTACAAAAGTAGCCCTTCACTAATTACACCCAGCCTTGCTTTTTAACAAAATCTGTAATCAGAGGTATCTCAAACATCTGACCTTGATATGCCTGATAAGCCCAGTAAAGTTGCACAAAGAATGCAATTGCACCAAGGCATAAGCCGATCCCAACGAGCGATGTAACGGCAATTACTACTGCTACTGCCAGACTATTAACAGCGTGATATTTCATGAATGGACGGTTCTTTTTGTCTTCCATCAATAAGACAACTATGGCGACAATGGGTCCGATGATAGGCACCCAACTTAGTGCGCCCCACAGTTTGTCATCGCTTGTGGTTTCCATAACTTTATTCCTCCGAAAAAACTGATTTTGAATTTCCACAATTGTACAACCTTTATAGGCAAAGCGCAACGGGGTTTTCTTGCAAAAATGTTACTATGCTAGAATCCACGCATGACAAAAATTGTCTTCATGGGATCGCCCGAATTTGCTTTGCCCAGTCTGCGCGCGCTTCACGCTCGTCAGGGGTCTCAGACCCCTGACGAGCGTGTTGTTGGTGTAGTCACTCAACCCGATCGCGCCTCAGGTCGCGGGCGCGAATTGAAAATGCCGCCCGTGAAAACGCTCGCGCTCGAACTGGGAATCCCGGTGATGCAACCGGAAAAACTGCGCGCGCCCGAAGCGATGGAGCAATTGCGCGCATGGTCGCCCGATCTCATCGTCGTTGCGGCGTATGGGCAGATACTCAAACAGGCTGTGCTGGATTTGCCGCGCTTTGGATGCCTCAACGTACACGCGTCGTTGCTCCCGCGGTGGCGCGGCGCGGCTCCCATCAACGCCGCGATTTTACATGGGGATGAAGAGACAGGCGTGACGATCATGCAAATGGACGTGGGACTCGACACCGGCGCGATGCTGGCGAAGCGTGCCATGCGCCTCCCTCCCGACGGGACAGCTGGTTCAGTCACCGACGCGTTATCTCGTCTCGGAGCGGATCTGTTGATCGAGACTCTGCCGCGTTGGCTCGCCGGTGAAATTAAACCAGAACCGCAAGATGATTCGCTGTCAACCTACGCGCCCATGCTGAAAAAGGAAGAGGGACGACTCGACTTCACGCGCGATGTGAACGAACTGGAAAGACAAGTCCGCGCGTTCAATCCGTGGCCCGGCGCTTTCATGGAGTTTGACGGGGCGATGTTGAAGATCCATCGCGCGCATGTCTCCCCTCTCCAGCAGGGAGAGGGGGTGGGGGTGAGGGCGGCGTCAGTGGGGCAGAGGTTGATCGTGGCGAACCAGCCCGCAGTCGGCGCGAGAGGCGGGGTTCTCATCCTGGATGAAGTGCAACCGGCTGGGAAAAAGTCCATGAACGGAAAATCGTTTCTGGCGGGCGCGCGTCACTGGGCGTGACTCCTCATCCCGCGAGGGGTTTTATGTTCAAATCAATTTCTGGAGGAAGCATGTTCAATGCAAAAGTGTTCGTGGCTGAGTTGATCGGCACGTTCGCGCTGGTGTTCATCGGCGCGGGCGCGGCGGTTTCTGGCTTTGGCGGTTTGGTTGGGGTGGCGCTGGCGCACGGTCTGGTGATCGCGACGTTTGTGTACGCGTATGGTCACATCTCGGGCGCGCATTTCAACCCCGCGGTGACGTTTGGTCTGGCGCTCAACGGGACAGTTCGGTGGGGCGACGCGGTGTATTACTGGGTGGCGCAATTTCTCGGCGCGGCGATTGCGGCAGTTTCGCTGAATCTTTTTGTGGGAAATATCGGCGCGAACGGCATTCAAGAAGGCGCGACGATCGGCTTGTTAACCAGCCCCTCGCCGTTCATCGCCATGGCGGTCGAAGCGGTGTTGACCTTCTTCCTCCTCAACATGATCTTGCATGGGATGGTAGCGGGCAAGGCGGGTTCGTTTGCCGGCTTGGCGATCGGGCTTACAGTGACGTTTGCCATCCTTGCCGGCGGGCCGATGAGCGGGGCTTCGCTCAACCCGGCGCGTTCGTTTGGTCCCGCGATCTTTTCCACTTCCATCGATCTGAAGAATCCCGATCTCGCCAACTGGATCTTTTATGTGGTGTACTTCGTTGGTCCGTTGTTGGGGTCGGCGTTGGCGGTGGGCGTGTTCAAGTTTTTGAACAGTTCAGAGGCGTTGCTTGAAGTCGAAAAGAAGTCGCCGAAAAAGAAATGAAGACGGTTCACTACCGTACCTTTGCACCGCAAAGAACGCAAAGAAAACCTTTTTAACTTGGCGACCTTAGCGTCACTTCGACAGGCTCAGCGCAGGTCTTGGCGGTAAAAAACTCTCATACATGGTAGAGAAAAAGATGAAAGAGGTAAAGAAGAGAGTCCCCGATGTTTGTAGCGGGGACTTTTGTTTTACAATTGGGGAAGAGGTATTGAATGGCAAAATACGTGGCGGCGATTGACCAAGGGACGACCAGCGCTCGTTTTATTATTTTCGATCACGGCGGGAATGTAGTTTCTGTTGCCCAGAAAGAACATCGTCAAATTTTCCCCAAGCCCGGCTGGGTGGAGCATGATCCGCTGGAGATTTGGAATAATGCGCTTGAGGTGACGGAGCGCGGACTTAAGTCCGCACACCTTCAATCTGCCGACATTGCCGCGATTGGGATCACAAACCAGCGCGAGACAACGGTTGTGTGGGGCAAGAACACAGGCAAGCCCATCTACAACGCGATTGTCTGGCAAGACACGCGGACGGATGTGATCTGCGCCAAACTTGCGAGATCAGGAGGACAGAATCGTTTTCGGAAAAAGACTGGATTGCCTCTTGCTACCTATTTTTCAGGTCCAAAAATAAAATGGATTCTCGATAATGTGCAGGGCGCAAAAGAAAAAGCCAAACGAGGAGAATTGTTGTTTGGAACAATCGACTCGTGGTTGATCTGGAATTTAACAGGAGAACACGTCACCGACGTAACGAATGCCTCGCGCACGATGTTGATGAATCTCAAATCATTGGATTGGGATGATGAAATTCTGAAAGTGATGGGCGTCCCTCGCGCCATGTTGCCGACGATCAAATCGTCGTCTGAAATTTATGGGCACGTAGGGGCAGGGTCCCCCCGCCCAAATCGGGGCGAGAAGACCTCGCCCCTACGCGGCATCCCCATCGCTGGCGACCTCGGCGACCAGCAAGCCGCGTTGTTTGGTCAAACCTGTTTCAAAGCGGGCGAAGCGAAGAACACGTACGGCACGGGTTGTTTCATGTTGTTGAATACAGGCGATAAGCCCGTGCAAAGCAAGGCGGGATTGCTCACCACGCTGGGATACAAAATCGGAAATCGAAAAGCAGTCTACGCGCTGGAGGGTTCGATTGCGATTGCAGGCGCGCTTGTCCAATGGCTGAGGGATAATTTGGGACTGATCCAATCATCGGCGGAGGTGGAAGCGTTGGCGAAATCTGTGGAGGATAACGGCGGGATCTATTTCGTCCCCGCGTTCAGTGGATTGTACGCGCCGTATTGGAGATCCGACGCGCGCGGCGTGATCGTGGGGATGACGCGTTACGTCAACAAGAGTCACATTGCCCGCGCCGCGCTTGAAGCGACCGCCTACCAGACGCGCGAAGTGCTGGATGCCATGGAAAAAGATTCAAGAGTGAAGTTAACCGCGCTCAAAGTGGACGGCGGCATGGTGTTTAACGAACTGCTCATGCAATTTCAAGCGGATATGTTGAACGCGCCTGTGGTGCGACCGAAGGTTGCAGAGACTACATCGCTTGGCGCGGCATACGCGGCAGGACTCGCCGTCGGTTTTTGGAAGGATTTCGACGAACTAAAAAACAACTGGGGCAAAGATAAAGAATGGAAACCCTCAATGGACTCGAAACAACGAAAGACGTTATACTCGGGTTGGAAGAAAGCAGTCACGCGCGCGTTTGATTGGGTTGAATAAAAGTTTCAAGTTCCACGTGTCACGTTTCAAGTTACAAACTTGCAATGTGTAACCTGAAACATGGAACTTGATACGTGAAACTGATTTATGAATCGCTCCGAAACATTATCCGCTCTTAGAAAAAATCCAAACGTCTCCGTCCTCATCATCGGCGGAGGCATTAACGGCATTGGAGCCTTCCGCGACCTCGCCATCAACGGCGTGGATGTTCTGCTCGTCGAACGCGGCGATTTTTGTTCGGGCGCATCGTCTGCCTCCTCACACATGGCGCACGGCGGGATTCGCTATCTCGAAAACGGAGAGTTCCGTCTCGTGCGCGAAGCCGTGCGTGAACGCAACCTCATGTTGCAGAACGCGCCGCACATCGTTAAACCACTTCCAACCGCCATTCCAATTTTCAAAAGACTCTCAGGCTTGCTCAACGCGCCGCTTAAATTTTTTGGTATATTGGATAAACCCAGCGAACGCGGCTCGCTCGTCATCAAGATCGGCTTGATGTTCTACGATGCGTTCACCGGCAAAGGACGCGCCGTTCCGCGTCATAAATTTTTCTCGCGCAAGAAATCTCTTGCGACGTGGAATCAAATCAACCCAGACATTGTCAACACGGCGGTGTATTACGACGGCGCGATTCTCAACCCCGAACGACTCGGCATCGAATTGATCCTCGACGCCGAAGCCGAAAACCCGAACGCGCGCGCGCTCAATTACCTCAGCATGGTGGGCGGCGCGGAGGACACGATCATCCTGCGCGATGAGCTCACCGATGAAACCTATGACGTGCGACCCAAACTCGTCATCAACGCGGCGGGCGCGTGGATCGATTCGTCCAACAAAAAACTCGGCTTATCCACAAACTTCATCGGCGGCTCGAAAGGTTCGCACATTGTTGTGGATCATCCCGAATTACGCGCGGCGATCGGCGACCATGAATTTTTCTTCGAGAATGAAGACGGCCGCATCGTGTTGATCTATCCGCTGTTCGATAAAGTCCTCATCGGCACATCGGACATCCCCATCGAGAATCCCGAAGAGGCGCGTTGCACAGACGATGAAGTGGATTATTTTCTGCGGATGACGAAACGCGTCTTTCCGGACCTCGACCTGACTCGCCAGCGGATCGTTTTTCGCTACTCCGGCGTTCGCCCGCTCCCGCGCTCCACCGCGAAGACGGTCAGCCAAATTTCGCGCGATCACAGCATCGAAGTGTTGAGCGGCGACTGGACCAACCTCACCTTCCCAGTCTACTCCCTCGTCGGCGGCAAGTGGACATCCTTCCGCGCGTTCGGCGAACAAGCGGCAGACAAAGCGCTCGCGCATCTCGGTCTCAAGCGCAAACGCGACACGCGCTCCCTTCCCATCGGCGGCGGGCGCGGCTATGAGCGCGATGTGCAAGAACCGAATCGCCAAATGGGAAGTCTCTTCGCGTGGACCGGCGTTTCGCAGGAACGGCTGATACATTTATTCGAACGCTACGGCACGCGCGCCGAAGCCATTGCCACCTACATCAACGGCGGCACAGACTTTACGCTCAAGTCCTTGTCTGATTACTCGTTCCGTGAAATTGCCTATCTTGTGCAACACGAAAAGATCATTCACCTCGACGATTTCCTATTGAGACGATCCATGCTCGCCATGTTGGGAAGGTTGACCCGCGAAATGATGCTCGAACTCACGAACACGCTGGGCGACATCCTCGGCTGGGACGGGGAGCAGAAAAAAGCCGAGGCGGCGCGCGCGCTGTCCATTTTGGCGGACAGGCACGAGGTCCGGTTATGAGGCGAGCCGAAGGATGAGGCGAGTGGTAGAATCCATAAAGGAATGTCATGCTGAGCGAAGCGAAGCATCTCTGTCACAACAAGCGAGGTCCTTTGGTCGCTGGGGAACGCTCCCTCAGGATGACATACCTATTGAAGATAGAATTGTCCCCCGATGAATATTTCCGTTATCATCCCTGTCTATCGCGGCGAAGCGTTGATCGAGTCGCTGGTTGAACGATTAGCAAAGTCTCTTCCTAAATTCTCGAAAAAGTATGAAGTTCTGCTCGTCAACGACGGCAGTCCAGATAATAGTTGGGATGTGATTCAAAAACTCGCGCGGAAACACAAGTGGGTGAGGGGCATCCGTTTGATGCGAAATTACGGACAGCACAATGCCACGCTGTGCGGCGCGCGCGCGGCACAATATGAAGTGACCATCACGATGGACCAGGATTTGCAACATCCGCCTGAAGAGATTCCCATTTTGTTACAGCAACTCGAAAATGGATTCGACGTGGTCTACGGCGCTCCGAAGAAATTGCCTCAGGGATTCTTGCGCAACGTGTTGACCGAAAACATCAAACGAATCCTTGCGCGGGTGATGGGCATTCCATCGGTGAAAAATATTTCCGCCTTCCGCGCCTTTCGCACCGAGTTACGGGATGCCTTCGCAAATTTTCAAAGCCCCACATTGATCATTGACGTGCTGCTCTCATGGGGTACGTCGCGCTTTACATCGGTTCCTGTTGAAATTGAAAAACCCGAAGAACGCTCGAACTACAAATTTTCCGCGCTGGTGAAAGCCGCGTTGTTGATCCTCACAGGCTATAGCACCGCGCCGTTGCGTTTGGCAAGCTGGATCGGATTCTTGATGACGATGTTTGGGCTGGGCGTGTTCATATACGTGGTCATCCTTTCGTTCATGGAGGGCGGCATCCCCGGCTTCCCTTTCCTTGCTTCCATCATCGCATTGTTCAGCGGCGCGCAACTGTTCGCGCTGGGAATCTTCGGCGAATATCTCGCGCGCATGTTTGATCGCAGTATGGATCGACCCACCTATATTATTTCTGAATTGGCAGGCAAATGAACGTAGTCATATTACAACCCTCGTACATCCCCTGGCGCGGCTACTTCGACCAGGTCCGCCGCGCGGACTTATTCATCTTTTACGATGACATTCAATACGACAAGCATGGCTGGCGCAACCGCAACCAGATCAAAACGCATCAGGGCAAACAATGGCTGACGATCCCTGTAAATTCCAAGGGAGTTACACAGGGCGTGCCGATTAAAGATGTGCGCATCGACTGGTCGAAGCCCTGGACAAAGAATCATCTCAAATCCCTGACGATCTCCTATTCCAAATCGCCTCACTTCAAGGGATACTTGCCCTTGCTTGAAGATCTCTATCAACGCCGCGACGAATTCCTCGCCGATTTCACCATCGAGACCTCGATTCGTCTCGCGCGCGAATTGGGCTTCGCCTCAACAAGATTCATGCGCTCCTCCGCGTTATCGAATGTCGAAGGACAAAAAACCGACCGTGTGATCAGCGTGCTGAAACAAGTCGACGCGACGCATTACATTTGCGGACCCTCGGCGAGTTCGTATATGGAGCCTGAAAAATTCGAAGCGGCGGGGATCACCTTCGAATACATGGATTATACCTACCCCGAATATGCGCAGATGTACCCGCCGTACGATCCATACGTTTCGATTCTAGACCTGCTGTTCATGACGGGAAATAAAGCGGGCGATTATTTTGAGAAACAAAAGGAGCAGGAACATGAGCGTGGATGAAACCCAGAAAAAACTCGGCGAGTATTTTGTTGAAAAATTGGACGAGTTCGGCGCGACGCCCAAAGGCGTGGATTACAACGGACCCGAATCGCAGGCGTGGCGCTTCGAGCAACTTGTAAAAGTCATCGATGCTTCGCAACCGTTTTCCGCAATTGATTATGGAAGCGGCTACGGCGGAATGTTCGATTTCTTGCAGGGCAAAGGCTGGGAGTTCGAGTACTACGGCATTGACTTGCTCGAAAAAATGGTCCTGGCTGGGCGTGAAGCGCACAAGGGCTTTCCCAACGCGCATTTCACTACGAACGAGAGCGATGTTCCCATGGTGGATTACCTTCTGGCGGGAGCGATCTTCAATATCAAATTGGAAGAATCCTATAACGATTGGCAGAACTTTGCCTGTGAGACCCTCAAGCGCATGAACGCGCTCTGCTCAAAGGGATTCGCCTTCAACATGCTCACAAAATACTCCGATGCCGACCGTATGGCGGGACGCCCCGATCTCTTTTATGGCGACCCGCTTTTCTTTTTTGATTTCTGCAAGCGCAATTTCTCGCGTAACGTGGCGTTACTCCACGACTATGGGTTGTACGATTTCACGATCATTGTGCGGAAGAATATTTAGACGAATTCGAGTAGGGGCACGGCGAGTCTGTCAAAGACGATGGCGATGAGCCGTTCCGCCGCGCCCCTACGGTTCATATAAATTGAAAACCGTTCTCGCCCCGCGCGCTTCGACGATCCTCTATAATGTGCTGGTAAGCCAAAGACAGGCAAAGCCGTGGCTGTTGCCCGCGAATATCTGCCCGATTGTGCCGATCACGTTCATGAAGGCGAAAGTCCCATTTGAGTTTGTGGACATTTCGCCAGAGTCCCTGCACATGGATTTGAATCAGGCAGAAGCGCGGATAAAGAAGGGGGATGTTGGCGGTGTGTTGTACGCGCACACGTATGGGGAAGAGTCCACGCCTGATGAATTTTTCATGAGGGCGAAATCGCTGAATCCTGCATTGCTGATCGTGGATGACCGTTGTTTGTGCGTCCCCGCTTTCGACGCGAATTCATCCGCCGATGTTGTTTTGTTTAGCACGGGCTACGCCAAGGTTGTTGAACTTAACTCTGGTGGTTACGCATGGATGAGGGAGGATGTGGACTACGAACCCGCGCAACTGAAATTCGACCCTGCCCATCATGAGAAACTCGAAAAATCCTATAAAGCCGCCGTTCAAAATCGGACTCGATTTGACTATCGCGACAGCGACTGGTTACAAACGGACGGGGAATTGTCCGATTGGAGAATCTATCGCCGCATGATCGAGGTCGGCTTGGAATTGTCGCTCCTCCAAAAGAGAAGATTGAACGCAATCTACACAACCCGCCTGCCGATGGAGATACAATTGCGGGAACAATATCAAACGTGGCGATTCAATATCCGCGTGAAGAATAAAAAGCAGA
>CASGHD010000086.1 GCA_949319575.1 uncultured Anaerolineales bacterium | reverse complement strand
GCCTGCCCCGATGTTTTTTCGGGGTCCCGACGCCTGTCCTGAGCCTGTCGAAGGGAAGCAATCTCCCGGTATGGGGAGACTGCTTCGGCAAAACCAAGAGCGCCTCGCAGCGACATGTTCCGAGGCTGAGTAGTTACGAAAGAATGGGACTTAAACGTTTTTCCGTGAAACTTGTACTGAGCCTGTCGAAGTATCCGCGTAATCCGTGTACCAGAATCGCGGCAACTCTCAGAGAGCCCAAATTTTTGGAACACAAATCTCCCTCGGCTATAATTGCCGACAACTCACCCTGGAGAAGGAGACGCATCATGTCTGCACCTCGAACTATCCGCGCGCCCCGCGGCATTGATCTCACTTGTAAGAACTGGCTCAGCGAAGCGGCGTATCGCATGATCCAAAACAACCTTGACCCCGAGGTGGCAGAAAAGCCCGACGATCTCATCGTCTACGGCGGACGTGGGAAAGCCGCGCGCGATTGGGAATCGTTCGACGCGATCCTCGAGTCGTTGAAAAATCTCGAAGCAGATGAAACGCTCCTTGTACAATCCGGGAAGCCTGTGGTCGTGTTCAAAAGTCACATCGACGCGCCGAAAGTGTTGATCGCCAACTCGAACATCGTGCCGCATTGGGCAACGTGGGAATATTTCGATGAGTTAGCCAAAAAGGGACTCATCATGTACGGGCAGATGACGGCTGGTTCGTGGATCTACATCGGCGCGCAGGGAATTTTGCAAGGCACGTATGAAACCTTCGGCGCGCTGGCAAAACTCAAGGGATGGGGGTCCTTGAAAGGGAAATTTGTTTTAACCGCAGGTCTCGGCGGCATGGGCGGCGCGCAACCGCTGTCCATCACCATGAATGAAGGCGTGGGATTAATTGTTGAAGTAGACCCCGAACGCGCCGAACGCCGCCGCGCCATCGGCTACGTGGATTTGGTGGTGGACAACCTCGAAGAGGCAATGACTCTCGTGGAAGAATTCAAGGAGAAACAGATTGCCAAATCCATTGGGCTGATCGGCAACGCGGCAGATGTGTACGACGAACTCTCCAGGCGTGGAGTCGTTCCCGATGTAGTGACAGACCAAACGTCGGCGCATGAAGCGTTGTTCTATGTGCCGTCGGGTTTATCAGTCACCGCGGCAGACGAACTGCGGAAATCGAATCCAGAAAAATATAAAAAGTTGGCGATGGACTCAATGTCGAAACATGTGCAAGCCATGTTGGCGTTTCAACGCGCGGGCGCGGAGGTGTTCGATTATGGAAACAATTTGCGGCAACAAGCGTTGAACAACGGCGTGAGCGACGCGTTTGAATTTCCAGGGTTTGTGCCCGCGTATATTCGCCCGTTGTTTTGCGAGGGCAAGGGCCCGTTCCGCTGGGTGGCGTTATCGGGCGACACAGAGGATATTTACACGACCGATCAAGCCATCATCGAGTTGTTCCCGGAGGATGAGCATTTGCATCGTTGGTTGAAGATGGCGCGCGAGAAAGTGCCGTTCCAGGGATTGCCCGCGCGGATCTGTTGGCTAGGGTATGGCGAGCGCGTGAAAGCGGGATTGAAATTTAACGAACTCGTCGCGAGTGGAAAAGTGAAAGCGCCGATCGTAATCGGACGCGATCATTTGGATTCGGGCTCGGTGGCTTCACCCAACCGCGAGACCGAGGCGATGAAAGACGGTTCAGACGCCATTTCAGATTGGGCGATCCTCAACGCGCTGATCAACGCCGTGGGCGGGGCAACATGGGTATCGTTCCATCATGGCGGCGGGGTGGGCATGGGGTATTCGCAACACGCAGGTCAGGTGATCGTGGCAGATGGGACGCCCGAAGCGGCTCGCAGGTTGGAACGCGTGCTGACCACAGACCCGGGCATGGGGGTTGTCCGTCACGCCGACGCGGGGTACGAGATCGCCATCGACGCGGCGAAACGTCATGGCATTAAGATGCCGATGTTGAAGTAAGTCGCAAAACCCATCAATGAAAAAACACTGGGCTTGGTCAGCCCAGTGTTTTCGCGTTACTTGAAGCGATAAAGGGTCTTCCGTAATTAACGGGAAAGAGCCTCGCCACGAAGGACACAAAGTACGCAAAGGAAAAAAAGCCTACATTCCTTGGGTTTTTCCTTTGTGACCGTCGTGTCATTTCGACAAGCGCAATGCAAGCCTTTGTGCTTGAAAAGGGTTTCCCGTTAAAAACGGTAGAGCCGCGATAAAAAAGCATCACGCTTCAATGCTATAATTAGACCATGGACGCCAATTTCGACATCAAGATGTACCGCGAGCGCTGGAAGGCTGTGGAACAGTTCGAGCGCGAAGAGCTGCGTTCGCTCACCATGGAATCGCGCTTGCAACAGATGATCACGATTTGGCGAATGGCGGTGGGACTTGGTTTTTCGTTTGAACCTGATAAAAGTGAAACCGAGGTCTTTGCGCGCTGGGCAAAACTCAAAGAAGGCAAATGACCGTCCCAGAGCCGCTCAAGTCTTTTGTTGAGCCTTTAACAGCTTTGCAACGCCTGCTTGATCGTTTTAGCGCTCGAGGCGTAATTATCGGCGGTATTGCTACAGGCTTTTTAGGAAAGCCAAGATTTACAGTCGATTTGGATGCCATGTTCCTTGCCTCCACCAAGGAGGTTCCTGGAATTTTGGAGATGGCAAAGGAAGAAGGTATTGAGCCGCGCACAGACCAGATAATGGAATTTGCGAAGAAAAACCGTGTCTTGTTGTTGCGGCATTTCGCTAGCGGGGCGAGCATTGACATTTCCCTCGGCGTTCTGCCATTTGAGGAGGAAGTTGTTGCGCGGGGTAAAGTGTATGATGCAGGGATACTTTCCATCCGCTTGCCAACACCAGAAGATTTAATCATCATGAAGGCAATCGCTCATCGCCCCAAAGACCTGATCGATATTCAAACTGTCATTGATGCTCATCCCGATCTGGATGTTCATCGCATCAGGCATTGGGTTATATCCTTCGCAGATGTTTTGGAAACCCCAAGCTTGTGGACTGACATCGAAGAGTTGTTCAAATAGAAACTCCGAAGTATGAACTTCGGAGTTTTCGTTTCTCAATAACCCTTTGTTTTCAATCCGTGCTAATCCGTGAAATCGGTGGCAAAAACCTTTGTGGTGAATCAGAATCCCAAATCCTTCATGTCCTGCTCCCTACTCCTCTTTTCCTTTCCTGCAAATAACTCTTTCCAGAACTGTTCATCATATCGCCTTGAGCGTACAGGAATTGGCATCGGGACTCCCCAACCTGCAATCAAAACCTCTTCCCTTTGTTGTAATCTAGCAATCATACCTCGTAGTGCATCTCGACTTGCCAGACCCGAAAGGACGGCGTGGATATCGTCCTCGTCGCCGAGCCAGCCTGAGATGCGCGTTCCCAACTGCGACATCACCTCGTCATAAATTTGCGACGGGCGCTGGTCCACGATCAACAGCGTCACATAATATTTGCGGAGTTCGCGCGCGATCGTGGCGAAGGTCGTCTGCGCCGCCATCTCGCGGTTCAATAATTTATGAGCTTCTTCCACGACAATAATTAATTGACGCGGCTCTTCTTTGCCATGCGTTCTGAACGCGTTGGTTTTATGTTCCCATGCTTTACGAATCTTGCGTGTCAATAAGTTTGACACGAGCAAATAATCAAGGTCTTGATCATGATTGCCAAACGACAGCACCACATGCTGACCGTTCTCCAGCGACTGGATGATCTCGCGCACGCTGTCCGCCGCAGGCTTCTCGACGATATACGGCTTATCAAATAAACGTCCCAACTTTTCAAAAAGCGCCTCAGCCGCCATCACGTTGACACCGTTTTCATTTGCCCAAGCCGCCACACTCTCGGGATGTGGAACTTTCTTCGCTTTGCCTTTGTCATCTTCCACTGTCACTTCCAGACGATTCATCGCTTTGAAGCGAGTAAACCAATCTTTCCCAAACGAACCATACAACGCATTGAGAGTCGTTGGAGTAGTCTCTCGCAAATTCAACTCCTGCATCAACGTTTCGATATCACTTGTGGAAATGTCTCCCGTCGAGATTTCCAAATTAAAATCGGGGACTTGCCCTCGGATGGTTGATCCGCCTCCCAAGCCGACGATTCGAACCTTCGACTTGAACTTGGTCTTCAATCCCGTCACGGCTTTTTTCGTGTCCGACGCCACATCGTCAAAGCCATACTCGTTGTGCATATCCAGCACGAACACGGAGGCTTTGTTGTAGTGCATCAACCCCGCCAGCACCAGCCGCGTGAGAAACGACTTGCCCGTCCCAGTCGCTCCGAACACTCCCGACGACCTCTGCACGAACTTCTCCATGTCAATGCACACGGGATGATTCTGCTCGCGCGTATACCCGATGATGAAATTATTTTTCTCGTCTGGGCTTCCGAAGATCTCCGCGATGTCGCCTTCATTTGCCAGAAACACCTGCGCGTGGTGCGGCGGGATATTCTTGACGGGCAAGATGCGCGGCTCATCCTTCAAGCCTGCCGCAATCTTTCCCTGCCAATCTTTGTATGCAGGCGTCCCCAACTCGGGACCCACTTCCAACATTAGATTCGGCAACACTTCAAGATTCGCATACAGAGTTTGTCCATGCAATGCCTTCGAGATGTGTGAAGGGAATCGTCCCTCCATTTGCTCATCCGCAAAGCGCGGGTCGGTTGCGCCGAGTTGAATATCCGTGACGATGCCATAGTAATTCCACTCGCCCGATTGGATGATGACAAACGCCCCCTCCTGCACCTCCTGCGGCGAGAGGATGAGCCTCACGCGGAAGTTTTCTTTTAATCCGCCGCCGACTAAGTATCCGATTTTTGTTCGTTGTTCCATAATATATTCTCCTAACCATCATGTCGTTGCGAGGCGCTCTTGCTCTTTGCCCGAAGCAATCTCCTCGCTCAAATGTCGTTGCGAGGGC
>CASGHD010000085.1 GCA_949319575.1 uncultured Anaerolineales bacterium | reverse complement strand
CGAGATTTTTTCGAGCCTCGACGACGCGGTCAAAGCGTTCTAGTCTGAATCGGTTGATCGAGAGGTGACGGTCGCTTGCGCAAAGTGACCGTTGTTTTATACATTAGAAAGTGTTTCTTAACTACTTTTTTTGACGCGGACTGCACGGATTACACTGAAATTCACGGAAAAGAGCATTCAAAAAAAGGTTTTCTCCGTGATGTCCGTGAAACTTGTACTGATGGTTCGTCTTTCGCTCACCGTGTCTAAGTATCTGTGTACAAAAGTAGACCGCACAGGACTTAAGAAACACTCTCTTAGACATAAAAAGACCCTGAACTTTTTTTCAGGGTCTTTTTATGTCGCTTGTGTAGGTAGGAGTTACGCAGTTGTACTGCCCGCCAACTGCGCAAGTCGTATTGTTGTTATATCTGTTTGCGCGTCAAGTGGAAGAAAGCGCGGGCAATCGTGATAATCACCAGCAAGCCAGACATCACGCCCCCAAAGATAAGAAATAACCGGCGCCAGTCTTGAAAGCGCAATACGATCTCTGCCCGCGCGGGGAAGCGAATCCGCTCGCGCAGGCGTTGGACCAGGTCGCGTGGAGGAGAGACCGGCTTTAATGTCCCTGCGAGGCGCTCTTCGAGAGTGTCAAAATCATCTTGCAAATTCATCGTCATAGTGCGCGCCTGTCCAATCGCAAACAACGGTTAAGCGGCGGGAATGATGATCAAACCGACAGTCCCCGGCCCGAGGTTGGCGGCAATCGAAATGCCTAATTCGCCCATCAGCGCTTCGGTGTAGTTGAAGTGCTTCTTCGCCTCTTCAAGTAATCCTTCGCCGGATTTGGGATCACGCGCGTGCACGACGGCAAGGATGACCGGCGTATCGCCGTATTCGTTCTTCGCCATTTCAACCACGCGGTCGAGAGCGGCTTTGCGCGTGCGCACACGTTCTTCCATTTTTAGGTCGCCGTCTCGCAAGACCGCAATCGGCTTGACGTTCAACACCGACGCCAACGCCGCTTGCAAAGTTTTCACCCGCCCGGACATTTTGGCGTATTCGAGCGTATCGAGCGTGAGGATGACGCGCGAACGTTTCTTCACATCTTCGATGCGCTTCACGATCTCTTCGATACTCTTGCCGGCGCGTTCCATCTTTCGCGCTTCGCGGCATAGGATGCCAATGCCCAGCGAGCCGAGCGCCGAATCGATCGGGATTACTTTGAAATCATCCTTGACCTCTTCAGCGGCGGCAATACAGGAGGCGTATGTGCCTGATAGTTTTGACGTGATGTGAATCGAAAGGATCGTGTCTCCCTTTTGCGCGATCTTCTTGTAGAACTCCACAAATTGATGCGGTGAAGGCTGGGATGTCTTCGGAATCCTTCTGCTCTCCTCAACTAATTTGTAAAAGCCTTCGTTGTCCAATTCCACCCCTTGAAGATAGGATTTTTCACCGAACAAAATATTTACCGGGATTACGTCGATGCCATATTCTTTTCCCCAGGAGGGGATGATATCGCCTGCTCCGTCGGTTACGATCCGCAACATGGTTTACTCTCCTTCCAAATTGATATTTTGGTCTCCCAACTGATCGCGGAGCGACAGCAGGGTGCGATGGTATAAACTTTTGACCGCGCCCTCGCTTCGTCCCATAATCCCGCCGATCTCCGCATTCGACATGTTCTCCACAAACTTGAGGATGAGAAGCGTCTGGCGTTCGGGAGGCAGGCGGCGGATGAGACGAAGAAGCGCTCCCTGCTCCTGCGAGCGGACGAGGTTGCGTTCGGGGTGGTCGCCTTTTGCGGGCAGGATGGGCAATTCATCCAGTGGAATTTCCTGCCGTCGGCTTCGGTCACGATGCCAGTTCGCCACTAGATTATGGGCGATCCGATACAACCATGCCGAAAAAGGGACGCCGCGGTCCGTGTAATTTTTGATGTGGTTCATCGCCCGCTGAAACACGCGGGCAGTCAGATCCTCCGCATCATGGAGATTACCGGTTCGGTAATACACATAATTGAAGATGCGATCCACGTATTGTTCGTACAGGCGACCGAATGCGTCGCGATCGCCTGTCGAG
Source organism: uncultured Anaerolineales bacterium (assembly GCA_949319575.1). GTDB lineage: Bacteria > Chloroflexota > Anaerolineae > Anaerolineales > Villigracilaceae > Defluviilinea. The sequence continues at coordinate 4,803 of CASGHD010000085.1, read as the reverse complement.
GCGCGGGTCAGGGTGTCATCTTCGTTGAAGTCAAGATCCGCCAAGAAAAATTCCTACCGGCGGAGTTGAATCAAGTAACACCACCGGGTTTTAGAAGTTGCAGGGAGTATAACATGCAACATTTCAATTGCATTGAAGGGCTGATGGATACCGGTTGGTATAATGAAATGTTGCATCGCTGTCCGATTTATTTGAACAAATGGAACACTTGTGCTAGAATCGAAATCCTTTGAGGAGCAACATGTCTTCTAATATCATCCGTGTGGTTGGCGCGCGCGTGCACAACCTGAAAAACATCACTGTCGAAATCCCGCGCGATAAATTCGTGGTGATCACCGGTTTATCGGGTTCTGGGAAATCATCCCTGGCGTTCGACACAATCTTCGCTGAGGGTCAGCGCCGTTACGTCGAATCGCTTTCGGCGTACGCGCGGCAGTTCATCGGGCAGATGGATAAGCCCGATGTGGACTACATTGAAGGGCTTTCCCCCGCCGTATCGATCGACCAAAAATCCACCAGCCACAATCCGCGTTCGACCGTTGGAACGGTCACCGAAATTTACGACTACATGCGTTTATTGTTCGCTCGCGCCGGCATACCGCATTGTCCGTTTTGCGGGCGCGTTGTCGTCAGGCAATCGGCGCAGGAAATTGTCGACCGCATCCAGCAACTCGACGACGGCGCGCGCGTCTTGATTCTTTCGCCGCTTGTGCGCGCCCGCAAGGGAACGTATCAAGCCGTGTTCGAGGAGATCCGCAAGGCGGGTTTTGCGCGCGCCCGTGTGGATGGCGCGGTCCATTCATTGGATGACGAGATCGAACTTGACCGTTACAAACAACACACCATCGAAGCGGTTGTGGATCGTCTCGTCATTTCGCAAAGCGGATCGAGGGAAGATAAAAAAGCCGCGCTCACCCGCCTGACCGACTCTGTGGAAACCGCCCTCAAATTTGGCGAGGGCTACATTACGGTCAACCTCGTGGATAAAAAAGAAGATATCCAATTCTCCGAGCATCTTGCCTGTCCCGAGCATGGCACGGTGATTCAGGAAGTGGAGCCGCGCACGTTTTCGTTCAACACGCCCCAGGGCGCATGCCCAGATTGCCAGGGACTTGGCTCAAAACTAGAAATCGACCCGGACCGCATCATCCCGGACCGCGACCTGTCTCTCAACGACGGAGCCATCGCCAGCATGGAATGGAGCGGACCGAAAGTGGAAGGCGGCTTCTATTGGCAAAGCCTGATCAACGCGGCGAAGGTATACAAAATCGATTTGGATACGCCGGTACAAGAATTGTCAAAAGAACAACTCAAAATCGTTCTGTATGGCACAGGCGATAAACAAATCGCCATGACGTACCAGAGCGCGAACGGGAATGAGTTCAAGTTCTCGCGCGCGTTTGAAGGCGTCATTACAAATCTGGAACGCCGCTACAAAGAGACCAACTCCGATTATATTCGCGAGAAGATTTCCGAGTTCATGTCTGACCGCCCATGCCCGACATGCAAAGGGAAGCGACTCAACGCCGGCGCGCTGGCTGTCACCGTGGACGATGTGAACATCATTGAAGCCACTTCGTGGGCAGTGCTGCAAACGTTGGAGTGGGTGAAAAAGTTGATGAGCAGGAACTCATCGCTGACCTCAAAACAAAAAGCCATCGCCGAGCGCGTGCTCAAGGAGATTCATGAGCGCTTGAACTTTCTCGTCAACGTCGGGCTGGATTACCTGACACTGAACCGTTCCGCGGTCACCCTCTCCGGTGGAGAAGCGCAACGGATCAGACTGGCCACGCAAGTTGGATCGAGACTCGTGGGCGTATTATATGTACTGGATGAACCATCCATAGGATTACACCCGCGCGACAACGCCCGCTTGTTGGAAACCCTCAAAGGCTTGCGCGACTTGGGCAACACTGTGTTGGTTGTCGAACACGATGATGAGACCATCCGCGAGGCAGATTGGATCATCGATCTCGGTCCCGCCGCGGGAGAACATGGCGGCGAGGTGATCGCCAAGGGAACGCCGAAGCAAATCCTCGCGCACCCCAAGTCGCTGACGGGGCAATATCTCTCAGGGCGGAAGCAGATCGAGGTCCCGAAAAAGAGGCGGGAGGGGAACGGGAAGAGTCTCAAGATTGTGGGCGCGTCCGCAAATAATCTGAAGAATATTGACGTGTCCATCCCGCTTGGGAAGTTAGTTTGCATCACCGGCGTTTCGGGGTCGGGCAAGTCTACATTGATGAGCGATATTTTGTACAACGCGCTTGCCTCGAAGTTAATGGGCGCAAGGACGCAAGCCGGTGAATATCAAAAGATTCAGGGCATCGAACATCTCGACAAGATCATCAACATCGACCAGGCGCCGATCGGGCGCACGCCGCGCTCGAACCCCGGCACGTATACCGGCTTGTTCGACGAGATCCGCAAGCTATTTGCAGAACTGCCCGAATCAAAAGTGCGTGGATACAAACCCGGTAGATTCTCCTTCAATGTGCATGGCGGGCGATGCGAAGCCTGCCAGGGACAGGGCGAACTGCGCATCGAAATGCAGTTTTTACCGGATGTGTATGTGCCGTGCGATATCTGTCATGGCAAACGGTTCAACCGCGAGACCTTGCAAGTGCTGTTCCGCGACCAGTATTCGATCTCCGATGTGCTGGATATGACCGTAGATCACGCGCTCGGGGAATTCAAGAATTATCCGCCCATGCTGAGCAAATTAAAACTACTGCAAGAGGTTGGTTTGGGGTACGTGCGTGTTGGTCAACCTGCCACAACGCTTTCGGGCGGCGAGGCGCAACGTGTGAAATTGTCGAAAGAATTGTCGCGTCGCGCAACGGGGCGCACGCTCTACGTGCTGGACGAGCCATCTGTCGGTTTGCATGCCGCAGATGTGCATAAGTTGATCGAGGTGTTGCAGAGGCTGGTCGATTCGGGCAACTCGGTGCTGATCATCGAACACAATCTTGATATCATTAAAGTTGCTGACTGGTTGATCGATCTCGGGCCGGAGGGCGGCGACCGTGGCGGCGAACTCATCGCCGAAGGCGCGCCTGACCAGGTCATGAAAGTCAAAGGGTCATACACGGGGAAATATTTGCGGGAGCATGTGGGTAGGTAGACAGGTAGAAAGGTTTTCGTAATCGCATGTTTCCTTGTGTGCGTGTTTCCTCGTTTACGTCATTCCTTGTTGGGAGCGCTCAAAGGTTGTAGGTAACTCAACAGACTAACCACGGAGACACCGAGTCACGGAGTGTTTCCGAGTCTCAGTGGTTAGGAGGGTTTCCTGCCTGTTGTGAAACCCATCAACATACTTTTAGCGCACCCTCCTTGTTTTCGTGTGTACGCTTTCCTCTTTTTTCAGGTAGAATTATTGCACCGCGTCAGGTGGGACTGCTCACTCGCACGCGCCATTAAAAGGAAACCCTATGCTCAACCGACCCCCCTCCGGCAACACTTCGGACGTACTCAGTTCCTTCCGCAAGAAGCGGCAACAGCGCGATATCCTGATTCGATACGGATCCATCGGGCTGGTAGCGTTGGGATTGATCGTTCTCATCATCTGGCTCACAAGCGGATCGAACGCTCCCCTCCGCGGGATATTTGCAACGGATACCCCAACCCCAACGTTGACTTACACTCCTACCAACACCTCCACCCCGACGATCACTGCCACGGTCACAGAAACCGCAACGATCACTTTCACCCCCACTCCCTCGGAGCCTTTCCCTTATACAGTCGTGGAAGGCGACTCACTGGCTGTCATCGTCGATAAATTTGGATTGGGGGAGACCGGCATCAAGTTGATTCTCTTGTTGAATCCGTTCAATCCCGAAACCGGCGCTGGCGTAGACCCTACCACTCATATCGTATATCCCGGACTGGTACTGCGATTACCCTACCCGGGCATGCCCGTGCCCACGGCGACCCCCATCCCACCGGACCTCCCGCGTGGGACTGAGATCAATTACGTGGTCGAACTCGGCGATACGCTTGCCGGCATTGCCGCGAAGTTCAACAGCACGGAAACGGGAATTATGGAAGCGAACGATATCGAAAATGCCAATTCTCTTTTCGCCGGGCAATTACTCGTCGTGCCCATCAACCTGATCACCGCCACACCGACCCTGCCTCCGACAAGCACGCCCATTACCCCCACCGTTCCCGGCCAGCCGATAGCAACTGTCACGCGACCCGCTGGCGTCTCGGTCACGGGCACGCCAATCGTACAGGGACAATGCTCGTTCACTGAAAGCGCGTCGTTCGTGAGTGAAGTGGGGAATCTCGTCAACACCGAACGCGCCGCCAACGGGTTGCCTGCCTTGAGCGTGAATCAAAAATTGGTTAATGCCGCAAAAGCCCACGCTGTGGATATGATCTGTAACGAATATTACAGTCACAACGGCATGAACGGTTCCACGCCAGAGACGCGCGTCAAAGCACAGGGATACACCGCCACGTTCGTGTTCGAACATCTTTTTGCCCTCGCCCCCGCCAACGGAGGCACCCCGCTAGCCGCATTCAACTGGTGGATCAACGATCCTGAACAACGCGTCCAAATTCTCAGCACAAATGTTACTGATTTCGGTGTGGCATATGTTTCCTCCCCCGATAGTTTGCTCGGCGGGTACTTCGTGCTGGTCACCGCCAAGCCGTAAATTTTCTGTTAGGGCAAAGTAGAAATGTCACCTGAATGACGAAGTAGGAATGTCCCCGCCGCGCGCGGCGGGGACATTTTTGTTTTTTGAAAGCGGGGTGGCAAAACCCTTGCGCCAGGGATGATCGGGAGCGGGCTGGGTAGGA
>CASGHD010000084.1 GCA_949319575.1 uncultured Anaerolineales bacterium | reverse complement strand
TGTAGATTCAAGTGCGAAGTGCAACTTTGAAGGTTGCTGAGAGGTAAGCTGGAGTAGGATAATGCTTCTCAGACGACCAAGTCAAAGGAGCACTATGAGAACCTACCGCCAGCTTACCCAAGCCCAACGATACCAGATTTATGCGTTGCGGAAAGCCGACCATACCCTGACGGAGATCGCGGAAGTGATTGGTGTTCACAAGTCGAGTGTCAGCCGCGAACTGAAGCGCAATCGAGGACAACGTGGCTATCGTCCACAACAAGCTCATGAACTGGCAACAGATCGCAGACAGAAAGCCGTTCCTAGGATCACCGGCGAGGTCTGGAAGATTGTGGACAACCTGTTGCAGCAAGACTGGAGTCCAGAACAAATTTCTGGCAGGTTGAGAAAGGAGCAAGGCATTCGGATCAGTCACGAGTGGATTTACCAACATCTTCTGGTCGATAAACAAGCCGGCGGTGATTTGTACAAGCATCTGCGTTGCCATAGGAAACGCCGCAAACGGTACGGAAGCTATGATCGGCGGGGCAACTTGCCCAATTGTCGCTCAATTGAAGAGCGCCCAGCCTGTGTGAACACCAGAAGGCGCATTGGTGACTGGGAAGTGGACACGATGCTCGGCAAACAACAAAAGCACGCTATGCTAACCTTGACGGAAAGAAAATCTCGTTTCACCCTGATTGGCAAGGTGTCTCGACGAACGGCGCGCGCCGTTCGTCGGCAAGTTTGCAGACTGCTCTTACCTATCCAGGACAAAGTGCACACCTTAACTTCCGATCATGGCAAAGAGTTTGCCGAGCACGAACTCATCGCGGAAACCCTTCAACTCCAATTCTATTTCGCTCATCCCTATGCCGCTTGGGAACGCGGCACGAATGAGAACACCAACGGTTTACTGCGGCAATACTTTCCCAAGAAATCAGATTTTAAAACCATCTCTAATAAAAAGATCGAACAGACCACGTCCAAGTTGAATTTTCGACCACGCAAAACTCTGCGTTTCAAAACCCCTTTCGAGGTGTTCTATCATACAACCGTTGCACTTACCACTTGAATTCACACTGCAAACTGACGGGTCAAAATCAGGTAAAGGTTCGACCATTCCCTCATCTGGTTGTTTGTTTGAATATGTTTCATGCCCTACCAAGCGCCAACCTTGAATTGTTTTTCCTCCATCAATTGCAGGCTGAATTACTTGTTTCATAAAGTTATCAAATGATTTATATTTTGATTGAGGCAGTGCCGAGTCGCTTCTTGTTTTATTAAATTCCGAAGCCATAGCCACAATATATGAATACTGATTACAAATCGTAAAAATAGTTTCTGCAGTCTGGGCTTCAAGTTCGGGATTAATAATTAGTTGCTTATCATATGGCGCGAGGTTCTTGTTTTGAACCACCACATTGCCAAATTCCTGCCAGGCATTGGGGTCAAGGGTAGGTTCAGGCGATGCCGTCGGCTCGGGGGTGGGGGTTGGGGTTTCGGTGGGGAAAGCAGTAGGCGTAAAGGTTGGCGGCGGAGTCTCCCTCACCCCTAACCCCTCTTCCGCAGAGAGAGGGGGATTCGGCGGCGCGGCACAGGCGGCGAGAAGCAAGATCAAGGAAATGATGGAAATGATACGGATCATCAGAACCTCCTGAAATGTGAAAAACACACAGGGGCACAGCGGGTTAATCAATAACTCGACGTACCGTCTTATTTCCTGCTTGATGATTTTCTCCGCCCAGAAAACTACGCCTGCCGCAAGTTTCAACGCGTCGCGGTACTCGCTCCGAGTGATCTCTTCGACAATGCTTGGGTAGCGAGATTGCACCGCGTATTGCGTCAGAACATCCGCATCACGAACGTTCTTCGAGAGTTTCACGCCGCTTTTCTCCACGATGTCCATCAAGTGAACGAGCGAGTGCGTTTTGGGAAAGTCCAATCCCTGCGCGAGACAAACTGCTTTCAGCGCTTTTTCAGCGGCTTGCTGGGCGTTAAAACACAGGTCTTCAAAGAGAATGCCTTTCAATCGTCCGCCCTTTTCAGCCAACGTCAAATTTCCCCGCGCGCGGACTGGTTGGATCTTTATCCCTCATACAAAACGCGCCCTTCGCTGAGGGCAGATTTCAAGATCGTCCCTGCGCGTCCGCCGTACTTTTTCAGGTCGTTTTCGGTTGCGACCACAATGTCCACCGCAATCCCCGCGCCGCGTAGGTCGCGATAGATCTTCTGCGCAGTCTGGCGGCGATGGGCAGGCGCGCGCATCACAACCAACATATCGAAATCGCTGTCTTTAGTTATTAACCGTCCCCGCGCGGCAGAACCAAACAACAACACGCGCCACGGATTTACGCTCGCCACAATTCGACGCGTGACTTCTCCCAAAAGTTTTTTATTTGAAACGGACAAAGCGGTATTCTTCATATCAATCTGATGCGATTATACATTCATTTGAAGTGAAAAATAACCGTTTATCAGCGCCCCTCATCCACAATCGTGATCTTATCTTCCTTGTTCGGGACAATGCACAAAAATTCAAACGGCTCCTCCCCCATGTTTTGATACGAATGGATCGCGCCTTCGGGGATGAACAGCACATCGCCCGTTTTCACGCGATGAGAGTCATCGCCGATGGTGACGTCCGCTTCGCCGCGCAGGACGTATTGCTCGTGTTCGACCATGTTGGTATGGCGCGGCATCCCTCCGCCCTGTTGCATGGAAAATTTTCGCAGAGCGAAATTCGGTCCCTCCTGCGAGGAGATGAGGACTTGAATTGTCGTATCTTTCCCGGCGGCGACGTTCTTCGCCTCCACATCGGTGGAATGTTTGACGGTCATCGTTTTACTCTCCCATCAGCCATGAAAGCCAATCCTGCTTTTTAACCTGCTTCGAAGTGTAATCGGCGGGGATCGAGATCAACACCACGGTGATGTTATCGTGCCCGCCGCGTGAATTGGCGAGGGCGATCAACGCCCCTGCCCCTTCCTTCAGGTTAGGTTTCGACTTCACGGTTTCCAAAATTTCATCGTTCCAGACCAGGTCGGTCAACCCGTCACTGCACATCAAAACCACGTCACTGGGCTCGAGTTTCGTCCCCTGATTCGCCTCCGCCTGCTCATCGTTATCTTCCTTCGAGAGTTTCAAGCGGAAGTCTGGTTCGGGCGGCACTGCCGAGCCGAGGTAGCGGCGAATGACATGCACGTTCGGGTGTTCGCGCGCCGCTTCGGGCGTGATGATGTTCTTCTCGAGCGCCTCTTGAATCCACGTGTGATCCACCGAGAGTTGTTGGATCTTTCCGCCGCGCAGAAGGTAAATGCGAGAATCGCCCACTGAAGCGGTATGCAGGCGGTCCCCCGCGATCCATGCTGTGGCGCACGTGGAACCCATGCCCTTGAAGTTGTCGTTCGACGCGGAGTGCGCGGCGATGGCGTTACTGGCATCGGCCACCGCGTCTTCCAGTATCCGGCGGATCTGATGCCCATCGCTTTTTGCCACCACATCCACGATGTGATTAACCGCCAGTTCCGCCGCCACCTCGCCCGCCCGGTGACCGCCGATCCCATCTGCCAGCACGGCGAACAGGACCGGAGTCCGCTCACTGCTGGCGAGGGTGAACGATGCCACCGCATAGCGATCCTCATTGTTTTTGCCGGTCATGCCGGCATGGGTCTGTGCTTCGACGTTCAAATGCGCGCGCGGGGTGCGTTTCATCATAGGATTTCCAGATTATACAGCAGGGATGGGTTCAGCCTTCGCTACTTTTTGGATGTAACCCTCGGTTCAGACGACGGGGGAGCTTGCTTCAAGTCGAAGCGGTAAGCCAGCCCCCCAAAGTGGATGCGATCGCCGTGGACGAGGCGGCGCCCTTCACGCGGAACCGGGTCGAAGTTCACCCACGTGCCCGCCACCGAGGCGTTGTCGTATATGGTGAAAACACCATCAGCCGTCTGTTTGATGCGGGCATGTAACGGCGAAATGGACGGATCATCCAACACCCGCGCGGATTGCACTGGGTCGGTGCCGAAGGTCATCTCTTTTTCGGTGACCGGTATCGGCGCGACGCTGGCAGGCTCGCCTCCATTCACGAGGCGGATGAGATAGGCAGGCGCGTCTGCCACGCGCGCCGGTTTAGATGGAAGCCAGCTTGCGCGGCGCGGCGCGGTTTTGGCTTTCTTTGTAGCCGAGGAGGGGAGAGCCGTCAATGATGCCACCGGTTGGGTGAGCGGGTCTTCGAAGCGAGGTTTGGATTTCCGCTCTTTTGTGGCGGGAGTGTGAGGCTTCCGGCTTCGCAGGAGGATTCCCACGAGGGCGATGCCAGCCAGCGCGATCGCCCCGAGAATGATGGTCGAACTGTAGCGCGCGAACAATGCCTGCATACCGCGAGGCGCCGGCGTCACCGTGAACGTGACCTGGATGCCGATGCTCGATTTTTTCAGACCGAGCGCATCCTCCGCCTCCACCACGATGGTGTGTTGGGCGCTGTCTTCGTACGCCGAGAGGTCCCAGACGAAGCGGTCGAACGGAGGCTTGGTATTTTCAGCGGCGATCACCTCATCCACATACAACGTGGTGCGCGTCAGATCGCGCTTGTGCCCATCAGGGAATTCCACGACGATGGTGATCACTTGCATCTCCGGCATGAGGATTTCGGCGTTATAGGGGTCGTCTGCCGGTGGTCGGCGCGTGATCTGCGATGGCGGCGAGATGAAGATCGGGTTGGGAGGCTGGATGTCCACACGAAAGGAAGCATCTGCTGCGGGGATTTGTCCCTGTGGGGTTTCGACATTCAGGCTGAAGGTGTGCGTCCCCGCCGTGTTGAGGGCGGAGGTGTACGTCAGCGCGTAGATCTGCCGCAGGGGGGCGAAGTAGATCGCCGGGTCGGGTAACGATTCGATGCCGGAGAACGCGGCGAACGAGCCGTTGGTCTGCAAGGCGAGTGATTTGAAGGCGTTCGCGCTCGGCGAGACGAACTCTTCGGGCGCGTCCACAAACCAGACGAAGACGCGCGTTTTCGATTTGACGGCGCGCTGGATGAGCGGCGCGATGGTGTTGTCTATGTTGGGGTCGTTGAGATGCGGCGTGATGAAGAGAATGGCGCGTTTCATGCCGGGTTGCGTGACCGGCAGGGATGCGGTATCGAGCGCGATCGAGAGGGTTTGCAGGTTCGGCTCAGACTTGCGGAAATCGGGCTTGAACGAACTTAGGCTGACGAACCATTCCTGTACGGAGCCATGCGTGATGAGCGACCCGGAAAGCGAGACGAGATTCAGGTCGTCGCGCGATTCGGCGGGTTGAGAGTTTGCCCACGCGCCCAACGCGTTGACCACGCCTGCAAAGCGCGGTTGTCCGTTCGAGTTGCGCACGTCTAGCGCGGGCGCGGGGTTGACCGCCACCACGATCTGCACCGGAACGTCGAGTTGGGTCAACGTGTCGATGGGGCGGGGCGCGCCATCTTCGTTGATCGTCAGGTTGGCGGGTTGGAGATTCGACTCGAACCCGCCGTTGGCGTTGAACACATCCAATAGCGCGGAGACCTGCGGGAAGTTCTGCGCGTCTACGCTGACGATCTCGGCATACGCGGCGGTTTGGGCGTACGCGAATGTCGAAGAAGCGGCGAGCAGGCATCCACTGAGGAAGACCGCGAGAAGTCTACGAAGCATTTGCCTCAACGATGGCTGGCGCGGCATCCTGCGGTTTAGTGAGTCGCATGTAAGTCAACGTCCACGCCGATTCGGTGTAGGCGGTGATGATTCCCTGCAACAACCAGGCGACGGGGATGAAGAGGCATAGGCAGGCGCCCATCAGGTATAGGGGCGTGAGGTTCTGTCCTTGCCCTGCCATGAAGGCGATCATCGCCGGGAAGACGATGACGAAGATTGGGAGGGCGATCACAAAACTCGCCACGAATCCGATCACGCCGAGGATGATCGCCATGAGGATGATCGGACCGAGGTTCGCTTTGAACACTTCCCAGCCGCGCGTGATGGCGGGAAGGACGCCCATCTCTTCGAGCACAATCGCGTTCTCTGCCTGTCGGAAGATCATGCCCAGCACGAACATGACCGGGACGAGCAGGCAGAGGCAACCGATCATGATAGGCATCATCCCTAGCATCCCAAGGATCGCAGTGTCACCGCCGCCGCTTGCCACCAAGCCGCCCACCATAACCACGGCAATAACAATGCCGACGATGAAAGCGGGCAAACCTAATATCAGCGAGAGACCGAACATGCGCCAGAAGTATGGCACGCTCCCGCTGAACAGTTCGCCGAAGACAAGTTTTTCAGCGCCGGAATCTGCTTGCGCTGTGCCGCGAATTAAACCGATCTTGCCGATGGCGCTGAGGAAGACAGTGACGATCCAAAGGATGCAGAATAACGCAACAAGAACGATGATGATCGTCGTGAGATTCTGCTCGATGGTTTGAAACCAGCGCAGCATTTGCGGAGGAATATTGGGCGGCTGATCGCCTCCGCCGCCGTTACCGCCGCCCCCGGTGTTTGAATTGAAACTGCCTCCGCCCCGCCCGCAACTGGCGAGGATGCCAAAGACCCACAGGATCTTGTGTTTCCAAACGATCTGCCAGGCTCGGGTGAGAACGTCTCCAAAGTTGAAATTCATTGTAGATTCCTTTCTATGCGGTTGTTTAGATTTGGACCGGCTGAACGGGATAAGACTTCGCCAATTTCAATATTCATCCTGCCTCCTCAACGTCCGCTTCGTCTGCGGGTCTCTACAAACATTCGACCCTCCGCTCAGCGCGGAATCGCAAATCGTCAATTGCTACTCCCATTCAATCGTCGCGGGCGGCTTGCTCGTAATATCATACACCACGCGGTTGATTCCCTCCACCTCGTTGACGATGCGGCTCGACACTCGCGCCAATAAATCATGCGGCAGGCGCGCCCAATCGGCGGTCATAAAATCCTCCGTCGTCACCGCGCGGATCGCCGCCGCCTCTTGATACGTGCGCTGGTCGCCCATCACGCCGACGGAACGCACTGGCAACAGCACAACAAAGGCTTGGGATGTAGATCGTCCAGCAGTTGAACTGCTGGACGAACGAGACTTTCCCAACAATCCTTCTTTGGATAATTCCTCGATCAGGATCGCATCCGCCGCCCGCAGACGGGACACACGCTCGCGCGTCACTTCGCCGAGACAACGCACGGTCAAGCCCGGACCTGGAAACGGCTGCCGCCACACCAGCGACTCCGGCAATCCCAGCGCTTCGCCGACAGCCCGCACTTCATCCTTGAACAAATAGCGCAACGGCTCGACGAGTTCGAACTGCATATCCTCCGGCAATCCGCCGACATTGTGATGCGTTTTGATTTTTTCGGCTTTGTTCCGATCCGGCGCGGACGATTCAACTACGTCTGGATAGATCGTCCCCTGCACCAAAAACTTCGGCTGACCAACTTGCTTCGCCTGCTCTTCAAAAATGCGGATAAATTTCTCGCCGACGATCTTTCGCTTTTGTTCCGGTTCAGTCACGCCTTGAAGCGCGGAGAAAAATTCATCGCTGGCATCCACCGCGATCAATTCGGAGTGCAAATGATTCCGAAACGCCGAAGCGACCTGCTCGCCCTCATTCTTTCTCAGTAAGCCAGTATCCACAAACACAGACACGAGTTGATCGCCGATGGCTTTATGCACCAACGCCGCCGCCACAGACGAATCGACTCCGCCGCTCACTGCCGCAAGGACTCGCTCGTTGACAACTTGTTTTTGAATCCGCGCGACGGATTCTTCGATGATGGATTCAGGAGTCCAACTCGGCTCGACGCCGCAAACGTCCACGACAAAATGTTTCAGCAGTTTTTCCCCGTTCGGCGTGTGATGCACTTCAGGATGAAACTGCACGCCGAAATATTTCCGCTTCACATCGCCCATCGCGGCGAAGGGGCTGTTTTTACTGCTTGCTAAGACAGTGAAGCCTTCGGGAAGTTTATTAATTCGATCCCCGTGAGACATCCAAACTTGAGAGAGACTAGAGAGTAGAGACTTGACCTGAGCATCGTCGAAGGGTTGGAGAATTGGAGAATTAGAGAATTGGGGGATGATCTCCGCTTGTCCATATTCGCGTTGCGCGGAGGGGTCAACTTGACCGCCGAGGGCGTGAGTGAGCGCTTGCATCCCGTAGCAGATTCCCAAAATCGGCAAGTTTGTTTTGAAAATAAAATCTTGAATGAACGGCGCGTTCTCCTCGTAAACGGATTTCGGTCCGCCCGATAAAATGAATCCCTTTGGGCGAATCGAGAGAATCTTATCTTGCGGCGTATCCCACGGAAACAACTCACAATAGACATACGCCTCCCTCACGCGCCGCGCGATGAGTTGAGCATATTGCGAGCCGAAGTCGAGAATAGCAATTGAGTCCATACGCAGTACGCAGTACACAATAGGATTACTCCGTATTGCGTACTGCGTAATCCTCCGAGATAAGATGAAAATGCAACTGCGGAAAATCCTGATGCTCCCCGCCGTTGACGATGAGACGATACGCCGTGAGATGAAATTCATCCACGAGATTTTGGACGGTTGAATACAAGTCAGAGAGAAAGGCAGAATCGTTCGAGTCAAATTCCATCAACGTTTTGACGCTCCTCTTCGGCACAAGCAATACATGAAATGGATACGAAGGCTTCGGGTGATAAAACGCCATAAGTGTCTCGGTTTCTCTCAATCGCTTGATGGGAATCGCAAAACTCATGTGAGCAAACATCCAACCGATGAGCGGAGCAAAGAACCAAAGCAATCCACGCCACTTACCATTTACCAATTCTCAAATTCTCCAATTCTCTACCTTCAAACACCAGTCTCTAATCTCTAAATTCAATCTTCCCATCTTCCATCTTCGTAATACACGCCAACGACTCCACCGGTACGCCTAATGATTCCAATGCCGCGCGCCCACCCTCGAAGTTTTTCTCGATCAACGCGCCGATGCCGACGACTTTTGAGCCCGACGCTTCTGCCAAACGCACCAACCCAAGAATCGTCTGTCCGCTGGCGAGGAAATCGTCAATGATGAGGATGCGTTCATGGTTCGCCATATACTCCGGCGAGACGATCAACTCAACAGTTCGTCCTTTTGTGTGCGAAGGCGCGAGAGTCAAAAACACCTGATCGGGCATGGTGATCGGCTTGGTCTTGCGCGCATACACCACCGGCAAACCGAGATGGATCGCCGTCGTCAGGGCGGGAGCAATGCCGGAGATTTCGGCGGTCAGCACCTTGGTCGCGTGAACCGGGGCGAAGAGCCGCGCAAACTCGCGTCCGCAGGCATCCATCAAAAGCGGGTCCACTTGATGATTGACAAAACTATCCACTTTCAAAATGCCCCCGCCGAGATTTTTCCCATCACGCAAAATTCGCTCTTCGAGTTCCTTCATATTGCCTCCAGTATTACAAGTTTGTCGCTCTCTCGCTCGCAATGACATTATAAACGCCTGTGTTAGAATCTTCCACGTGACCGACATTGTACTGGCATCGAACTCTCCACGCAGGCGCGAACTGCTTGCGCTCACACAATGGAACTTCACCGTCTCAGTCGCGGATATAGATGAGAGCACAAGGGAGAACGAATCGCCCGCCGAGTACGTCTTACGGCTTGCGGAAACCAAAGCCCGCACGGTAGCGGATGAGATGCAGGCGGATCGAATCGTCCTTGCGGCTGACACCACCGTCGTAGACGGACGCGACATCCTCGGCAAACCCACCAGCGACGCGGAAGCCTTCGCCATGCTCACTCAACTCCGCGGGCGCACGCATCAAGTCTACACGGGAATTGCCCTGCTTCGAGTGAGCGATGGACTCCTCCTCAAAGAACTCAGCGTTACCGACGTTCCGATGCGCGCGTACTCTGATGAAGAGATTCGCAACTATATCGCCACCCGCGACCCATTCGACAAAGCCGGCGCCTACGCCATCCAACACGCGGAATTTCATCCCGTTGAAAATCTCAGCGGGTGTTTCGCCGGTGTGATGGGACTCGCGTTGTGCCACGTGACGAGGATGATGCGAAAGATGGGTATTGCCCCAAATGCCGATGTGCCTGCGAATTGTCAAAAATATTTGGACTATGAATGTCCGGTGTATGGAAAAATTTTGAATGGTGAACTTTAATGATGCAACCCACTGAAGCAACGTGTTACGCGACCCCGAAGGGGCGTAATCAATAAACGGAATATGTCATCCCTTCGGGATTTGATTGTCCTTGCCTCGGGCTATAATCATTCCATCCCTTCGGGATTTTGATCGAAAGGTAAAACATGAAATTATTTCGACCGTTAAATTTTATTCTCATCGCCGCGTTCATTCTGACGGCTTGTAGTTCAAATGGCGGCGTATCTATTTTCCCCACAGAAACATCCTTGCCGCAACCGGTCGTCACCATCAATTCTGCGCCGGATGCGGGCGCGGCGTTGACTGCCTACCTCGACGCGTACAAAGCGGATGATTACAACGCCATGTATGCCATGCTCAGCAAAGTGACCACGGACGCGCTTCCGCTCGATCAATTTGCCAAGCGCAACAAGGACGCGTTGAACGAAATGAGCGCTGGCTCGTTCGATTACGTCATCAACTCGGCATTGGTCAACCCGTTGTCTGCCGAGGTGGCGTATAACGTCACCTATCATACGGTTTTGGCGGGCGACATCCAACGCGACATGATCGCGCGCTTCACGCTCGAAGATGGGAAGTGGAAACTGCAATGGGACGACGCAAACATCCTGCCGGAACTCGCCGGCGGAAACCTCTTGAAAATGGATTACAAAATCCCCTCGCGCGGCGAGATCTACGACCGCAACGGCGAGCCGTTCGCGGCGCAGTCTGACGTGTACGCGTTCTACGTCATCCCCGGCAGTGTGACGGATGAAAGCATCGGCACGCTCGCCGCGCGCGTGTGGGCGCTGTGCGGCATCAGCCCGGAAGTCCTCACGCAGGATATCCTCAACACGCCGGACCAATTCGCAATTCCGTTGTGCGAGGCGTCGGCGGATGAATCTGTAATCATCCGCGGCAGTTCTCCCAGCGGCTTGCAATGGGAGCAGTACACGTCCCGCTATTATTTCGAGCAAGGCACCGGCTCGAACGTGGTCGGGTACACCACCTTCATCTCCGCCGAAGATTTGGATCAATACAAACGACTCGGCTATCAAGGTTCGGAGCGCGTCGGAAACGCCGGCATCGAACGATCCATGGAAGATTACCTCGCCGGCAAACACGGCGGCACGCTGTACGTGGTGAATCCGTCCACAGGGCAGATCGTGACGAAGGTCGGGGAGAGCGAACCGCAGCCGTCCGAATCGGTGAACTTGACGCTGGACCGTAACCTGCAATACTACGCGGAAAAATCCATCGAGGGATTTCGCGGCGCGGTTGTTGTGATGGAAGTGGACACCGGGCGCGTGCTTGCCATGGCAACCTCGCCGGACTTCGACTCGAACATCTTCGAGACGAACAACCCCAACAGTTCAGAACAATTGGCGGAACTCAACCAACGCGTTGATACCCCCTATCTCAACCGCGCCGCGCAGGGACAATACCCGCTCGGCTCGGTGTTCAAGATCATCACTATGGCGGCAGGCATGGAAAGCGGGTTGTACATTCCCGAATCAACCTTCGATTGCCAATACGATTGGGCAAAACTCCCCGATACGATCCGCCACGATTGGACCTGGCAACATTGCCAGGACCGTGTTGCCTCAGGCAGGGAATGTAATACGCCCGACAGCCTTCCCTCCGGCTTGTTGACACTTTCTCAGGGATTGATGCGCTCGTGTAATCCGTTTTTCTACGATATCGGCTACACCTTATATCAAAATAACCGCCAGACCGATATTGCCAATATGGCGCGCGCGTTTGGTCTCGGCTCACCGACGGGAATCGGTCAGATCACCGAAGCCGCGGGGAATATCAGCAACCCGCAAACGGCGATAGATGTGGTGAATCAAGCCATCGGTCAGGGCGATATGCAGGTCACGCCGTTGCAGGTGGCGCGTTTTATCGCCGCGCTCGGCAACGGCGGCACGTTGTATCGTCCGCAACTGGTCGAATCAATTCAACCCATCGAAGGACCGCCGACGCTGGTCTTCAAGCCGGAAGCGACCGGCGTTCTGCCAGTCACGCCGGAGCGTCTGCAACTTATCCGTGAAGCGATGATCGAGGTGGTGAAGAACCCGCTCGGCACGGCGAACTTCCGTTTGCGCGGTATCCAGGTGCCTGTCGCCGGGAAAACCGGCACAGCCGAATCCGGTAGCGGGAGACCACACGCGTGGTTCGCCGGCTACACCCTTTGCGAAGAGGCGGCGGATCAATTCCCCGTTTGCAAAGACAAGCCGGACATTGCCATCGTGGTTGTGTTGGAAAATCAGGGCGAAGGTTCGGACTGGGCAGCGCCCGTCTTCAAGCGCATCATCGAGACGTATTACTTCGACGATCCCCAGACGATCTTCTGGTTCGAGTCAAACTTCGGCGTGACCGAAACTCCAACGCCCTTCGGCGGCATTCCCACCGAGACGCCGAAACCGTAGGATAAATCCCGAAGGGATGACAAGGTTATAGTGGCAAGAACATTTCACGTTTTAATCCCGAAGGGATGGCAAGATTCGCAAAACAAGCATGACACCCCTTCGGGGTTATCGAACGACGCGCTAATTTCTAGAATCCTTGCACCCCTTCGGGGTTTTCAAGCGAATTGGTCAAGGTGAAGATTCGTGGAACAAAATCCATTAAACGGTCTCATCGTCAAAGCCCAGTCTGGATTCTTCACGGTAAAAGCCGAGAGTGGTTTGGTTGTTTGTCAACTGCGAGGGAAGTTGAAACAAGGAAAAGCCAAAGGCGATATCGCAGCGTTAGGGGATAAAGTTAAGATCACAATTCTCGATGACGGAAGCGGGGTGATCGAAGAAGTCGCCGAACGGAAGCAGGCCATTACGCGGCTCGACCCAAGACCACAAGGCGAGTATCAACAAGTTCTGCTGGCAAACGCCGATCAGGCTGTGTTCGTGTTCGCCTGCGCGCATCCGAATCCGAAATTGAAAATGCTGGATCGTTTTCTGGTCATTGCGGAGAAACAAAAAATCTCAGCTGTCGTTGTCGCAAACAAAATTGATCTTGTTGACGATGCAAAAAGTATATTCGGCTTGTACGAGAAGATTGGCTATCTCGCTGTTTATACGTCGGCAAAAAACCACGCTGGGTTAGATGAACTGAAAAAAATACTCGCGGGCAAGATCAGCGCGTTTGCGGGACCCAGCGGCGCAGGGAAATCATCCTTGCTCAACGCGATCCAACCGGGACTCGGGCTCGCCGTGAACGAAATCAGCGCGGCGATGAATAAAGGAAAGCATACAACCGTCACGCGCGAATTGTTCGCCCTCGACGGCGGCGGATTCGTTGCCGACACGCCCGGCTGGAAGTCGCTGGCGTTGTGGGATACCACGCCCGAAGAAATGGACGCGTACTTCCCCGAACTGCGCGACCTTGTGCAACATTGCCAGTTCAGCGATTGCTCGCATACGCATGAACCGAATTGCGCCGTGTTGACGGCAGTGGATGAAGGTAAAATTCATCCTGAACGATATGAATCCTACATCAGGCTTCGCGCAGGCAAAGACTGAACACCGATAACTGACGACTGATCACTAATGACTGATAACTGGAATCTCACTGGTCACCGCTGGGCTGTGGACATGTTGCAGAAGCACATCGTCCGCGGGACGACGCGCCACGCGTATCTTTTCGCGGGACCTCCGGGCTTGGGCCGCCGCACGCTGGCGTTGCGATTCGCTCAGGCGTTGAATTG